>JBDHSO010000004.1:0-69788 GCA_039808125.1 Rhodobacter sp. | reverse complement strand
CGAATGGGGCTTCTCCAACCGAATGTCCGATACCGCCGTCGCAATGGGAAAACTCATCTGACATAAAACGGCGGATCCGCCGGGAAAGGGCGCCTTCGGGCGCCCTTTGCATTTCGTGCGACCCTTGCGCGCCGCGCATAGCCGCACCGCAGCATTGCGGGTTGTTAGCGATAACAAAGGCGCCATATTACCGCCGAAGGGGAAGGAAAAGCAGACCCCCCGCCGGAAAGGACTCCAAGATGTTCACCACGCTTATCGCCGCCGCCCGCAAGCGGGCGCTCTATCGCCGCACCCGCGACGAGATTGCCCGCATGCCGCGGGAAATCGCGCTCGATCTCGGGATCTTCCCCGAAGATGCCCCGCAACTTGCCCATGAGGCGGTCTACGGCCGCGCCTGACAGGCGCGCGCTGGGGGCTTGCAACCCCGTCACCGGCCGGGCTCAGGCGAACCGGGCACGCAGGGCAGTGTTCACGGCGGGGGTGACGAAATGCGATACGTCGCCGCCAAGCCGGGCAATCTCTTTCACCAGTTTCGACGCGATGGCCTGCCGCCGGGCATCGGCCATCAGGAACACGGTCTCGATCGAGGAATCGAGCGCGCGGTTCATCCCGACCATCTGGAATTCATATTCGAAATCGGCCACGGCGCGCAGCCCGCGGATGATCACGCCGGCGCCCACGTCGCGCGCGCAGTCGATCAGCAGGTTCTCGAACGGGTGGACGACGATCTCGCCCGCCACACGGGCGGAAATCGCCGCGCATTCCGCCTCGATCATCGCGACCCGCTCCTCCAGCGGGAAGAGCGGTCCCTTGTCGCGGTTGATCGCCACGCCGATCACCAGCCGATCGACCAGCGCCATGGCGCGCTGGATGATGTCGATATGGCCGAGCGTGACCGGATCGAAGGTGCCGGGATAAAGTCCGATGCGCATTGAGGCCTGACTCCCCTGGTGCCTGACGCAACACAAGGCAACATCATCGCCCCCGCCTGCGCAAGGACGAAATGCTGCATCGCAGCGTCAGAAGCCCTTGATCATCCCCTCCAGCGCATCCTTCTCCACATGCAGCTCGTCCAGCCGCGCCTTCACCACATCGCCGATCGAGATCAGGCCGACCATCTGGCCGCCATCGACCACCGGCAGGTGGCGGAAGCGGCCGTCGGTCATCTTCTGCAGCACCGCGACCGCCGTGTCGCCGGGCTTGCAGGACACCGGGTTGCGGGTCATGATGTCCTCGACCTTCGCCGTCAGGCAGGCGGCGCCGTTCCGGCCAAGCTCGCGCACGATGTCGCGCTCTGACAGGATGCCCAATGCGGCCTGGCCATCGCCGGAGACGACCAGCGCCCCGATCCGGCGGCCGGACAACTCGGCCACCGCCTCGCCCACGCTGGCGCCGGGGAGAATGGTCGCCACCCCGGGCGTTTTCGATTTCAGGATCTGGCTGACAAGCATGGGCTCCTCCCTCCCGCATCGGCTCCCGCAAGCCTCGGATGTGCCGGAGTTTCTGTCAAGCGGCAGCTTCAAGCCGGGCGATCTCGGTCCGGCTCTCGCGCACCAGCGCCTCGGCAAAACGGGTCAGGCGGGCGACGCGGGCATCGTCGGCATGGCGGGCGAGCCAGAAGGCCCGGCGCAGGCGGATCTCGCCGGGCAGCACGCGCACCAGTTCCGGCGCCGAGGGCAGCGCGAAATCATGCACGACCCCCACCCCCGCCCCCTGCCGCAGGAAGTTCAGCTGCACCGCGGCCGAGTTCGAGGTCAGCCGCGCGGCCGGGCTGCCGATCTCGGCCAGATAGTCGAGTTCGCGGTCGAAGATCAGGTCGGGAATATAGCTCACGAAGGGATGCCCGGTCAGATCCGCGCGCGTGGTCAGCGGATGGGCGGCCAGAAAGTCGCGCGAGGCCGCAAGGGACAGGTGATAATCGGTCAGCTTCTGCACCGTCAGCCGCCCGGTCCGCGGCCGCGAGACGCCGATTGCCATGTCGGCCTCGCGCCTGGAGAGGTTGAACAGCCGCGGCAGCGCGACAAGCTGCACCTCCAGCCCCGGATTCGCATCGCAGATCCGCGCCAGCACCTGCGGCAAAAGATAGTTTGCGCAGCCATCCGGCGCGCCGAGCCGGATAAGGCCGGACAGCCCGCCGCTCTCGGCGCTGCCGATCGCCTCCGCCGCCTCGCGCAGCGCCACCTCGGCCTGTTCGGCGGCCGGGACCAGCCGCTGCCCCGCCTCGGTCAACGCATAGCCCTGCGGGCTGCGCAGGAACAGCCGCGCGCCGGCGGATTCTTCCAGCCGGGCGATCCGCCGGCCCACGGTCGCGGGGTCGATCTGCAGCCGCTTGCCCGCCGCCGACAGGCTTTCGCTGCGCGCGACCGCCAGAAAGACCCGCAGATCGTCCCAGTCCATCGCCCCCCCTTTGCATTTTTGCAAGATGGCTTTGGCCCATTCAGCCTGTATCCGGCATTTCCGCAAGGGTATAACCGCGCCATCCCCAAGGAGGATTGCGATGAAAGAGATTGGCCACTGGATCAACGGCAAGCAGGTTTCCGGCTCTTCGGGCCGGTTCTCCGACATTTTCAACCCCGCCACCGGCGAGGTGCAGGCCCGCGTCGCGCTGGCCTCGGGCGCAGAGCTTGACCATGCCATCGCCGAAGCCGCCCGCGCCCAGGTGAAATGGGCGGCGACCAACCCGCAGCGCCGCGCCCGGGTGATGATGGCCTTCGGCGCGCTGATCAACCAGAACATGGACAAGCTGGCCGAGGCGGTCAGCCGCGAACATGGCAAGACCCTGCCCGACGCCCGCGGCGATGTGCAGCGCGGCCTTGAAGTGGTCGAGGTCTGCATGGGCGCCCCGGCGATGATGAAGGGCGAATACACCGATTCCGCCGGCCCGGGGATCGACCTTTACGCCATGCGCCAGCCGCTTGGTGTCGTGGCCGGCATCACCCCCTTCAACTTTCCGGCGATGATTCCGCTGTGGAAGATGGCGCCTGCGCTGGTGGCCGGCAATGCGATGATCCTGAAACCCAGCGAGCGGACGCCCTCGACCTCGCTCCTGCTGGCGGAACTGCTGCAAGAGGCCGGGCTGCCCGATGGCGTCCTGCAGGTGATCAATGGCGACAAGGAGATCGTGGACGGCATCCTCGACCATCCGGTGATCCAGGCCGTGGGCTTTGTCGGCTCCACCCCGATCGCGCAGTACATCTACGGCCGCGCCGCGACGAACGGCAAGCGGGCGCAATGCTTCGGCGGCGCCAAGAACCACATGATCATCATGCCCGACGCCGATCTCGACAAGGCCGCCGATGCGCTGGTGGGCGCGGGCTTCGGCGCGGCGGGCGAACGTTGCATGGCGATCTCTGTCGCGGTGCCGGTGGGCGACAAGACCGCCGATGCGCTGGTGGAGCGGCTGATCCCGAGGATCGAGAAGCTGAAGGTCGGCCCCTATACCGCGGGCGAGGATGTTGATTTCGGCCCGGTCATCACCGCCCAGGCGCGCGACCGGATCGTCGGCCTGATCGGATCGGGCGTGGACCAGGGCGCGAAACTGGTCGTCGACGGCCGCGGCATCAAGATCCAGGGCTATGAGAACGGATTCTTCGTCGGCGCCACGCTGTTCGACAACGTTACCCCCGAGATGGACATCTACAAGCAGGAGATCTTCGGTCCGGTCATCAGCCAGGTCCGGACGCAGAGCTATGACGATGCGCTGGCGCTGGTGATGGACAACGAATACGGCAACGGAACCGCGATCTTCACCGCCGATGGCGATACCGCGCGCGATTTCGCCTCGCGGGTGAACGTGGGCATGGTGGGGATCAACTTCCCGATCCCCGTGCCGCTGTCCTACTACAGTTTCGGCGGCTGGAAGCGGTCGGCCTTCGGCGATCTCAACCAGTACGGGCCGGATGCGCTGCGCTTCTACACCAAGACCAAGACGGTGACGGCGCGCTGGTTCAGCGGCATCCGCGAAGGTGCGAGCCTGAACTTCAAGGCCATGGACTGACACTTTTGGGGGCGGGCCGGGAAACCACCGGCCCGCCCCGCTTCGACGGCCGGACGGCTCAGGCCGCGGCGGCGGCGAGATGGCGGCCGGGGTCGAAGGGCTGCATGGTGACGGCCGCGCCCTCGAAGGTGCAGAAGCTGCCGTCGGGCACCACGGTCCAGTCGTCCTCGCCGCTTTCCAGCGGTTCGGAGACCACCGCCATGCCGGCGCGGGCATCCGACCAGCCGTAATAGAGCGAGGGCGCCGCCGCGCTGTCGCTGGCATAGCGGACGGCATAGAGGCGGCTGCCATCCGACAGCGCCGCCGTCATCCGCAGATGCGGCGCCGAACCCTTGCTGCGCGCCAGCGCCAGGAACCGCGACGCCGCACGTTCCAGCGCCGCGCAGGGGTCGGCATCCAGACCTTCGTCGACGGCGACCAGAAACAGCGCCTCGCTGTCGGTCGCCCCCTTGCGCTGACCATAAAGCCGGTCGGGGATCATCATGTCGGCATCGCGGCGAAAGGCGTCATAGCCGCCGACCTGCCCGTTGTGCATGAAGCTCCACCGGCCCGAAACGAAAGGGTGGCAATTGTTGCGGCTGGTCGCCGTGCCGGTCGATGCGCGGACATGGGCCAGAAACAGCCCGGATTTCACCTGCGCCGTCAGGCTGCGCAGGTTGGGATCGCTCCAGGCCGGCATGACGTCGCGGTAGAGCCCGGGTTCGGGCCGCGCGTCATACCAGGCGATGCCGAACCCGTCGGCATTGATCGCGGTGTGGCATTGGGTGGCGCAATGGCTTTGGCGGATCAGCGAATGGCCCGGCCGGCTGACGATATCTTCCAGAAAGATCGGCTCGCCCGCATAGGCCGCCCAACGGCACATGGTCTACCCTTCCCGCCCGACCGGGATGGCCTTGGGTCGTTCGACCTTCCCAGCCCCCGAAAACTGCCCCTGTTGCCAGCACATTAGCACTGCAATCGCGCGGCGTTAAGCGCCGGAACGGGGGCCTGCCGGGTGGATACGGCAAATTTTCGTGCATGACCGCAGGCGGTTGGCCGCCGGGATCGGGCCGCGGGCTATTCCGCCGCCTCGACCACCACCAGATCGCGCTCGGCCGCGCCCTTGGCATGTTCCAGCGCCGCCTGGTATTCGGCCGAGTCGTAGCAGGCCACCGCGGCCTCGAAGCTTGGAAACCGCGCGACGACATTGCGCGCGCGGTCCTGCCCCTCAAGCTGCTGGTAGCGCCCGCCGCGGGCGAGAAATTCCCCGCCATGCGCCGCGATGGCGACCGTCGCGCCCTTGGCATAAAGCGCATAGCGCGCGGGGTCGGTCACATGAATATGGGCAATCCAGTAAGCTGCGGGCATGGGTCAGGCTCCGATCACGGCTTCGGCCGCGGCGATTGCCGCCTCGGCCCGGGAAATGTCGGCGCCGCCGGCCTGCGCCATGTCCGGCCGGCCACCGCCGCCCCGGCCGCCCATCGCCTCGGCCGCAGCCTTGACAAGGCTGACCGCCGACAGCCGCCCGGTCAGGTCGCCGGTGACACCGGCCGCAACGGCGGGCTTGGCGCCGGTGTCGGCGATCAGCAGGATGGCGCCAGAGCCGATGCGGCCCTTCATCTCGTCGATCAGGGCCGGCAGGTCCTTGCCGGAAACGCCTTTAAGAACCTGGGCCACAAGCTTGATTCCGTTGATGTCCCGGGCCTCAGGCCCCTGACCGCCGCCGCCCATCGCGCGTTCGCGACGCAGCGTCGCCACCTCGTTCTGCAAGCCGCGACGCTCGTCGAACAGCGCCTTCACCCGCTCGACAACCTCGCTGGTCGGGGCCTTCAGCACCGCTGCGATCTCGGCAAGCCGCGCATCCTGCGCCCGCAGATGCGCCAGCGCCGCCTCGCCCGTCAGCGCCTCGATCCGCCGCACCCCCGCCGAAGAGGCGCTGTCGCCCATCAGCACCACCGCGCCGATATCGCCGGTGCGCCGCACATGGGTGCCGCCGCAAAGCTCCAGACTGTAGGTCTTGCCGTCCCCGCCCTTGCCCGAACCGTCGAGCGTGCCCATCGACACCACCCGCACCTCGTCGCCGTATTTCTCGCCGAACAGCGCCTGCGCACCGATGGCGCGGGCATCGTCGGGCGTCATGATCCGGGTCTCGACCGGCGTATTCTGCCGCACGAAGGCGTTCACCTCGTCCTCGACCTGCGTCAGTTCCGGCGCCGTCAGCGCGGCATTGTGGCTGAAATCGAAGCGCAGCCGGTCGGCGGCATTCAGGCTGCCCTTCTGCGCGACATGCTCCCCCAGCGCGCGGCGCAGCGCCTCGTGCAGCAGATGCGTCGCCGAATGGTTGGCGCGGATCGCGCTGCGGCGGGCATGCGACACCTCCAGCTTCGCCGGCTGGCCGCGCGTCACCGCCCCCTCGGCCACCACGCCGATGTGGATAAAGACGCCGGCGGCTCTTTTGGTATCGCTCACCTCCACCAGCCCGGTATCGGTGCGGATCCAGCCGGAATCGCCGACCTGGCCGCCCGATTCGCCGTAGAACGGCGTCTGGTTGACCACGATCTGCACCGCCTCGTCCGCCGCGGCCGAGGCGATTTCGGCCCCGTCGCGCACCAGCGCCTGGATCACGCCCTCGGCGGTTTCGGTCTCATAGCCCAGAAATTCGGTCGTGCCCTGCTTTTCGGCCAGTTCGAACCAGATCCGCGCATCCTTCGCCTCGCCCGAGCCCGTCCAGGAGGCGCGCGCCTTGGTCCGCTGTTCGGTCATGGCGGCATCGAAGCCAGCGATATCGACCGTCCGGCCCATCTCGCGCAGCGCGTCCTGGGTCAGATCCAGCGGGAAACCGTAGGTGTCATAGAGCTTGAACGCGGCATCGCCCGGCAGCTCCGCGCCCTCGGGGATCTTCGCCAACTCGTCGTCCAGCAGCCGCAGGCCGCGCTCCAGCGTCTGGCGGAACCGGGTCTCCTCCAGCTTCAGCGTCTCTTCGATCAGCACCTGCGCCCGGACCAGTTCGGGATAGGCCGCGCCCATCTGGCGCACCAGCGCCGGCACCAGCCGATGCATCACCGGATCCTGCGCCCCCAGCATATGCGCATGCCGCGCCGCCCGGCGCAGGATGCGCCGCAGCACATAGCCGCGCCCCTCATTCGAGGGCATCACGCCATCGGCGATCAGGAACGAGGTCGAGCGCAGATGATCGGCGATGACGCGGTGGTGCACCTTGCCCAGCCCGTCGGGATCGGCATTGGTGACATTGGCGCTGGCCTCGATCAGGCTGCGCATCAGGTCGGTGTCATAATTGTCGTGCTTGCCCTGCAAGAGCGCGCCAATCCGCTCCAGCCCCATGCCGGTGTCGATGGATTTCGCCTCCAGCTCGCGGCGCGAGCCGTCCTCGAACTGCTCGAACTGCATGAAGACGTTGTTCCAGATCTCGATGAAACGGTCGCCATCCTCTTCGGCGCTGCCTGGCGGTCCGCCCCAGATATGCGGCCCATGGTCGTAGAAGATCTCGGTGCAGGGGCCGCAGGGGCCGGTGGGGCCCATCATCCAGAAATTGTCGTTGGTAGGGATGCGGATGATCTTGTCATCAGGCAGCCCGGCCACCTTCTTCCAGATCGCGGCCGCCTCGTCGTCGGTGTGATAGACCGTGACCAGCAACCGCTTGGGATTGAGGCCGAAATCCTTTGTCAGCAATTCCCAGGCAAGCGGGATGGCGGTTTCCTTGAAATAATCGCCGAAGGAGAAATTCCCCAGCATTTCAAAGAAGGTATGGTGCCGCGCGGTATAGCCCACATTGTCGAGGTCGTTGTGCTTGCCGCCGGCGCGAACGCATTTCTGCGCCGTCGTGGCGCGGGTGTAGTTGCGATGCTCCGCGCCGGTAAACAGGTTCTTGAACTGCACCATCCCCGAATTGGCGAACATCAGCGTCGGATCGTTGCGCGGCACCAGGGGCGAGCTTTCCACCACGCGGTGGCCGTTCTTTTCGAAAAAATCAAGAAAGGTAGAGCGGATGTCGTTCAAGGACGCCATGGGAGGGGCCTTTCAATCGGGATCGAGCAGGCCTCATGTAACGACGCGCCACGCGCCTGTCCACGGGGGATCGGCGCGACGCGGCAAATGCGCGCCCCCTTGGCGGCTTGCCGGGATCAGTCGTCCTCGCTGACCACCCCATCGTCGGAGGACATGTGGAAATCAAGCCCGTTGGCCGCGCGCAGACGATCCTCGATATCGGCGGCGATGGCGGGGTTGTTCTTCAGGAAGGTCTTGGCATTCTCGCGGCCCTGGCCAATGCGGTCGTCCTTGTAGGAATACCAGGAACCCGATTTCTCGACCACGCCGGCCTTGACGCCGATATCGATCAACTCGCCCGTCTTCGAAATACCCTCGCCATACATGATGTCGAATTCCACCTGTTTGAAGGGCGGCGCGACCTTGTTCTTCACCACCTTCACCCGGGTCGTGTTGCCCACCACCTCGTCGCGATCCTTGATCGAGCCGATGCGGCGGATGTCAAGCCGGACGCTGGCGTAGAACTTCAGCGCATTGCCGCCGGTCGTCGTCTCGGGGCTGCCGAACATCACGCCGATCTTCATCCGGATCTGGTTGATGAAGATCACCATGCAGTTGCTGCGGCCGATGCTGGCCGTCAGCTTGCGCATCGCCTGGCTCATCAGCCGGGCCTGGGCGCCGACGGTGGCATCGCCCATGTCGCCTTCGAGTTCCGATTTGGGCGTCAGTGCCGCCACCGAGTCGACGACGATCAGGCTGACCGCGCCCGAGCGGACCAGCGTATCGACGATTTCCAGCGCCTGTTCCCCGGTGTCGGGCTGGCTGATCAGCAATTCGTCCAGATTGACGCCCAGCTTCTTGGCATATTGCGGATCGAGCGCGTGTTCGGCATCGACGAAGGCGCAGACGCCGCCCTTCTTCTGCTCTTCGGCCACCACATGCAGCGTAAGCGTGGTCTTGCCCGAACTTTCGGGACCGAAGATTTCCACCACGCGGCCCTTGGGCAGCCCTCCGATCCCGAGCGCGATGTCGAGACCGAGCGAGCCGGTCGAGGTCGCCTCGATCTCCATCGCCGGGCTGTCGGCGCCAAGCCGCATGATCGAGCCCTTGCCGAACTGCCGTTCGATCTGCTGGAGCGCGCTTTCAAGCGCCTTCTTCTTGTCCATGTCGCGCTTGCTCCCGAAGTCCAGCAGACTGGCTGTCGTCATGATCGGTCCCTTATTCCATAGCCGCCCGCAGGCGGCAATCCCGATGGATGTTCCCGACCTGTTCCTGCCGTTATGAGAACAAATCAGGATCAATTCAAGCGAATTCTGTGAAAATCAGCTTTTGCCCGAATCCGTTAAGGGATAGTTTACGCTGCGGCCCGAAACGGGGCGGGAATGAAAAAAGGGCTGAAATGCTGGTATTCTGGGATCAGAGGCTGGTTTTCCTGGCCACGCCGAAAACGGGATCGACCGCCATCGCCGCCGCGCTGGAGCCGCTGGCCGCGGTATCGGTTCAACGCCCGCCGGTACTGAAGCACACCACAGTGCATCGTTTCCGCCGTTTCGTCGGCCCCTATCTCGAAGCCGCCTCCAAGGCCGACTGGACGGTCGTTGCCCTGATGCGCGAGCCCCGTGACTGGTTGGGTTCCTGGTATCGGTTCCGGGCGCGCGATGACCAGACCGATTCGAGCCGCTCGACCAGGGAGATGAGTTTCGACGGCTTCGTGCAGGGCTGGTGCCGCGACCCGCGTCCAGATTATGCCGATGTCGGCAGCCAGGCAAAGTTCCTCCGTCCGCGTCAGGGCCGGGGCGCGGACCGGCTGTTCCGCTACGAGGATTTCGACAGTTTCGTCGATTTCCTAGAGGATCGGCTCGGCTGCGAGATCGTCCTGCCGCGGCTGAACGTCTCGCCACCCGGCGCGACCGAGCTTTCGCCCGAAACCGAAGCGCTGATGCAGGTCGCGGCGGCGGAGGATTTCGCGCTTTATGCCTCGCTGGCGTCGGCCCGCGCGTCCTGAAGGCGCCGGTCCGCCGCCCTGCGCGCCGGCGGGCCGGGGCCGTTCAATGCAACTGGCCTTGCACGACCGCGGTCAGATCGTTGAGCGAGAACGGCTTGGCCAGGAAGACCGAATTCGGGATGCGCGACTGGTCCTCGTTCAGGCAGTCCTCGGCATAGCCCGAGACGAAGACCACCCGGACATCGGGCCGGTCCTCCAGCGCGCGCTTCACCCAGGAGGGACCATCCATCCCCGGCATAACCACATCGGTGACGAAGACGTCGACCATCAGCGCCGGATCCTGCAGCGTCTTCAGCGCTTCCTCGGCATTTTCCGCCTCGAGCACGGTATAGCCGCGCATCCGCAGCGCCCGGCTGGCGAAGGCGCGGACCGGCGCCTCGTCCTCGACCAGCAACACCACGCCCTCGGCCCGGCGCAGGATCAGGCTGCGCGAGTCCGGCTCGGGGGTTGCGAGTTCGGATTCGTCGGGCTTGTGCACGGGAAACAGGATGTCGAAGCGGGTTCCGGTGCCGTCCCGGCTTTCGACGAAGACATAGCCGCCGGATTGCTTGACGATGCCGTAGACCGTCGAGAGGCCGAGACCCGTCCCCTCGCCGATCCGCTTGGTGATGAAGAACGGCTCGAAGATCTTGTCCAGCCGGTCGGCCGGGATGCCGCAACCGCTGTCGATGACGCGGATCACCGCATATTCGCCGGCGGGGACCGTCGCGCGGCCGCGATGCATCGCCTCGGGCAGGGTCAGGGGGGCGGTCTCGATGCGGATCGTGCCGCCCTCGGGCATGGCGTCGCGGGCATTGACGACAAGGTTCATCAGCACCTGTTCCAGCCGCCGGCGGTCCGCCCGCACCGGCCCGACGCAGGGATCGTGGACGACGCTCAACTCCACCTTCTCGCCCACCAGCCGGTTCAGAAGATGCGACACTTCCGATAGCACGTCATGCAGTTCCAGCCGCTCGGGCTTCAGCGTCTGCTTGCGCGAGAAGGCCAGAAGCTGGCTGACCAGCGCGGCGGCACGGTTGGCGTTCTGCCGGATCTGCTCGAGATCGGCAAATTCGGAATCCTCCGGGCCGTGGCGCAGCAGAAGCAGGTCGCAATGGCCGGAGATCGCCGTAAGCAGATTGTTGAAATCATGCGCGATCCCGCCGGCAAGCTGGCCGACGGCCTGCATCTTCTGGCTCTGGTTGAACTGGGTTTCAAGCTTCTTCAGCGCCGTCGCATCGGACAGGATGGCCAGCGCGCCGGAGCGGCCGCGCTCGACGATGCGGTGCAACTGCACCTGGGCGAAGCTCTCGTCGCCCTGGACGCGCAGGCGCAGCACCTCGGCACCGGCGGGCAGCCGCCCCTCGACCACATCGAGAAGCCAGTCATTTACCGGGCGGCCCAGATCCTCGAACAGGTCATGAAAGGCAAGACCGGATTCGAACCCCTCGCCCATGCGCAACATCTCGCGGGCGGCACGGTTGGCCGCGCGCAATCCGCCATCGGCGCCAAAGCGCATCAGCGCCACCGGCACGTTCTCGAAATCGGTCGGCACCGTATCGTTGGAATAGCGTTCCGGCGCGGGCAGCAGGAACAGTTCCCTCCGGTCGCCCGCACCCTCGACCTCGGCCACGATGGCGCGGATCGGGCCGCTGGCCGAGGCAATCTGCACCTCGTCGCCGCTGTGAAAATCGGTTTGCAGGAAGATGCGGTCCAGCCGCTTCGGCCGTTCGCCCAGCACGCGGCGCATCGCATCGTTGGAAAACAGCACCACGCCGGCACGGTTGGCGACGATCATCGGCAGGCTCAGCCCCTCCGCCCCGCGGCCGCCCGGGTTGCGATCCTGAAATTCCTCAAGCCGCCAGAGGAAGCGTTCCTCGCCCAGGCGATGCACCGACAGCCGCAGATGGCCGCGGCGCGTCACCACATCCTCGCGCGCCGAGCCGGTAGCCGACGCCCGCGCCTGCAACCGGAACAGCACCGCCGCGGGCGAGGCGAACTGGTCGCCCAGGGCCGCGGCAAGGGTCTGGCCGCCGCCTTCGCCGAACCGGGCAATGGCCGAGGCGTTGCGGAACCGGATCTCGCCCAGGGCATCGGTGGCGAAACAGGGGGCCGCATCCTCGCCCATCAGCAACGCCAGATCGCGGATACGCCGTTCCTCGCGCCGCTGGTCGAAGCCGGCGATGCCACGCAACATCAACGTCAGCACGATCAGCGCCAGGCCCGTCAGCACCAGCGCGAAACGCGCGCCGGTCTCATGGGCCAGATAGGCAAGCCCCAGGGCCGCAATGCCCGCCACCACCAGCCAGACCGCACGCGGCGAAAGCCCGCGCGCCGTCGACATCACTGCCCTGAGTTCAGCTTCCGGCCTATGCACCCAACCCTCCGTCAAGGGAATCCACCATCCCTTGGGCCCATTTGGCCGTGCGAGTCGTTAAGCGCGGTTTAAATCCGCCCGAAATACACCTACAAGTAGAGTAAAATCAGAGCCGTTGCAGAATGGCAAGAAAGAAGCCGTCGCCGCCGTCAAGCGGGGTGAAGCGGTGGTCGGCCTGCAATCGCCAGTCAAGATGCCCGGACAGGAAGGCGGCGATCCTGTCCTCGTTCTCTTCGCGCAGGAAGGAACAGGTCGCATAGGCGATGCGCGGCGCCAGAGTCGCGGCACGGGCGAGAATGCCGTCCTGCACCCCGGCCAGTCCGGCCAGCCGCCCCGGCGTCAGCGCCCATTTGCCCTCGGGATCGCGCCGCCAGCTGCCCGAGCCGGAACAGGGCACATCGGTCAGGACCAGATCGTAGGGCGCCGCCGCCTCGGGCGAATCGGTCAGGATCACCGCGGCGCCGGCCCGGGCCGCGCGCTGCGGCAGATCCGCCATGCGCCGGGGCGCGGCATCATGTGCCCAGAGCGACAGCCGCGCCCGCGCCGCCATGGCCAGCGTCTTGCCGCCGCCGCCGGCGCAGAGGTCGAGAACCCGCAGGCCATCGGCCAGCGGAAGCGCCTCGACCACGGCCTGCGAGGCGGCATCCTGCAACTCGACCAGGCCGGCGGCGAAACTGTCGGAATGCTGGACCTTCCGCGCACCATCGGTCACTTCCAGCGCAAGCGCCGCAAGGGAATTAGGGCGGGTCGCGATGCCCTCTGCGGCCAGCCGTGTCATGGCCTCGTCCCGCCCGATCCGGCCGGCATTGACCCGCAGCACCACCGGCGCGCGGTCGCGCATCGCCTGCATGACGGCCGTGTAATCCGCCCCCAGTGCGGCGCGAAGCCTGGGCGCCAGCCAGTCGGGCACATCCAGCGCCTCGTCGCCCGCCGGCTCCCGGCCGGCCTCGTCGGGCCGCTCCGGCGCGGGGCCGTGGGGCGCGCCGGAAAACCAGCCCGCCTCGCCCGCCTCCCGCGCAAGGCCAAGGATCAGGCCGCGGCCGCTATCGCCGCCGCCCCGTGCCGCGGCAGAACGGCGCCGGCGCAACGCCTGAAAGACCAGATCGCGCACCGCCGCCCGGTCCCCGGAACCGGCATAGCGCGCGGCGCGCGCCCAGCCGGTCAGCGCATGCTCGGCATTGTCACCGGCGAGGATGGCGTCCAGCACCGCGATGGCGGCGCCGGCGCGGGCGGCGGGCGTCATCGCCGGACCCTGCTGACGCGGCCCGCCTCAGCCGGCGCGGTAATTCGGGCTTTCACGGGTGATCTGCACGTCATGGACATGGCTCTCCTTCAGTCCCGCGCCGGTGATGCGAACGAAACGGCAGTTCTGCCGCATCTCGGCAACGGTGGCGCAGCCGGTATAGCCCATGGCGGCGCGCAAGCCGCCGACCATCTGGTGCAGGACCGCAGCGACCGATCCCTTGTAGGGCACCTGCCCCTCGATCCCCTCGGGGACGAGCTTGTCGCTGCTGGCCTCTTTCTGGAAGTAACGGTCGGCCGAGCCGCGGGCCATGGCGCCGATCGACCCCATGCCGCGATAGGCCTTGAAGCTGCGGCCCTGCCACAGGATCACCTCGCCCGGGGATTCATCGGTGCCGGCGATGGCAGAGCCCACCATGGCGCAGGAGGCACCGGCCGCGATGGCCTTGGCAAAATCGCCGGAATACTTGATGCCGCCATCGGCGATCACCGGGATATCGCCGCCCTCGCGCGCGGACTCCATGATCGCGGTCAGTTGCGGCACGCCCACGCCGGCCACGATCCGGGTGGTGCAGATCGAGCCGGGGCCGATCCCCACCTTGACCGCATCCGCCCCCGCATCGATCAGCGCGCGGGTTGCTTCGGCGGTGGCGACGTTGCCGGCCACCACCTGCACCGCATTCGACAGCTTCTTGATCCGCTCCACCGCGCGGGCGACGCCCTCGCTGTGGCCATGGGCGGTGTCGATCACCACCATGTCGACGCCGGCGTCGATCAGCGCCTGGCTCCGCTCGAACCCGGCATCGCCGACGGTCGAGGCGGCGGCCACGCGCAGCCGGCCGAGGTCGTCCTTGCAGGCATGCGGGTTCAGCACCGATTTCTCGGTGTCCTTCAGCGTCAGAAGGCCGGTCAGCTTGCCCGCGGCATCGGTGACGAGCAGCTTCTCGATCCGCCGCGCCTTCATCAGCGAGATCGCCTGGGCGCGGTCCACCGGCTCGCGCAGGACGGCCAGGTTGTCGGCGGTCATCATCACGCTGACCGGGGTGCGGTCGTCGGACGCAAAGCGCATGTCGCGGTTGGTCACGATGCCAAGGACGCGGCCCGCGGCATCGACCACCGGAAATCCGGTGATGTTGTAGCGCTCCATCAACAGCTTGGCATCCGCCAGCGTCTGGTCGGGCGTCAGGGTGATCGGCTTGTAGACCACGCCGGATTCGAAGCGTTTCACCCGCCGGACCTCGGTCGCCTGCGCCTCGAGGTCGAGGTTTCGGTGAATGACGCCGATGCCGCCGGCCTGCGCCATCGCAATGGCCATGCGCCCCTCGGTCACGGTGTCCATGGCGCTGGACAGGAGCGGAATGTTCATGCGGATCGACCTGGTGACGAAGGTCGAGGTATCGGCCTCCGAGGGCAGCACCGAAGAGGCGGCGGGCACCAGCAGCACGTCATCAAAGGTAAGCGCCTCGCGAATCTCCATGGGGGTCTCCTCGGGAATGTTCGTTTGGCGGTTCCCTGTTTCACTTCCCCGTCCGGGGCGCAAGTGCTTTCCGGCGCCGGCGCGGGGCCTTGCACCGGCCCGCCCGGCATGCTGTCACTGCGGCCGGATGCGGGCAGCACGGCAGGAGGGCAGGATGCGCGTCGCCATCGTCGAGAATACCGCGATCACCCATCACGGCCAGGTGGGCGTGGCCCTGCATGAGCAGGCGGCGCGGATCGGGCTTTACCGGCCCTTTGCCGATGGCGCGCTGCCCGACATGGACAGATATGACGCGCTGGTGGTCTTTGGCGGCGAGCAGGCCGCGACCGACGACAGCATCCACCCCTATCTGCCGCGGCTGGCCGGTCTGATGGCGGACACGGCAGCGGCGGGAAAGGCGGTGCTGGGCATCTGCCTTGGTGCGCAACTCTTCGCCCGCGGGCTTGGCGCCCGGAACCGGCTGGGGGTGGCGCGCGAATTCGGCTGGTGCGAGGTGGCGCCGACCCCGGCCGCCACGGGCGAGGCGGTTCTCGGCGCCCTGCCCGCGCGTTTTCCGATCTTCCAGTGGCATGCCGATACCTTCACCCTGCCGCCCGGCGCCCTGCATCTGGCGCGCTCCGGGGTGGCCGAGGTGCAGTGCTACCGCTGGGGCCGCGCCGGCTATGGCATGCAGTTCCATTTCGAGGTGAACCGCCCGATGGTGGCCGACTGGCTGCGGGAATTTCCCGGGCTGATTGAGAAACTGTCGCCCGGCTGGGCCGAGGCCTTCCCCCGGCTCGCCGCCACGGACGGCGCGGCGGCGGATGCCCACGGCCTGACGCTGGCCCGGGCCTGGGTGGCGCGGATCGGCGGCTGACGGGCCGCGGGATCGCCCGCCCGCGTGATGGATTTGACCCTGCGATGCCAGCCGTGCCGCCCGCCCGTACGCGGCACCGCCCGGCGGCACGGCCGGTTTCGAACCCCGCCCGCGCGCTTGCGGCCGGCCCTTACTCCTGCCGCAATGCGCGCAGCGCCTGATCCTCGCCGGACCACTGGATCAGCCCCTGCCGCAACGCCTCGACCATCTTCGCGCGCCAGGCCGGGTCGTCCAGCCGCTTCAGATCCCGCGCCGAGGAGAGAAAGCCCAGTTCCACCAGCACCGAGGGCACATCGGCGGATTTCAGCACCGAAAACCCCGCCTCCTGATGCGGATGGCGGTGCATGCGCAGCTTGGCGGCCTGGATCGCGGCGACCAGCGCCGCCGCCAGACGCGTCGTGCGCGGCTCGGTCTCGGTCCGGGCCATGTCCATCAGGATGCCGGCCACCACGTCGTCCTGTTCGGTCAGGTCGATCCCGGCCAGGAGGTCGTCGCGGTCGTGCCGTTCGGCCAGCGCGGCCGAGGCCGCGTCGCTCGCCTCCGCCGAAAGGGTGTAGACCGTGGCGCCCTGCGCCTCGCCCTCGGTCAGCGCATCGGCATGCAGCGACAGGAACACCTGCGCCCCCGCCCGGCGGGCGATCGAGATCCGCGTCTCCAGCGGGACGAAAACATCGTCGTCGCGCGTCAGCACCACGCGAAAGCGGCCATCGCGCAGCAAAAGCTCCTTCAATTCGCGCGCGAAGGTCAGCATCAGATCGGCCTCCTTGCGGCCGTCGCGCTCGGCACCCGGGTCGATGCCGCCATGACCGGGGTCGAGCACGACCATGACCGGCCCCCTGTCGCGGTCGGGCAGCGGCGGCAGATCGGCCGGTTCCGGCAGCGCCCAGTCGGCCGGTTCGGGACGGGCGGCCTCGCGCGCGAAGGCGCCGGGATCGGCGGGGCGCAGCCGCAGCCGGATCGCCGTGCCGGCATCCGTCGCCATCCCGGCCGAGGACACCAGCATCGGCCCCGCCAGTTCCACCACCAGCCGCGACCAGCCCGAGCGGAGCGGGCCGCCGCGCAAGCCGCGGACCGGCGCGTCCTGCGCCAGCGCCTCGACCCCCGTCCAGTCGACCTCGCGGGTATCGAGGACCAGCCGCGGCGGATTGTCGAGCACGCGCACCCGCCAGGGCACCGGCTGGCTGATCGCCAGATCGAGCGCCAGCCCCTGCCCCTCGGCCGCGATCCGGCTTTGCCCGGCATCAAACCGCGCCAGCGCCGAAAGCTCCTGCGCCGCGCCACCGGCCACCATCGCCCACAGCACCGCCAATGCCGCCAGAACCGCCCGCATCCCGCCTCCGCCCGTTTGTGGCGATTATTCCGGCAGGTGGGGGAAGAGTCCACTCACCTTCCGGTATCGCGCCCGGGCCGGTCCGCCCCCGCCCCTGCCGGCACCCGGGGCGGCGGCGCGGCAAAGCCTCGCGCGGAAAGGGGGGCCGTCGTTGCCCCGCAGCCCGCCCGGATCCTGCGCCATCAGGCTATCGCCCCGCCGCCCTGACCGACCGCGCGGCGGCCCAATCGGCCAGACGCGCCAGACCCTCGGCAATGTCCGCCGTCGCGCCGGCATAGGAAAACCGCAGCGTTCCGGCGCCGCGCCGCGGGTCGAAATCCAGCCCCGGCGTCACCGCCACGCCGGCCCGGTCGAGAATCTCCTGCGCCAGCGCGAGGCTGTCGCCGGTCAGATCCGAGACATCGGCATAGATGTAGAAGGCGCCGTCGGGCGGCGCGATGCGGGTGAACCCGGCCGCGGGCAGGCCCTGCAGCATCAGGCGGCGGTTTTCGGCATAGACCCTGCGGTTGGCTTCCAGCTCGTCGGTGCAGTCGAGCGCGGCCAGCGCGGCGATCTGGCTGGCATGGGGCGGGCAGATGAACATGTTCTGCGCCAGCCGCTCCACCCGGCGGATCTGATCCTCGGGCACGACAAGCCAGCCGATGCGCCAGCCCGTCATGCTGAAATACTTGGAAAAGCTGTTGATGACCCAGGGGGCCTGGCTGATTTCCAGCGCGCTGACCGCGGGGGCGCCATAATGCAGGCCATGATAGATCTCGTCCGAGACGAAGCCCAGACCCCGCGCGCCCGCCCAGCCGATCAGCGCCGAAAGCGCCGCGCGGTCCAGCATGGTGCCGGTCGGATTGCCGGGCGAGGCGACGATCAGCCCCTGCAGATCGCAGCCATCCAGATCGGCGGGAACCGGCTGCAGGCGGTTTTCGTCGCGGGCGGGAATGCCCACCGGAACCAGCGACAGCGCGCGCAGGATCTGGCGATAGCTGGGATAGCCCGGCTCGCCCAGGCCCACCCGGTCGCCGGCCTCGAACATCGCGGTGAAGGCCAGCAGGAAGGCGCCGGAGGATCCGGTCGTCACCACGACCCGCGCGGGATCGAGGTCGATCCCGTACCAGCGGCGGTAAAGCGCGGCGATGCCCGCGCGCAATTCGGGCAGGCCGAGCGCGACGGTATAGCCGAGCGGCCGGTCCAGCGCGGCGGCAAGCGCCCGGCGCGCGCCCGCAGGGGCCGGCGTGCCGGGCTGGCCCACCTCCATGTGGACGATCGAGCGGCCCGCGGCCTCGGCCGCCCGGGCGCGTTCCATCACATCCATCACGATGAAGGGATCGACATCGCCCCTGCGGCTTCCCGGTCTTGATCTTGTCATGGCCCGCCCCTTACAGTTCCCCCGCTCAGTGCCCCTCCGGGGGTCCGATGGTCAACCCCGGAAGGATCAGATGATGCGCCTCGCCCTTGCCCTCGCCACCGCTCTGGTCACCGTCGCCCCGATGGCGCGGGCCGAGGGCCTGACGGATATGACCGAGGAAGAACGCGCCGCCTTCGGCGTGGCCGTGCGGGCCTATCTGCTGGAAAATCCCGAGGTGATCATGGAGGCGATCACCGAATTGCAGGCGCGCGAAGACAAGGCCGCCGCCAACCGCGACCTGCAGATGATGGCCGATAACAAGGATGCGATCTACAACAGCCCCGACGACTGGCAGGGCGGCAACCTGCAGGGCGACATCACCATCGTCGAATTCATGGACTATCGCTGCACCTATTGCCACAAGGCCTTTCAGGAGGTCGAGGATCTGGTGGCGCAGGATGGCAACATCCGCTTCGTGCTGAAGGAATTCCCGATTCTGGGCGACCAGTCGGTGCTGATCTCGAAATTCGCCATCGCGACGCGGATGCTGCATGGCGACGATGCCTACAAGAAGGTGCATGACGCGTTGTTCGCGATGCGCGGCGACGCCACCGAGGAAACGCTGTCGCGCATCGCCGTCGACCAGGGGTTCGAGCCGGGCGCGATCCTTGCCAAGATGCAGACGGCGGAAGTGCAGGCGGTGATCGACGGCAATTATGCGCTGGCCCAGATCATGGACATCAGCGGCACGCCGACCTTCGTGATCGACAGGACCATGGTGCGCGGCTATGTGCCGCTGAAGGGGATGGAGCAGATCGTGGCGGAGCAGCGCGAGGGCTGACCGCGCGCGAGCGCGGTCCCGGCGCCGCGCCACCCCGCCGCGGAAGGCGTGATCCGCAAAGGGGCGGGATGGTAGGCGAACGGGCGGCCCCGCCGGCGACGCCGGCTTTCAGCCCCGCTTCCGGCAGTACAGTTCCAGCCGGTGATGGACGATCTCATAGCCCATTTCGGCGGCGATCTGGCGCTGCAACTCCTCGATCCGGTCGTTGCGGAATTCGATGATCGTGCCGGTGTCGATGTCGACGATATGGTCGTGATGGCCGGGATCGGTCACTTCGAACCGCGCACCGCCCTGTTCGAAGGAATGGCGCTGGATCACCCCCTCGCGTTCCAGCACCGACAGGGTGCGGTAGACCGTGGCCAGCGACACCGTGTCGTCCAGCGCCTGCGCCCGGCGGTGCAGCTCTGCCGCATCGGGGTGGTCGGCGGCCTCGGTCAGCACATGCAGCAGCACCTGCCGCTGCCGGGTCACGCGCACCCCCGCCTCGCGCAGCGCGCGCGTCATCCGTTCGGTCTTTTCGCCAGCCTTTGCCATCGCGCGACCCTAGCACGCGGCGGATGCCGCCGCAAAGGGCGGCCGGGCGCGGTCACTGGTGGCGCAGCGCCTCGATCGGATCCATCCGCGCGGCGCGGCGGGCGGGGAAGAAGCCGAAGACCACCCCCACCACGGCGGAAAAGACGAAGGCCATCAGGATGACCAGCGGATCGGGGGTGAAGGGGATGTTCATGAACGCCCCCGCCCCCCAGGCCAGCGCCAGCCCAGCAAAGATGCCGATCACGCCGCCGAACAGCGACAGCACCACCGCCTCGACCAGAAACTGCGTCAGGACCTGCCGCGACGAGGCGCCGATGGCAAGGCGGATGCCGATCTCGCGCGTGCGTTCGGTGACGGAGACCAGCATGATGTTCATGATGCCGATACCGCCGACCAGAAGCGAGATCGCCGCGATCGAGGACATCCGCCGCGAGAGCACGCTGTTGACGGAATTCAGCATCGAGGCAACCTCCTTCATGTCGGTGACGGAAAAGTCGTCGTCCTCGCCCAGACCGATGTGGCGGCGTTCGCGCATCAGCGCCTGGATGGCGCGGGTGCCTTCCTGCGCGCTGACCCCGGGCGCCAGCGAGACCTGGATGCCGTTCACATCGTCATCGCCGTTCAGCCGCCGCTGCACCAGCCGGATCGGCATCAGCACCAGGTCGTCCTGGTCCTGGCCGAAGCTGCCCGCGCCCTTGGGCGCCAGCACGCCCGCCACCTGGCAGGAGATCGTCTTCACCCGTACCGCCTGGCCCACCGGATCGCCGGTGCCGAACAGCTTCTGCCGCACGGTCTGGCCCAGGATGCAGACCGGCGCGCCGGCGCGCACCTCTGCCGCTGTCATGTTGCGGCCAAGGGCCAGGGTCCAGTTCGCGACCGTCAGATACTGTTCGTTGGTGCCCGTGATCGAGGTCGAGACATTGGCATTGCCGGCAACCAGCGTGGCCGTGGCATTGGCGACGGGGGCCACGGCGGCGGCAATCGGCAGGGTTGCCACCGCATCGGCATCGCGCAGCGAAAAGCGGCGGATCGGCACGCCGGACGACGGCGGGCCAAAGCCGCGCTGACCCGGGCGGATCACCAGCATGTTCGACCCCAGGCTTTCGACCGAGGCCGAGACCTGCGCCGAGGATCCCTGCCCCACCGTCACCATGGCGATCACCGCCGCCACCCCGATCACCACGCCGAGGATGGTCAGAAAGGACCGCAGCTTGTTTCTGAGGATCGAGCGCAGCGCAAGGCGGACGGCCTGAAGGATCATGCCGGCGCCTCCGCCCCGGTCTGGTTCCAGGCGACCGGCTCGTCGCGGGTGATGCGCCCGTCGGTGAAGATGACCAGCCGGCGGGCATAGGCGGCGATGTCGGGCTCATGCGTGACCATGACGATGGTGATGCCCTCGCGCGCGTTCAGATCCTGCAGCAGGATCAGGATCTCCTCGCTGCGGTGGGTGTCGAGATTTCCGGTCGGCTCGTCCGCCAGGATGACGGCCGGGTTGCCTGCCAGCGCGCGGGCGATGGCAACGCGCTGCTGCTGGCCGCCCGACAGTTCCGACGGATGATGCGCGCCCCTGCCCGATAGCCCCACCTTGGCCAGCGCTTCCTGCGCGCGCGCGGTGCGTTCGGCGGCGGGAACGCCCTTGTAGATCAGCGGCAGCTCGACGTTTTCCAGCGCCGAGGTGCGCGGCAGCAAATTGAACCCCTGAAAGACGAAGCCGAGATAGTGCCGCCGCAGCAGCGCCAGCGCATCGTTCGACAGATCCTGCACCGGCGTGTTCTTGAACAGATATTCGCCGCCGGTCGGCCGGTCGAGGCAGCCGATGATGTTCATCGCCGTCGACTTGCCTGACCCCGACGGCCCCATGATCGCGACGAACTCGCCCTCGGCGATGGTCAGATCCACCCCGTCCAGCGCCCGCACCTCGGCCTCGCCCCTGCCATAGACGCGGCTGACGTTACGAAGTTCGATCAGCGGCGCCGGCGCGGTCATCCCGCGCCCCCGCGCTGCGACAGGATCACCTCGTCGCCCTCCGCCAGATCCTCGGAGCGCACGACGATATTGGTGCCGTCGCTGGCGCCCGAGGTGATCGCCACGCGGACCGGCTGGCCGTCGCGCAGCACCCAGACGCCCGAGCCGTCGACCCGCCCGCCGCTTTCGCGCGGCCGCGAGGGCATGATCAGCCCGATCAGCCCCCCGCCGCCGCGCGATTCCGTCCCGGCCGGCGGGGCGTAGCGCAGGGCCGCGACCGGCACCAGCAAGGCGCCCACCTCCTTGGCCACGGTGATCGTCGCCGTTGCGGTCATGCCGGGGCGCAGGAGCATCTCCTCGTTCTCCACCGACAGCACGGCGGTATAGGTCACGACATCGGCCTCGGCATCAGGGGCATAGCGAAGCTGGGTGATCGTGGCGTCGAAGCTGCGGCCGGGATAGGCATCGACAGTGAAGGTCGCCTCCTGCCCCACCTTCACCCGGCCGATGTCGGCCTCGTCCACCGAGACCTGCAGGTCCATCCGCGTCAGATCCTCGGCCAGCGTGAACAGGATGGGGGCGTTCAGCGTGGCGGCGACGATCTGGCCCTTCTCGGCGGTGCGGCCGAGGACGATGCCGTTGATCGGAGAGCGGATCGCCGCCTTGTCCAGATCGACGCGCTTGGTCTCCAGATTGGCCTCGGCCAGGGTGACATCGGCCTTGGCGATCTCGATGGCCGCCAGCGCCCGGTCATGCGCCGCCCGCGACGCGACGACGACGGCGCGCGCGTTCAGCCCGCGTTCGTCCAGCGCCAGGGCCGAGGTCAGCGTATCGGCGGTTTCCGTGGCCGTCGCCTCGGCCGAGGCGCGCCTGGCCCGCGCCGAGGCGAGCTGCGCCTCGGCCGTCACGACCTCGGCCTTCAGCTTGGTATCGTCCAGCCGCGCCAGCACCTGGCCCTCGGTGACAAGATCGTTGAAATCGACCTCGACGCTGGCCAGCGTGCCGGAAAGTTCCGAGGAAATCTCGACCTGGGTCGTGGGCTGCACCGTGCCGGTGGCGATCACCGTCACCGACAGGTCGCCGCGAATGACCGGGGCGGTGTCGTAGCGCACGGCGGTTTCCGTCCGGTTGCCCCAGAGATACCAGCCGCCGCCCGCGAGCACGCCCAGGGCAAGCAGCAGCCATAGCCAGAACAGGCCGCGCCGGCGGCGGGGCATGCGGGCAAGCTCGGCAAGGTCGGGTCGGCGGTCGGTCACGGGGCTGCTCGTTTCCTGGAACACGGAAGATACGCTGGGCGCGGCGGTTTCCGTCGCCGCCACGCGAGGATAGCGGCCGCCGGCGCGAAGGGAAGTGGGGAACCCCCACCCTGCCCCGCGCGCCGCAGGCGTTCGCCGGCCGGCCGGGTCCGGGCCGAGACGCCGTGCATCGGACACCGCCCCAGCGCGGCGCCTGCGGCCATGCCGCGCGCGCCCCGGGACCCCGCATGGAAAAAAGCGGGCGGCGGGCCTAATGCGCCACGGATTTCGAGAACAGGTTGATGATCAGGACGCCCGCGACGATCAGCGCAAGCCCGATCAGCGCCGGCAGATCCAGCCGCTGGCCAAGAAAGGCAAAGCCGATGAGCGAGATCAGGACGATGCCAAGCCCGCTCCAGATCGCATAGACCACGCCCATGGGCAGGCTGCGCATCGGGATCGACAGGAAGTAGAAGGCGGCGGCATAGCAGACCGTGAGGACGATCACCGGAACCGGCTTTGTCATCCCGTCCGATTTTTGCAGGAAGGTCGTTGCCACCACCTCGAGCACGATGGCCAGAACCAGCGCGATCTGGGTCCATGCCCCCGACATTCAGCCCGCCATCGCATCGGACAGGAGGCGTAGCACGGCCTCGGGCGGGACATCCTCGGCCACGAAGGCCTGGCCGATGCCATGGGCCAGCACAAAGCGCAACCGGCCGTCGATCACCTTCTTGTCCTGCGCCATCAGGGCCAGCAGCGCCTCTGGCCCGGGCAGGTCGCCGGGAATATCGGCCAGATCGGTCTTCATTCCCATCGCCCGCAGATGCGCCCGCAGCCGGCTGGGGGCCTCCTGCGCGCAAAGCCCCAGCCGCTGGCTGAGTTCGAAGGCCAGCGCGCAGCCGATCGCCACGCCCTCGCCATGCAGCAGCCGGTCGGAATAGCCGGTGGCCTTTTCCAGCGCATGACAGAAGGTATGGCCCAGGTTCAGAAGCGCCCGCTCGCCCTCTTCCGTCTCGTCGCGCGCGACGATCCCGGCCTTCATCTCGACAGAGCGTGTGACGGCCCGCAGCCGCGCCGCCCGGTCGCCGGCGGCCATCGCCGGCCCCTCGACCTCAAGCCATTCGAAAAACAGCAGATCACCCAGCAGGCCGTATTTCACCACCTCGCCATAGCCGGCGAGAAAATCGCGGCGCGGCAGGGTTTCCAGAGCGGCGATGTCGGCCAGCACCAGGCTGGGCTGGTGAAAGGCGCCGACCAGGTTCTTGCCCTGCGCGGTGTTGATCCCGGTCTTGCCGCCGACGCTGGAATCGACCTGCGCCAGAAGCGTCGTCGGGATCTGCACGAAGCGCACGCCCCGGCGCAGCACGGCGGCGGCAAAGCCGACCAGATCGCCGATCACGCCGCCGCCGAAGGCCACCACCATGTCGCGCCGCTCGATCTTCTCCTGCAACAGCCATTCGACGCAGGTGGCAAGCTGCGGCCAGCCCTTGGTGGCCTCGCCCGGCGGCAGGACCAAGGATGACACCGCGATCCCTTCGGCCTCGAAGGCCGCCGTCAGCGCCGCCAGATGCAGCGCGGCGACGGTTTCATCCGTCACCACGGCCACGCGGTTGCGGCGCAGCAGCGGCGCGACAAGCTGCCCCGCCGCGCCGATCAGCCCGCCGCCGATCCGGACCTCGTAGGATCTTGCGCCCAGTTCCACATCGACGGTGTTCATTCAGGCATCTCCCATGACATCGGGCCGCATCTTCAGCGCATCGGCCACCCGCAGCGCCATCTGCTCGATCGAGTAGTCGGCCGAGGCGTCGACCGCAAGGTCGGCCATCCCGTAGACCGGCCGCCGCGCCTCGTCGATCTGGCGCAGCGTCTCGCGCGGATTGGCGGTGCGCAGCAGCGGGCGCGAGGTCTTGTGCCGCACCCTTTGCCACAGCAGGTCGAGGTCGGCACGGAGCCAGACCGAGATGCCGGTCTCATGGATCTGGGTGCGGTTGCGCTCGGACAGGAAGGCGCCGCCGCCCGTCGACAGCACGCAGGGATCGCCGCGCAGCAGGCGGCCGATCACCTCGGCCTCGCGGTCGCGAAAGAACGGCTCGCCGTCGCGTTCGAAGATTTCGGCGATGCTGGCCTGCGCCGCCTTCACGATCTCTTCGTCGGAATCGAGAAAGGGCACCTTCAGATAGCGCGCCAGCGCGGTGCCGACGGCTGTCTTGCCCGCCCCCATCATGCCGATCAGCACCACCGTCTTCTTCAGCCGCAGCATTCGCCTTCACCATCCCGTGAGCCTGGGCCGCATTCGCGGGCTTCCGTCGTCTTTCCCGCCTCAATGGCGTGATCTTCGCCGGAAAGCCATATATATTCGCGCCCGCAGCGACCCGAGGCAGAACGCTCCGCCCCCGAGGCGGACCCGGTTCGCGCAGGCAGAAATGACGGCAGGACAAGGACGATATCATGGGACGAATCATCAGGGCGCTCGTCCTTCTGGCGATTCTCGCCTTTGCGGCGCTGACGGGCTATGCCTATCTGGCCGAGATGAAGCCCGAGCAGGGCGAGGTGACGAAACCCGTGGTGCTTGATGCGAGTTGACCTGGCGCGCGGCCTGGCCCTGGCCGCCGGCCTGATGTTTCCGGCCGTCGCCGGCGCCGAAAGCGATCCGCTTTCGGCGATCGACTGGCTGTCGCAATCGGTGACGGCACCCGCCGACACCGCCGTGGGCGCCGCGCCAGGCGGCACACCGGCACCGCGGACCGCGCCCGACGAGGCGCCGGTCGTCAAGGGCGGCGCGCTGCCGTCGGATGTGGCGACCAGCCCGCTCGACGGCCCCTCGCCCGATGCGGCCGGGCTGATCGCCCCTGCGGTCTCGGGCCTGCCCGCCAATCTCTGGGGCGCCGGCCGCACCGAGGAAATCGCCCGCGCCGTGACCGAGGACCGGATGGATTCGCTGCCGGCGCTGCGCCAGCTTTTCCTCGTCATGCTGCTGGCCGAGTCCATTCCGCCCGCCGACAACGCCGGGCGGGGCATCCTGCTGCAAACCCGGGTCGACAAGCTGATGCAGCTTGGCGCGCTGGAACAGGCCGCGGCGCTTCTCGACGTGGCCGGCGCCGACACGCCGGAATTGTTCCGCCGCAGCTTCGACATCGCCCTGCTGACGGGGAACGAGGACCGGGCCTGCGAAAGGATGCGCCATGCGCCGGGCCTTGCGCCGACGCTTCAGGCCCGCGTCTTCTGCCTGGCGCGCGAAGGCAACTGGGATGCGGCGGCGCTGACGCTTTCGACGGCCAAGGCGCTGGGTCAGGTCACGCCCTCGCAGGCGGAACTGCTGACCCGATTCCTCGACCCCGAGATCGAGAATACGCTGATGCCGCCGCCGCCGGTGCCGCTGACGCCGCTCGACTGGAAGATCTACGATGCCATCGGCGAAAGCCTGCCCACCGCCAGCCTGCCCGTCGCCTTTGCCTATGCCGAACTCGCCCCCGCCGCCGGCTGGAAGGCGCAGATCGAGGCGGCGGAGCGGCTGACCCGTGCCGGCACCATCGCGCCGAACGTCATTCTCGGGCTTTATACCGAGCGCGCGCCGGCCGCCTCGGGCGGGGTCTGGGACCGGGTGGATAGCTTTCAGGATTTCGACGCGGCGCTCGCCTCGGGCGATGCCACCCGCATGGCGCAGACCCTGCCGGTCGTCTGGGCGCGGATGCAGGAGGCCGAACTCGAAGTGCCCTTCGCGATGCTCTACGGCCGGATGCTGGCAGAGCAGACGGCATTGACCGGCGAGGCCGGCGCCATCGCCTTTCGCGTGGGCCTTCTGTCGCCGCAGGCCGAGGCGGTGGCCCGCGCCCGCACCCCGGCCGACGGGACCGAGGCCTTCCTTGCCGGCCTGGCGCTTGGCCGGATCGAGGGGCTGCACCCGCCCGACAGCATGGCCCGCGTCATCGCCCCCGCCTTTCTCGCGCCGCATCTGTCGGACCGGGCGCAGGCGCTGGTCGACGGCAACCGGCTGGGCGAGGCGCTGCTGCAGGCCATCGAGGAAATCGCCAGCGGTGTCGAGGGCAACCCCGATGGCGTGACCGAGGGCCTGTCGCTTCTGCGTGCGGTGGGGCTGGACGGCGTGGCGCGGCGGACGGCGCTGGAACTGCTGATCCTGGAACGGCGGGGCTGACATGGCGCCCGACCACCCCGACCGCTGGATTTCCACCTTCCTTGAAGCCATCGCCGCCGAGGCCGATGCCGCCACCAACACCCGCCTTGCCTATGGGCGCGATCTGAAGGATTTCGCCGGCTGGTGCGGCGCGCAGGGCCATGCCTTCGCCACGCTCGACCGTACCGCGGTCGAGGCCTATCTGGTCTTCTGCGACAGTCAGGGTCTGTCGCGGGCGACCCGCGCGCGCCGGCTGTCCTCGATCCGCCAGATGTACCGCTTCGCCTTCGACGAGGGCTGGCGCAGCGACAATCCCGCGTTGCGCCTTTCGGGCCCGGGCAAGGCCGCCCGCCTGCCGGTGACGCTGAGCGAGGAGGAAGTGTCGCGCCTGCTGGCCACGGCGCGCAGCCATGGCCGCAACGAAAGCGAACACCTGCGCAATGCTGCGCTGATGGAGCTTCTCTATGCCACCGGCCTCAGGGTCAGCGAACTGGTGTCGCTTCCGCAGGCCGCGGTGCGGGGCGATCCGCGGATGATCCTGGTCCGCGGCAAGGGCGGCCGCGAGCGCATGGTGCCGCTTTCGGCCCCCGCCCGCGCCGCTGTGGCCGACTGGCTGGCCGACCTCGACGCGGCGGCCGAGGCCCGGCGCAAGGCGGGCCGCCCGGTTCCCAAGGCGCTTTTTCCCGGCCCCGGCGCTGCCGGCCACCTGACCCGCCAGGCGTTCTTTGGCCTGATCAAGGCCATCGCGCTGGCGGCGGAGGTCGATCCCGCCCGGGTCACGCCGCATGTGCTGCGCCATGCCTTCGCCACGCATCTGCTGGCCGGCGGCGCCGACCTGCGGGTGATCCAGTCGCTGCTCGGCCATGCCGATGTGGCGACGACGGAAATCTACACCCATGTCCTTGACGAACACCTGAAGGATCTTGTGCTGACGCATCACCCGCTTGCGAAACGCCGCCCGCCACCGGCCTAGACGCCCGCCCACAACCCGCGAAAGCCCCATGGATACCGCCTTCTGGATCACCACCATCGCCGTTCTGGCGCTGATCGCCGCCTCGGCCTTCTTCTCCGGCTCCGAGACGGCGCTGACGGCGGCCTCGCGCGCCAAGCTGACCGCCCAGGCCGAGAAAGGCTCTCGCGGGGCGGCGGCCGCCCTGCAGATCACCGAGGACCGCGAACGGATGATCGGCGCGCTTCTGCTCGGCAACAACGTGGTCAACATCATGGCCGCCGCGCTTGCCACCGCCGCCCTCACCCGACTGTTCGGCGCGTCGGGCGTGGCGCTGGCCACGATGGTGATGACGGTCCTGGTGCTGATCTTCGGCGAGGTGATGCCGAAGACGCTGGCGATCACCGCGCCCGAGACGGTAGCCGCCCGAGTGGCCCCGCCGGTCCGGCTGCTGATCGCGCTGTTCTCGCCGGTCGTCGGCGCGGTGCGCGCGGCGGTGCGGGGGATGCTGCGGCTTTTGGGGGTGAAGGGCAATCCGGAGGGCAACATGCTGGCGCTGCGTCAGGAAATCGCCGGCGCCATCGCGCTTGGCCATTCCGAGGGCGCCGTCGAAAAGGCCGACCGCGACCGCCTGCTCGGCGCGCTCGACCTGGTTCACCGCACGGTCGGCGAAATCATGCGCCACCGCCGCGAGATCGAAATGATCGACGCCGACCAGCCCCCCGGTGCCATCCTGACCCAGGTGCTGGGCTCGTCGCACACCCGCCTGCCGGTCTTTCGAGGCGACGAGGAGAACATCCTCGGCGTCGTCCATGCCAAGGATCTGCTGCGCGAGGTCAACCGGCTGGTCCGCGCCGCGGACGGCCAGAGCCAGGGGCTGGCCGCGCTCGATATCGCCCGCGTCGCGATGAAACCCTATTTCGTGCCCGAGACCACTTCGCTTGACGAACAGATGCGCGAATTCCTTGCCCGGCGCACCCATTTCGCGCTGGTCGTCGACGAATACGGCGGGCTGCGCGGGCTGATCACGCTGGAAGACATCCTCGAAGAGATTGTCGGCGACATCACCGACGAATTCGACAAGGTGTCGCGCGACGGCGGGGTGCAGCGCGGCGCGGACGGATCCTTCCTGGTCGACGGCGCCATGACGATCCGCGACCTGAACCGCGCGATGGACTGGCAACTGCCCGACGACGAGGCGAACACCATCGCCGGGCTGGTCATCCACGAGGCGCAGACCATTCCGACCGAGGGTCAGGTCTTCAGCTTCCACGGCTTCCGTTTCGAGGTGCTCCAGCGGCGCGAAAACCGCATCACCCGGCTGAAACTGCGGCCCCTGCCGCCGATGGCCGGCTAGGCCCGGCAGGCAGCCGGCGCGCGTTCAGGGTTCAGGATGGGTGGCGATCCCCCGTGGCCGCCGAGTTTTCCATGGAAATCAAAGGCCGGGCCGGGCATGCCGGAGACGAAAACGGCGGGGGGTTCCCCGCCGCTTTCATCCGCTGGATCGCATCCGCGCCGGCGTGCCTAGGGCAGGGCCGAGCGGCGGGCTTCGGCGCCGATCTCGCGGGCGGTCTTCAACTGGGTCTCGATGAACTGCCGGGCGTGCTGCGCCAGATCTCCGCCATCCTCCCAGAGGTTACGCCAGATGCCGAGAATGCCGCAAAGCGGCTGGCCGACCACGGTCGAGGAGAAGGATTCGAAGACCAGCGGCCCGTCATAGCCGATCCGCACCAGCGCCGCGAACAGCCGCGGAAAGTCGACCGATCCCGCGCCGAGATAGCCCCGGTTCGATTCGCCCAGATGGAAATAGCCGAGATCCCCGCCGGTGGCGACGATGGCCTGGGCCGCATCCGCCTCCTCGATGTTCATGTGGTAGCTGTCGAGATGCACCTTCACATTCGGCAGGCCGATGCGGCGGCAGAACTCGACCGCCTGCCCCGCGGTGTTCAGCACGTTGCTTTCGTAGCGGTTCACCACCTCCAGCCCGAGGGTGATGCCGTGCCGTCCGGCCTCTTCGCCGACGCGGCGCAGCACCTCGACCGCGCCGGCGATGCCGGCGGCGGTCGGCGGCTCGCTGTATTTGCGAAAGGCCGAATGCAGGATGCCGCAGACATGGGTCGCGCCCAGTTCCGCCGCGGCATCGACCACCTCGCGCAGCCGCGCCTCGCCCGCCGCCATGCTCTGGGGATCGCCGCTCGAAATATCCCGCGTCTCGTCAAGGCCGAGCGAGAGATTGGCCGCGATCCCCGCGCGCTGCAATTCGCGCGCGGTGAAGGCTATGTCGAGCGCGCGCGGATCGGGGGCCGAGATCTCGATCAGGTCGAAGCCGGCTTCCGCGGTCCGGTTCACGGCCAGGGTGCAGGACTCGCGCGTCCAGTCGCGGACCCAGACATTGGCATGCAGGCCAAGGCGGTTGGTCATGGCCGTGCCTCAGACCTTGGTCATGCTGCGACGGCGCCACTGATCGAAGATCACGACGACGACGATGACGACCCCCTGCGCGATGCGCTGCCAGAACGGGCTGACGTCAAGCAGGTTCAGGCCGTTGCCGAGGACGCCGATGATGGCCGCACCGATGATCGACCCCCAGACGCCACCCTCGCCGCCGAAGAGGTTGGTGCCGCCGATCACCACCGAGGCGATGGAGCGCAGTTCCTCCCCCTCGGCCATCAGCGCATTGGCCGAGTTCAGGCGGCCGACCAGGATGATCCCCGCGATCGCAGCCAGCAGGCCCGAGATCGCATAGGTCATGATCTTGGTCCGTGCGATGCTGATCCCCGAGGAATGCGCCGCCGCACGGTTGCCGCCCACGGCATAGATCGCGCGGCCAAGCGTGGTGTAGCGCAGCACATACCAGCCCGCCAGCGCACAGATCAGCGCGATCAGCGCGCTGACCGGAACGCCGAAGATCTGCCCGCCGCCGAGCCAGATCAGCCAGTCCGGCAATTGCCGGCCAGCATTGAACGAAGGCACGGGCAGGCCGTCGGTGACAAGAAGCGCCGCCCCGCGGAAGGCTGTCATCGTGCCCAAGGTGGCGATGAAATCGGGGATCTGGAAGCGCGAGATCAGCCAGCCGTTCAGCGCGCCGGCGACGATGCCGACGCAAAGCCCGATCAGCACCGCCAGCGGTACCGGCACAAAGCCGAAATCCATCCCGAACATCACCAGCGGCTGGGTCAGCAGCACCGCGGTGATCGAGGCGGCCAGCGCCGAGATGGCGGCGACCGACAGGTCGATCCCGCCGGTCAGGATGACATAGGTCTGTCCCACGGCCAGAATGGCGACGAAGGCCGATTGCCGCGCGACGTTGGACAGGTTGTCGAAGCTGAGGAAGTTCTCCGAGGCAAAGGAGAGATAGGCCATCAGCAGCACAAGCGCGATAAGCGGCCCGGCCTGGAAGATCATGCCCCGCACCTTGGCCTTGCGGTTTTCGGCAGCCTCTGCCGCGAGATCCGGATTCTGTTCCGCTGTCATGTCCGTTCCCATCCCATTCTGAAATCCCGATCGCCGTCCGGCGGTCTAACTTGCATATCGCAGGAGGTTTTCCTGTGTGATCTCTGCGCGCGGCAGTTCCGCCGAGACGCGCCCGCCGCGCATCACCAGCACCCGGTCGGCCATGCCGATCAGTTCGTTCAACTCGGAAGAGATCATCAGGATCGACGCCCCTTCCGCGACCAGCCGGCTCATCACCGCGAAAACCTCGGCCTTGGCGCCCACGTCGATGCCGCGCGTCGGTTCGTCGAAGATGAGGATGCTGGCGCCGCTCGACATCCAGCGCGCCAGGATCACCTTCTGCTGGTTGCCGCCGCTGTAGAAGAACAGGTTATGCGTGGTCGAGGCCGGGCGGATCCGCAGATCAGCGATGTAGCGCGTGCTTTCCTCGCGTTCGCGCGGCAGGTCGAGCGGCGACAGCAGCGACTTGCCCGCCAGCCAGGACAGGCTGACATTCGGGCCGATCGGCTGCATCGGCACCAGGCTCTGCCGGCGGTCGCGCGACAGAAGGCCAAGGCCGGCGGCGATGGCATCGGCGGAATTGCGGAAATGGACCGGCAGGCCGTCGACCGAGATCGTGCCCGCCCGCGCCGGCTGCAGCCCGAAAAGCGCGCCGGCAATCTCGGCCTGCCCGGCGCCCATCAGCCCGTAGACCCCGAGGATTTCGCCGCGATGCAGGGTGAAGGACAGATCCTTCAGCGCATGGCCCGCGGCCAGGTTCTCGGCCGCGAGTGCCGGCGCGCCGAGCGTCACCGTCGCCTTGGGAAACTGTTCGGCCAGCTGGCGGCCGACCATCAGCGAGATCACGGTGTCCTCGTCTGCCTCGGCCGCGGGCAGCGTCGCGACCACGACCCCGTCGCGCAGGACCGTCACCCGGTCGGCGATCATCGGGATCTCCGACAGGTGGTGCGAAATATAGATGATGCCGTGGCCGCGCTGCTTCAGCAGGCGGATCACGTCGAACAGCCGGCTGCGCTCGCTGTCCGACAGGGCCGAAGTCGGCTCGTCCAGCAGCAGGATCCGCGGCCCGCGTTCCAGCGCGCGGGTGATCTCGATCAACTGCTGCTCGGCCACCTCCAGCGTGCGGACCTCGGCCGTGGGGTCGATGGCGACGCCAAGCGCCTCGAGCGCATGGCCGGCATCGGCATGCGCCTTCTTCCACTCGATCCGGCCAAGGGCGCCCGTGGGCATGCGGCCGAGAAAGATGTTCTCGGTCACGCTCAGCGCGGGGACGAGGCTCAGTTCCTGGTGCACCAGCCCGATGCCGAGTTCCGTCGCCAGCGTGGGCGTCAGGCCCGTCACCCGGCGCCCGGCCACCTCGATCGTGCCGCCGGTCGGCTCGTGCTCGCCCGCGAGGATCTTCATCAGCGTGGACTTGCCCGCGCCGTTCTCGCCCAGCAGCACCTGCACCTCGCCGGCGCGAACGTCGAGTGAAATCGACTTCAAGGCCAGGACGCCCGGAAAGCGCTTCTCGATCCTGTCGAGTTTCAGAAGGATTTCATGTTCTTCCATGCCCGCACCCGCAAAAGGGGAACGACGCAGGCCGTTCCCTTTCCAGACCCCGGATTGACCTGCCGGCCGGCTTCGGCCGACAGGATCGCTTGGCCCGCGCGCTTTCGCAAGGGAAGCGGCGCGCGGACCCTGGCCGCAATGGCTCAGTTCGCCTTCTTGCAGTTGGCGTGGATCGACGCCCAGTCGATCGGCTCGAGCTTGGGCTCGGGGTAGAAGTTGCGGGCATTGTCCAGATAGACCGTGCGCGGACGGATATCGAAGGTCTTCGGCACTTCGATGCCGCAGGCCAGTTCCACCGCGAACTTGGTGCCGAACCAGCCCCAGTCGGCAAAGCCATGGGTCGTTTCGGCGATGATCTTGCCCTCGGCGATCCGGTCGACCGATTCCGGCGTGACATCGTTGGTGAAGATCGCGACTTTCTTGTCGCCGACATTCGCGCCATCCGCGGCGGTTTCCAGCCGGCCCTGCGCGCCCGCGACCAGCATCGCGCCCAGGCCCATCTCGTTCGAGGCGGCCCAGATGAAGTCCAGCCCGTCGGGATTGGCCTGCAGGATGTCCTCGGCGCAGCGGGTGCCCTTCTCGCGGTTCCAGTCGCCCGAGCAGGTGCCGCCGACGATCTCGATCCCCGGGAACTGCTCCAGCACCTTGCGGAAGCCGTTCAGGCGGGCGGTCGAATAGAAGCCGCCGGCCACGCCCTCGATGATCGCGCCGCGGGCCTTGATCGCGGCCTTCTGCTCGTCGGTCATCTTCGAGGCGAGATCTTCCCAGAATGCCAGGTCGAGATAGGCGTCGGGTGCCACCTCAACCTTCTCGCCGGTGCCCAGGACGCCCGGGCCGCCGAAATAGTCGACGACCGAATAGGCGCTGACCTCGGCCCCCTGGGTGTTGTCGAAGCCGATGTAGGACGACACGTCGACGCCCTCGATCGGTTCCAGCAGGTTGACGACGATCACCGGGATCCCGGCTTCGGTCGCGCGCTTCAGCGCGGGGGTAACGGTGGCCACCTCGGCCGGCGAAACGGCGATCAGGTCGACCTTGCGCTGGATCATGTCCTCGATGATCGCGACCTGTTCGGCGAAGGCCGTCGGGCTGGTCGGCGATTTCGTCAGCACCTTGACGTTGAAGCCGTTCTTGTTGGCATCCTCGGCCGCAAGCTCGAAGAAGTCCGTGGCGGTCTTGAACACGCCGGTGATATCGGGCGGCACCCAGCCGATGGTGATGTCGATGGGCGCATCGCTTTGAGCGGCTGCCGGCCCGGCAGCCATTGCCGGCCAGAGCGCGGTGGCCGCGACCGCCGTATAGAACGGCACTTTAGCAGACCAGTTGAACATGGGTCCCCCCTTTCCTCTCGGAATCATCCTCCAGTGCAGGACATGGTATCCTTGTCGGCGCACATGTCACTGCGTTCGGGGATGCTAGTGCACAGTGATTTGTAGTTCAATTACCTTTTAACGGTTGTCATGACTTTCTTTTCGCGACCCGTCCCTGAAGGCAGGGTCGGGATTTTCCCGGCGATCACAAATGTTTATGCAATATTTCGACAAAAACCGGCGGACAGCCCGTCTCGCCTGGCAAAAGAAAAATGTTTCTGAACTACAGAAACCTCCCCGCGCAACGGCGTTGCGCAGATGATTCCGGCGCGGGGCCGCCCGGCGGACGAACCCTGTCTCCCGCTCCGGCAGGGCGGCGATCCGCAACCTGCCGGAGATCCGCGCGCCCGGCGGGGCGGCCCTTCAGCCGCCGCGGGCGGGTCCTTGCCCGAAGGGTCCCGAAGGCCCTACCAGCAGGTATAGCCTGCGTCGGCCGCCACGATCGAACCCGTCATCAGGCTCGAGGCGTCGGAGGCGAGAAACAGCGCGACCGAGGCGATCTCGGCGGGCAGGCCCAGCCGGTGCATCGGCGTCATGTCGAGCCACTGGTCGTACATCGGCTTGTCTTCCTTGGCGAAGGTCAGCAGCGGCGTGTCGATATAGGTCGGCGCGACGCAGTTCACCCGCACGCCGCGCGTGGCCCATTCCGCGGCAAGCGAGCGCGTCAGGTGATGCACGCCGGCCTTGGCGGCATTGTAATGCGCCTGCTGCTGCGGCCGGTTCACGATCGACCCCGACATCGAGCCGATGGTGACGATCGAGCCGCGGCCCTGCGCCAGCATGTGCTTGCCGAAGGCGCGGCACGACCGGAAGGCGCCGCTGAGGTTGATGCCGATCATCCGCTCCCAGTCGGCATCCGACAGATCCTCGGCCGGCACGCCGGCATGGGCGATCCCGGCATTGGCGATCAGGATGTCGGCGGTACGGCCGGCCGCGGCCAGCCGGTCGGCCACGGCGTTGATCGTCGCGCTCTGCCCGATGTCGATCACCGCAGTTTCGACGCTGTGGCCCTTTTCGGCCAGCGCCGCGCGGCCGGCCTCGGCCCGCTCGGCGCTGATGTCGGTCAGCACCACCTGGGCGCCCGCCTCGCAAAGCGCCTCGCAACAGGCCAGCCCGATCCCCTGCCCCGCGCCGGTGACAACCGCCACCCGTCCGGCCAGGTTGAATCTCTCAACATACATCTTCGGTCCTTTCCGGCCGGCGTGTTCCGGCCCCTGTGCCAGGGATCAGCCGTGCTGGAGATAGACGGCCTGGGTTTCCATGTATTCGTAGAAGCCGTGCTTGCCGTCGGCCCCGCCGATCCCGGATTTCTTGCGCCCGGCATGAAAGCCCTGATAGGCCTCGCCGTTTTCCCGGTTGATGTAGGTTTCGCCGAATTGCAGCCGGCGGGTCACGCGCATCGCCATGTTCAGGTCGCGGGTATAGAGCGAGGAGGTCAGGCCGTATTCGGTGTCATTGGCATGGCGGATCGCCTCGTCGGCATCCTCGACCACGGCGATGGGCGCGACGGGGCCGAAGATTTCCTTGCGCATGATCTCCATGTCGGGGGTGCAGCCGGTCAGCACCGTCGGCTCGTAGTGATAGCCCTGCGGACGGTCGGCGCGCCGGCCGCCAAGCGCGACTTCCGCGCCCGCCGAGCGCGCGCGATCCACCATCGCCTCGACCTTGTCCAGTTGCACCGCATTGACGAGGGGGCCCATGTCCAGTTCCTGCCCGGCCAGAGGATCGCCGTAGCGCACCCCGGCCATGCGCCGCACGAAGCGTTCGGTGAAGGCTTCGGCCACCGGACGCTCGACGAAGATGCGTTCGGCACAGTTGCAGACCTGCCCGGTATTGACGATGCGCGAGGCGCAGATCGCCTCGACCGCCAGGTCGAGATCGGCATCCTTCAGCACGATGGCCGGCGCCTTGCCGCCGAGTTCGAGGTTCACCCGCGTCAGGTTCCGCGCCGCCGCCTCCATGATCGCGATGCCGGTCGGCACGCTGCCGGTGAAACTGACAAGGTCGATGCCGGGATGGCCCGACAGCGCCGCCCCCGCCGCCCGGCCGCGCCCCGACACCAGGTTGAAGACGCCCTTCGGCAGCCCCACCTCGTCGGCGATCCCGGCGAAGAGAAAGGCATTCAGCGGCGTCTCCTCGCTGGGCTTGATGACGATGGTATTGCCGGCGACCAGCGCCGGCGCCAGCTTGCGCCCGATCAGATAGAAGGGGAAGTTCCAGGGCAGGATGCCGGCCACCACCCCGACCGGCACGCGGTTGATATAGATCGTCTCGCCGCGCCGGTCGCTGGGCAGGATCTCGCCCTCGATCCTGCGGGCCCATTCCGCCATGTAATCCATCAGCCCCGCCATGCCGAGCACCTCGCCCCGCGCCAGCGGCAGGACCTTGCCCTGCTCGCGCGAGATGGTTTCGGCCAGCAGATCGACCCGTTCGCGGATTTTCGCGGCGATGGCGTGGATATAGCCCGCGCGCTCGATGGGGGGCACCTCGGCCCAGTCGGCCTGGGCCCGCCGCGCCGCCTGAACGGCGGAATCGACCAGCCCGGCCGAAGCCTCGGGGATAGTCGCGATTTCCTCGCCCGTGGCCGGGTTGGTGACGGGAAGGCGCTCCGCCCCCCCCTCTTCGACAAACCGGCCGTCGATGTAATGCGTCCTGTGCGACATGGCGATCCCCTCTCTGTGCCGTCCCCGCGCACGCCGGCCCCTGGCCGCCCGTCCGCCCGGATGATCGTTCGCCGGCGCCGTCCCGTCCCGCCCTCCATCCTGCCCATGGGCGGGCGCGAGGAAAGCGGAAAAAGCGCCTGCACCGGCCGGATGCCGCAATCGGGCGGCGCCCGCCGGACCGCCTGACCCGGGACATCCCCGGCGCGCGGGCTGCGCGCGGGGATGTCCCGGGCCGGATGGGCCGGTCTGCACGGCGGGCCGAAACCCGCCGCGCAGGAATTTACATCGCTGCTGCCGTCACTTGCCGATCGGGCAGGGACCGCCGCAGATCTTCGTGACCTCTGCCGCCAGCTGCTCCGCCGCCTCGCGCGCGGTGATCTGGCCGGCCGCCGCCGATTGCAGCGGGATCTGCATGGTGTTGTAGATCTTCGCGCCGAAGGGCGTGTCGAACAGGTTCGAGCGGAAGCCCTGCATCGAATCGAAGATCTCCAGCAGCGTCGCGAAATGCCCGGTCTTCGCGCGGCTTTCCGGAGTGGCAAAGCTCGGGTCGGACAGGACGCTCATCAGCGTCGAGGTGCCGCCGGCGCGGGCGAATTCCATCTGCGCCTCATGGCCGCCGACATAGGCCACGAAGTCCATCGCCGCCTCGGGGTGCTGCGACGAGGACGAGACCGCCAGCAGGAAGCCGCCGATATAGGCCTTTTTCTCCGGCGCCTCGGCCACGCCCATCCGCGCGCCCGGTACAAGGGTCTCGGTCTGCACCGCATTCGGCCACTGGTCGAGGAAGAAGGAATAGGTCTGGGCGATCTGCCCGTCCTTCATCTGGTTCATCACGCCGTCATAGGTGACGGTCAGCGCGGCCGGCGGCGCGAACTTCATCAGTTCGAGATAGCTGTCCATCGCCTTCTCGACCGCATCGACCGGCACCGTGCCCTCGTCGGTCAGCCAGTCAGAACCCTGGGACCACAGCACGCCCGACATTTCGTCCTGGATTTCCGGGAACGGGCCGGCCATCAGGCCCACGCCGTAGAAATCCTTTGTCAGCGGCTCGCCCTTCAGCAGGTCGCCGGTCTTGCGGGTGAAGAATTCCGCGATGTCGCGGTGCTGCGCCCAGGTCACCGGCACGCCGAGGTCATAGCCGTACTTGGCCTTGAACGCGGCCTGTTCGGTCGGATCCTCCAGAAGATCGGCCCGGTAGATGTAGCCGGCGGTATAGGTGTAATAGGGCAGGCCCCAGACGTCGCCCTTGTATTGCGTCGTCAGCGCGGCAAGCGTCGGCGCCACGTCCTCAAGCTGTCCCTGCTTGTCGGCGAAATAGTCGGTCATCGGCAGGATGAAGCCGTTCTCGGCGAATTCGGCCTTTTCCGAGGTCTCGAGCGTCACCACGTCATAGGCGCCGGTCTGGCCGACCATCTCGATGACCTGCTTGTTGTAAAGCTGCGAGTTGTCGATGTTGACCACATTGACCTTCACGCAGTGCTGCCCTTCGAATCCGGCGACCAGCGCGGCCATGGCATCGGTGTAGAAGCCGGCGATGGTCGACCAGGTGATCGGCACCCGGTCGGCATCGACGCAGTCCTGCGCCAGTGCAAGGGGTGCCGTCGATGCCAGGAGCGCCGCTCCCAGCAGGCCCGTTGTCAGCAATCTCGTCATGTCGTTCCTCCCGTTTGGTGGATCCGGGACCCCTGCCCCGGATCTGGTTCAGCGGTGCGGGGGCGAGTCCCCGCGTGTCCGGCGTCGGTCGCCGGATCCCCGACGGGCCGCTGCCCGTCGCAGGTTCTGGTGGCCCGGCCCCGGCGCCGGCTTGCCGGGGACCCAGCATCAGCCCTTGCCGGAAAACCGGAATGGCGTATCATATCTGACATCTCAGTAGGGACAATGACCCGTCCGGACCGCAGTCCCGCGCCGGAGCTGAATTTCGAGAGGAGCCGATGCAGACACTCGACCGCGGCCCTTCGCTGACCGACCGGGCGGCGCAGGAGATTCGCGACCGCATCGTCGGCGGCAGTTTCCGGGCCGGCGAATCGCTGTCCGAAATCACCCTGGCCCAGGCGCTGGGCATCTCGAAGACGCCGGTGCGCGAGGCGCTGATGGTGCTGAAGCAGCAGGGTCTGGTCGAGGTGCATCCCCAGCGCGGATCCTTCGTCTTCGACATGGACGCCGGTCAGGTCCGCGCCCTGTCGGATCTGCGCGAGGTGCTGGAACTTGCCGCCCTGCGCCGGGTGATGGGCGCCGACCGCGCGGCGCTGGCGACGGAATGGGCAAGGCTTGCGGCCGACATGGGCATCGCGCTCGCCGCGGGCGACACGGTGCTCTACCGCAAGCTCGACGGGACCTTCCACCAGGTGCTGATCGAACTGACCGGCAATACCTATCTGGCCGAGGCCTACGAGCTGATCGCCTTCCGCATCCAGGCGCTGCGTAACCGGCTGTCCGTCGACCCCGGGCTGAACGCCTCGTCTCTCGCCGATCACCGGCGGCTGGCCGAACTGGTGGCCGGCGATGCCGGGGAGGAGGCCGCCGGCCTCATGGCGCGCCACATCGCGGCCACGCTGGAGTTCTACCTTGCCGCCGTCGAGGTCCGCGACAGCGCGGCGGAGCCCCCCGCCACACCCGGCCGGGGCCGCAAGAACCGCCCCTGAAGGGGCCATTCCCCGCGCAGCGTCCGGCTGGAAACGGCTGTGGCGCCGAAGCTTCATGCGACCTTCCTTCAGTAGTTTAACTACATCACGCAAGCGCAAACACGCTGCGTACCGGCAAACATGACGATTCTTGACAGGTTTTCCTCTTCCCGTAGGCAGATTCAATAATTGACACCCGTTTGTCAAGGTAGTTAAACTACATTTCGCAGGGCGTCGGAGGGGGCATCCCATCGTCTGCACCAGGGGCAATGCCGGGGGGCGCGCGCATGTATGCAGAGCTTTTCAGACTGGACGGCCGCACAGCCTTCGTGACCGGCGGCAGCCGCGGAATCGGGCTTGCCTGCGCCGAGGCGCTGGGCGAGGCCGGCGCCTCGGTGGCCCTGTCGTCGCGGTCGCGCGACGAGGGCGAGGCCGCCGCGGCCGGGCTGCGCGACAAGGGGATCCGGGCGATCTACCTGCCCGCCGACCTCTCGAACGAGAAGGCAGCACAGGAGGCGGTGCGCCGCGCCGCCGGCGAACTGGGCGGGCTGGACATCCTGGTCAACAACGCCGGCATCGCCCGGCATTGCGACAGCCTGGCCCTGCCGCCGGAAACCTGGGACGAGGTGATCGCCACCAACCTGACCGGACTGTTCTGGTGCTGCCGCGCCGCGCTGGAGCGCATGGTGCCGGCCGGGCGGGGCACGATCGTGAACATCGGCTCGATCTCCGGCTTCATCAGCAACCTGCCGCAGAACCAGGTCGCCTATAATGCCAGCAAGGCCGGCGTCCACATGCTGACGAAATCGCTGGCCGGCGAATTCGCGCAGCAGAACATCCGGATCAACGCCGTGGCCCCCGGCTACATCGAGACCGCGATGACCCAGGGCGGGCTGGACGATCCGGAATGGTCGAAGATCTGGCTCGGCATGACGCCGATGCGCCGGTCTGGCAAGCCGTCCGAAGTGGCGGCGGCGGTGCTGTTTCTCGCCTCGGACGCGGCCAGCTACATCACCGGGTCGGTTCTGACCATCGACGGCGGCTATACCATCCACTGACGCCGCCGCCACGACACGAAACACGCGACCACAAGCACGATACGGCAGGATTGAGGGAGTATATCGACATGGCACGGGCATTTGGCGGGCCGAGCAAATACATCCAGCGCGCGGGCGAGATCGACCGGCTGGGCGACCATGTGACCCCGCTGGGCAAGCGCGCGCTGGTGCTGATCGACGGTGCGCTGTTCGACCGGCTGTCCGCCCGCATCGGCGAAAGTTGCGGCACCCTGCTCGACATCCGGTTCGAGCGGTTCGGCGGCGAATGCTCCACCCCCGAGATCGACCGCGTGCGCGCGATCGCGGTCGCCCACAAGGCCGATGTTCTGGTGGGGGTCGGCGGCGGCAAGACGATCGACACCGCGAAGATCGTCGCCATCGACACCGCCGCGCGCATCGTCATCGTGCCGACCATCGCCTCGACCGATGCACCCTGCAGCGCGGTGGCCGTGCGCTACACGCCCGAGGGCGTCTATGAGGAGTCGCTGCGCCTGCCCCGCAACCCCGATGCGGTGATCGTCGATTCGGCGCTGGTCGCCGCGGCCCCTGCCCGCTTCCTCGTTGCCGGGATCGGCGACGCGCTCTCGACCTGGTTCGAGGCGCGGTCCAACATCGAATCGCGCACCGACAATTATGTCGCCGGCGGGTTTCCCGCCACCGAGGCCGGCATGGCCATCGCCCGGCACTGCCACGAGGTGCTGATGCGCGACGCGCTGAAGGCGAAGATCGCCGCCGAATCCGGGCTGCTGACCACGGCGGTCGAGAACATCATCGAGGCGAACACCCTGCTTTCCGGCCTCGGATTCGAGAACTGCGGCTGTTCGGCGGCGCATGGCATCCACGACGGGCTGACCGTGCTCGAAGAGGTGCATGGTCATTTCCACGGCGAAAAGGTAGCCTTCGGTACGCTGTGCCTGCTGATGCTGGAAAACCGCGACCGGGCCGAGATCGAGGCGATGATCCGCTTCTGCCGCAGCCTGGGCCTGCCGACACGGCTGGCCGATCTGGGCATCGTGAACGACGTGCCCGCGGCGATCGAACGCGCGGCCGAGGCGGCCTGCCGCCCCGGCAACATCATTTATGCCACGCCCGTCCCGATCACCGTCGCGGGCGTGCGCGACGCGGTTCTGGCGCTGGACGCCTTCTCGCGCAGCATCGTCTGACAGGAGAAATACCGATGCCGTCAGAAAAGCCGCTTGTCATGATCACCGGCGCCAGCGCCGGGATCGGCCAGGAAACCGCCCGGGTCTTCTCGGCCGCGGGCTATCCGCTGCTTCTGGTCGCGCGCCGTCCCGACCTGATCGAGGCGATGGGCCTGCCCGACACGCTGGCCGTCGCCGCCGATGTGCGCGACCACGAGGCGCTGGCCCGCGCCATCGAGGCGGGCGAGGCGCTGTTCGGCCCGGTCGACTGCCTGATCAACAATGCCGGGATCTCGCGGCTTGCCCGGCTGGACGAGCAGGATCCCGAGCAGTGGCGCGACCTGATCGACATCAACTGCATCGGCGTGCTGAACGGCATGCATGCCATCGCGCCGGGGATGAAGGACCGCCGCCACGGCACGATCATCAACGTCTCCTCCATCGCCGGCCGCAAGGTCTATCCGCATCACGACGTCTATGGCGGCACCAAGCATTTCGTCCATGCCGTCAGCGAGGGCATGCGCCAGACCATGTCGGCCTACGGGGTGCGCGTCATGGTCATCTCGCCCGGGGTGGCGAAATCCGAGATCGACAAGACCATCACCCACGAGAACGCCTACGAGTTCTGGAACAAGGGGCGCGAGCAGCTCGACGGCGGCCTCGATGCCAATGACATCGCGCGGACCATGCTCTTCGCCTATCAGTTGCCGCAGCATGTCAACCTCCAGGAAATGACGATCACCCACACCGGCCAGGAATTCTGAGATGAGCGACACCCCCTCCTTCGACGATCTTCTGGATTTTTCCGGAAGGACCGTGGCCGTCACCGGCGCCGCGACCGGGATCGGCCGCGCCGTAGCCGAGGCTTTTGCGGCCCGCGGCGCGCGGGTGGCACTGCTTGACCGCGACCCCGCCGTCGCAAAGGTGGCGGCGGATCTCGGGGCGCAGCACATCTCCCATGTGGTCGACGTGACCGACGAGCCGGGCGTTGTCGGCGCGGTGGCGGCGGTGGTCGCGGCCCTTGGCCGGATCGACATCCTGGTCAACAATGCCGGGATCGGCCCGCTGGCTCCGGCCGAAAGCTACCCGACCGCCGACTGGGACCGCACGCTGGCGATCAACCTGAAGGGCGCCTTCCTGATGGCGCGCAGCGTGGCGCCCGCGATGCTGGAGCGCGGCGCCGGCCGGATCGTCAACATGGCCTCGCAGGCCGCCGTCATCGGCATCGAGGGCCATGTCGCCTATTGCGCCAGCAAGGCCGGCATCATCGGCATGACGAATTGCATGGCGCTGGAATGGGGTCCGCGCGGCGTCACCGTCAATGCGCTGTCGCCCACCGTGGTGGAAACCGAACTGGGCCTGACCGGCTGGGCCGGCGAAAAGGGCGACCGCGCCCGTGCCGCGATCCCGACCCGCCGCTTCGCCAAGCCCTGGGAGATCGCCGCCGCCGTCCTCTATCTTGCCAGCGGTGCCGCCGCGATGGTGAATGGTGCCAATCTGATGATCGACGGCGGCTATACCATCGTCTGAGTCTGACCCCCTGAAACGACAGATGCGAGGAACCACAGTGCCACAGTTGTTCGAGCCCGTCGGGTGTGTGGTCGATCCCGAAACCGGCACCCTGACGAATGCCACCGGCGCCTATCAGAAACGCTTCGCCGATCTTGCCGGCCTTTACGCCGACGAGGCGGCCTTCGCCGCCATGGCGGGAAAGCTTGGCCAGACCGTCGTCTACGAGGTGAACGAGTTTCGCCCGAACGAGCGCTCGGGCGATCTGATCTTCGGCGTGACGCGGATGCAGCCCGGCAAGGTGGGCGACGAATATTTCGTCACCCGCGGCCATATCCACCGCCAGTCCGACCGGCCGGAGATCTATTACGGCCAGAAGGGCAGCGGCCTGATGCTGATGGAATCGCCCGAAGGCGAGATCCGCATCGTCGAGATCGGGGTGCAGACCGTCTGCTACGTGCCGCCCTACTGGATCCACCGCTCGGTCAACACCGGCACCGAGGAACTGGTGATGCTGTTCTGCTACCCCGCCGATTCGGGTCAGGACTACGACTGCATCGCCCGCGCCGGCGGCATGCGGGTACGCGTGGTCGACGATGGCAAGGGCGGCTGGACCACGATCGACAACCCGGACTATCGCCCGCGCGACGCCGCAACCGTGGCCGCGCTTTACGGACAGCCGAACAAGGAGAACCGCGCATGACCGCCGCATTCGAGCGCGCCGCCGCGCTGGGCGTCGTACCCGTCATCGCCATCGAGCGGGCCGCCGATGCGTTGCCGCTGGCCGATGCCCTGCTGGAGGGGGGCCTGCCCATCGCCGAGATCACCTTCCGGACCGAGGCCGCCGCCGAGGTGATCGCCGCCATGGCCGCGCAGCGGCCCGAGATCCTGGTCGGCGCCGGTACCGTCCTGACGCCGCAGTCGCTGGATGCGGCGGTCGAGGCCGGCGCGGCCTTCGGCCTCGCCCCGGGCTTCGACGCCGATATCGTGAACCGCGCGCGGGTCATGGGCTTCCCCTTCGCCCCCGGGATCATGACGCCCTCGGATCTGACGGCCGTCGCCCGCCATGGGCTGGAACTGGCAAAGTTCTTTCCCGCCAAGGCCGCGGGCGGGCCGGCGATGCTCGACGCGATCAGCGCGCCCTATGCCCATCTTGGCATCCGCTTCGTGCCGACCGGCGGCGTCAGTCTCGACACCATGCAGGACTGGCTGAAACTCGGCGCCGTGGCGGCGGTCGGCGGCACCTGGATCGCCAGTCGCGCCGATATCGCCGAAGGACGCTGGGCCGAGATCTCGGCCAAGGCGCGCGCCGCGGTGGCGCGGGCAAGGGAAATCCGGGAGGCCGGAAAATGAGCCGCTACCAGCCTGCGACGCAGCCAACCTTCTACTTCATCGGCGTGACCACCGCCAAAAGCTCGATCATGCGGGTGTTCCCGGCCTGGGCCGACTATCTCGGCCTGAAGGATGCCGTGCTGAAGGGGATCGACTTTCCGCTGCATGCCGACCCCGAGGCCTATCGCGAGGCGGTGTCCTTCATCAAGAACGACCCCCTTTCGCTGGGCGCGCTGGTCACGACGCACAAGATCGACCTGTTCAACGCCGCGCGCGACCTCTTTGACGAGATCGACCCCCTGGCGCAGTTGATGCATGAGACAAGCTGCCTGTCGAAACGCGACGGCCGGCTGATCTGCCATGCCAAGGATCCGATTTCCTCGGGCCTTGCCATCGACGGCTTCGTCCCGCCCGGCCATTTCACCCGGACCGGCGCCGAGGTGATGTCGATGGGCGCCGGCGGATCGACCATCGCCATCACCTGGCATCTGATGCAGGCCAGCCGCGGCGCCGACATTCCCTCGCGCATCGTCGTCACCAATCGCTCGCAGCCGCGGCTGGACGAATTGCGCCAGGTCCATGCCCAGATGGATCTGCGCACCCGGGTCGATTACGTACTGACCCCGAAACCGGAACTGAACGATGCCGCCATGGCCGGGCTGAAGCCGGGATCGCTGGTGATCAACGCCACCGGCCTTGGCAAGGACGCCCCCGGCTCGCCCATCACCGATGCGGGGATCTTTCCCGAACGCGCCATCGCCTGGGATCTGAACTATCGCGGCGATCTGGTGTTTCTCGACCAGGCCCGGCGGCAGGAGGCTGCGCGCGGCCTGCAGGTCGAGGACGGCTGGACCTATTTCATCCACGGCTGGACCCAGGTCATTGCCGAGGTGTTCCACATCGACATCCCGACCTCGGGGCCGGGCTTCGACGAATTGTCGCGCATTGCGCTGACGGCGGCGAAGGGATAGGCCATGGCGCGCATCCTGATCACCCCCCGCTCGCTGTCGCTTGCCCCCCCGCCCGAGCTTGACCCGCTGCGGCAGGCGGGGTTCGAACTGGTCTTCCCCGAACCCGGCCGCATGCCCGACGAGGCGGCGCTGCTGGCGCTGCTGCCCGGCTGCGTCGGCTGGCTGGCCGGGGTCGAGCCGGTCTCGGACCGCGTGATCGCGGCCGCGGACAGCCTGCGCGCCATCAGCCGCAACGGCACCGGCGTCGACAACCTGCCGCTGCCGCTCCTGGCAGAGCGCGGCATCCGCGTGCTTCGTGCCGAGGGCGCGAATGCGGTCGGCGTGGCGGAACTGACGGTCGGGCTGATGCTGGCCGCGCTGCGTCACATCCCCGACGAGGTGGCCGGGATCCGGGCCGGTCGCTGGCCGCGGTCGCGCGGCAAGGAGATCGCGGGGCGCAGCATCGGCATCGTCGGCTGCGGCGCCATCGGCCGGCGGGTCGCCCGCGCCGTCTCGGCGATGGGCGCGGAGATCGTGGCGCATGACCCCTTCCGCCCCGCCGTCGAGGTTTACGGCCCCTTCCGCTGGGCCGGGCTGGACGAGCTTTTCGCCGAGAGCGATGTCGTCACGCTGCATTGCCCGCCGCCGCCCGACGGCCGGCCGGTGGTGGATGCGGCACGGCTGGCGGTGATGCGGCCGGGCGCGATCCTGGTCAACACGGCCCGGGCGGCGCTGGTCGACGAGGCCGCGGTCCGCGCCGCGCTGGATGCGGGGCGGCTGGACGCCTATGCGACCGATGTCTTCGTTGACGAACCTCCGGGCGAGGGCTCGCTCGCCGGGCATCCGCGGGTGATCGCCACCAGCCATATCGGCGGGTTGACCGATGAAAGCGTGGCCAAGGCCACCTCGATCGCGGTAGCGAACCTGCTGGCGGCGCTGAAGGAGGGGGCCAGGCCATGACCGGGCTTTCCGCCCTTCCCTTCGACGGGACGCTGGCGGAGCGGCTGGCCCGGCCGGCGGATCCCGGAGAGGCAGAGGGGGTCCGGCTCCGGTGGCTGGGTCAGGCCGGATTCGTCCTGTCGGCCGGCGGCTACCGGATCGTGATCGACCCCTATCTGTCCGACAGCCTGGCCGCCAAATATCGCGGCAAGCGGTTCGAGCACGACCGGATGATGCCGGCGCCGGTGACGGTCGAGGAGCTTGGGCCGGTCGATCTGGTCCTCGTCACCCATGCCCATACCGACCATATGGATGCCGAGACCCTGACGCCCCTGGCCCGGCTGAACCCCGACTGCCGCTTCGTCGTGCCCCGCGCCGTGCGCGCGGCGGCGCTGGAGCGGATCGGCGTCGGCGCCGACCGGCTGTTCGAGGTGGATGCAGGCGACCGGATCGAGCCGCTGCCCGGCCTGATCGTCACCGCGATTCGCGCCGCACACGAAACGCTGGAGCGCTCGCCCGAGGGCTGGCACCGCTTTCTGGGCTATGTGCTGCGGGTCGGCGGCGTCAGCCTCTATCATTCCGGCGACAGCATTCCCTTCGACGGCCTTGTCGAGGAACTGGCGCCACATGCGCCGGGTCTGGTGCTGCTGCCGGTGAACGGCCGGCGGCCGGATCTGACGGCGGCCGGGATCGCCGGCAATTTCCACCTGGACGAGGCCTGCCGGCTGGCCCGCGACATCGGCGCCGCCGATCTGATCGCCCACCACTACGGCATGTTCGCCTTCAACACCGCAGACCCCCGGGACATCGACGCCCGGATCGAGGCCGCCGATTGCGGCACCCGGCTCCATCGGGCAAAACTGTCGGTCGACTACCGACTGACAAAATAAAAAACTCCGGGGAGCAACCATGACAGCCAACGCGCTACAAGCCAGAACGATCGGCGGCAACAACATCCTGGAAGTGATCAGCCTGCGACGGGACGAGTTGCGGAAATCGGATCGCAAGGTTGCCGAACTGGTCCTGGCCGACCCCGAGCGCGTGATCAATGCCACCATCGGCGAAGCCGCGGAATGGGCCGGCGTCAGCCAGCCGACGGTGATCCGCTTCTGTACCTCTGTCGGCTGCCTTGGCTATCAGGATTTCAAGCTGCGCTTGGCGCAAAGCCTTGCGCTGGGCATGTCGGCCACGCATTCCGTCATCACCGCCGCCGATGCGCCAGACCGGGTGTCGGCCAAGATCTTCGATTACACGATCGCCAGCCTGGACTGGGTGCGCAACCATCTCGACCCGGTGCAGGTCGGCCGCGCGGTCGACGCGCTTTCGGTGGCGGGCCGGATCGACTTCTTCGGCTTCGGCGCCTCGGGCATCGTCGCGCGCGACGCGCAGCAGAAGTTTCCGCTGTTCGGCGTGCCGTGCAGCGCCGAGACCGACGCGCATCAGCAGATCATGGTCGCCTCGATGCTGAAGCCAGGCGACGTGGCCGTCTGCATCTCGAACACCGGCCGGACGATGGCGATCATCGAAACCGCCAAGCGCGTGCGCGAAAGCGGCGCGCTGGTCGTGGGCATCGTCGGCGCCGACGGGCCGCTGGTGGATTTCTGCGACATCGTGCTGAAGGCCGAGACGCTGGAGAACACCAACATCTACACGCCGACGATCTCGCGCATCGCGGCGCTGACGCTGATCGACATCCTGTCGACCAGCGTGGCGCTGCGGCGCGGCGCCGAACATGTCGAACTTTTCACCCGCATGAAGCGCAACCTCCGCTACCTCCGCACCAGCAACGAGACATTGTGATGACAGCTCCCCGCCAAGCCCCGCCCGCCTCGCTTTCCGCCCGCGAGCTTGCCGCCCTGATCGACATCAGCGCCGTTCAGGCCTTCCACACCGAGGCCGACGTGCGGGAGCTGGCGGGGATCGCCGTCGCCGAAGGCTTCATCGCCGCCCATGCGCTGCCGAACTTCGTGCCGCTGCTGCGCGGCCTTGTGCCGGTGGACGGGCCGACGCTGGTTGGCGGGCCCGTGGGCTTTCCCTCGGGCGGTCACAGCACCCGCACCAAGATGGCCGAGGCGGTGGAACTGGCGCAGGCCGGCGCGCAGGAACTGGACATGATGATCAACGTCGGGCGGCTGAAATCCGGCGATCTGGATTATGTGAGCCGCGAGATCCGTGCCGTGGTCACGGCCATCGCGCCGGTGCCGCTGAAGGTGATCCTGGAACTGGCGCATCTGACCGATGCCGAGATTCGCACCGGCGCCGCCCTTGTCGCCGAAAGCGGCGCGGCCTTCGTCAAGACCGGCACCGGCTGGACGGCCAATGCCACCACCATCGAACGGCTGGCGATGATCGTGGAAACCGTCGATGGCGCGGTGGAGGTCAAGGCCTCGGGCGGCATCCGCTCGCTTGACGCCATCGCCCGGATGGTGCGGCTGGGCGTGACCCGTTTCGGCATCAACACCGCGGTCGCGGTAGATCTGGTGCGGCAATGCGCGGCGCTGCCCGGCGGGCGGCTGGTCGTGTCCGGCGGGGCGGGCTGAGGCCATGGCCGGCACCGTTGCGGCATTCGACCTCGGGACCGGGGGGGTCAAGGCGGCGATCTTCCGCCCCGACGGCACCTGTCTCGCCGAGGAGGTGGTCTCCTACCGGACCTCCTACCCCTCGCCCTCGCGCCATGAACAGCGGCCCGAAGACTGGTGGCAGGGCGTCTGCACCAGCCTGTCGGCGCTGCTGCAAACCCCCGGGGTCGATCCCGGCGAAATCCGCGCCATCGCCCTGTCGGGCCACAGCCTCGGCTGCCTGCCGCTCGACCGCGACGGCACCCTGCTGCAAGAGGACGTGCCGATCTGGTCGGACGGGCGCGCGGTGGCCGAGGCGGAGGATTTCTTCACCCGCATCGACCCCGACCTCTGGTACCGCACCACCGGCAACGGCTTTCCCGCGCCGCTTTACACCGTCTTCAAGGCGATGTGGCTGCGCCGCAATGCGCCCGAGGTCTTCGCGCGGACGGCAACCATCCTCGGCACCAAGGATTACATCAACCTGCGGCTGACCGGCAGGATCGTCACCGATGCCTCCTATGCCTCGGGCAGCGGGGTCTACGATCTGAAGGCCGGCCGCTATGCCCCGGAACTGATCGCCGCCGCGGGGCTTGATCCGGCGCTGTTTCCGCCCATCGTCGCCTCGACCGACGTGATCGGAGAGGTCCTGCCCGACATCGCCGCCCGCCTCGGCCTGCCGCCGGGGGTCAAGGTCGTCGCAGGCGGGGTCGACAACAGTTGCATGGCGCTGGGCGGCCGCACCTTCCTCGACGGCGATGCCTATGCGTCGATGGGATCGTCAAGCTGGATCACCGTCGCCTCGGGCGAGCCGCTGCTCGACACCCGGGTGCGGCCCTTCGTCTTCGCCCATGTCGTGCCCGGGATGTTCATCTCGGCCACCTCGATCTTCTCGTCGGGCACCAGCATGAACTGGGTGGCCGACACGCTTCTGCCCGAGGTGCGCCGCGCGGCCGAGGCCGCAGGCGAGAACCCGCATGACGCCCTGTTCCGGCTGGCCGCCGAGGCGCCGGCCGGTGCGCGCGGGCTGATTTTCGTGCCGACCCTGGGCGGGGGCACCAGCTTCGAAGGCGGGCCGGCGGTGCGCGGCGGCTTTGTCGGGCTGGACCTTCAGCACGGGCGGGCCGACATCGCCCGCGCCGCGGCCGAGGGCGTGGCGCTTGGCCTGCGGGTAGCGCTGGACGAGTTGCGGCGGATGACGGCGATGGGCCCCGAGATCGTCATCGTCGGTGGCGGGGCACGCAATGCGCTCTGGCGCCAGATCTTCGCCGATGTCTTCGATTGCGCCATCGTCAAGACCGGCATCGACCAGCAGGCCGCGGCGCTGGGTGCCGCGGCGCTGGCCTTCGTCGGCACCGGGCTCTGGGCCGATTTCCTGCCGATCCGGGCGCTTCACATCACCGAAAGCCGCAGCGAACCGGCCGGGACCCGCCGTGCCGTCTATCGCGCCGCGCTGTCCGCCTATCGCGAGGCCGCCCGCCAGCAGCAGGATCTGTCGGGCGCCCTTGCCAACCTGAGGGAGGTTTCGACATGACGGAAGAGTTGTTCCTGGCCCTCGACGTCGGCACCGGCAGCGTGCGCGCCGCGCTGATGGATACCCGGGGCCGGATCGTCGAACTGGCCGCGCGCGAACACGACCAGATCGTCCCCGAATTCGGCTGGGCCGAACAGCGCCCGCAGGCCTGGTGGGAGGGCGCCTGCGCCGCCATCCGCACCGTGCTGTCGCGGACCGAGGGAGCGGCGCGGCGCATTTCCATGGTGGCGGTCTGCGGCCAGATGCACGGGCTGGTCCTGCTGGACGAAAACGGGCAACTGACCCGCGACACCGCACCGCTGTGGAACGACAAGCGCACGCTCGACCTCGTGCGCCGGTTCGAGGCCGAGAATGCACCGGAAAGCTATCTGGCTGAAAGCGGCAACCCGCCGACTCCGGCCTGGCCGGGGTTCAAGCTGCAATGGGTGCGCGACGCCGATCCCGAGGCCTACCGGCGCAGCGCCATCGCCATCATGCCGAAGGATTACATCAACTTCCGCCTGACCGGCGAGATCGCGATGGACACCGGCGATGCCTCCTGCAGCTTCCTGATGAACCCCGCGACCCGCGCCTGGTCGCCCGAGATGATCGCCCGCATGGGGCTGGAGGCGCGGCTGCTGCCGCCGATCCGCGACCCGCTGGAGGTTCTGGGCCGGATCACCGCCGACGCCGCAACGGCCACCGGCCTTGTCGCCGGCACGCCGGTTCTGGTCGGCGGGGCGGATTACCCGATGGCGCTGCTGGGATCGGGCGCCTGCCGGCCGGGGCTGGGATCGGACAGCACGGGAACCGGCGCCATCGTCTCGGTGATCGCCGAAAAGCCGCTGCTTGATCCCGAGATCTGCAATGTCGCCACGATCGAGGGGCATTGGGCGCCCTTCGTCCTGCTGGAGACCGGCGGCGACGGCATGCGCTGGGCGCGGCGTGCCTTCCACGAGGGCCAGGCCAGCTATTCCGAGATCGTCGAGCGCGCGGAACGGGCGCCGCCCGGATCCGATGCGCTGCTGTTCCTGCCGTTCCTGACCGGCGAGCGTCTGGGCGCGCATCGCAATTCGCGGGCGCAGTTCTTCGGCATCGGCGCGGGGCACGGGATCGAGCATCTGCATCGCGCGATTCTCGAAGGCATCGCCTTCGCCATGGCCCGCCACATCCGCATCATGGAGCACAGCTCGGGCCATCGGATGGAACGGATGATCGCCGCCGGCGGCGGCGCGCGCACGAAACTCTGGCTGAAGATCAAGGCCAGCGTCTTCGACACGCCCGTGCTGCTGCCCGAAGAGCCGGAATGCGGCCTTGTCGGTTGTGCTGCGCTGGCGGCCACGGCGACGGGCCGCTTCAGCCGTGTCGCCGATGCCGCAGAAAGCTATGTCCGCTATGCCGAGGAAATCCTGCCCGATCCGGCCTGGGTCGAGATCTATGCCCAGGTCCAGCCGGTGTTCGACCGGCTCTATCACCACAGCGCGGCACTCTATGACGACATGGAGAGCCTTGCCGCCCGGATCCGGTCGGCCGACCACCAATCCTGACACCCCATCAACCGAGGTAGTTTCATGCAAGACGTCATCGACACCTTCCGCCCCGGCCTCTACGCCGGCAAGGATATCCTTGTCACCGGCGGCTCGTCCGGGATCGGGCTGGCCATCGCCCAGGGCTTCGCCCGTCTGGGCGGTTCGGTCATCGCACTGGGCAGTTCGCAGGCCAAGCTCGACGCCGCCGCCGCCGATCCCGAAAACCGCGGCATCCGCTTCGCAAAGGTCGACGTCCGCGATCCCGCCGCCATCACTGCCTTCGGCAAGTCGCTGAAGAAGCTGGACGTTCTGGTCAACTGCGCCGGCATTGCCCGCCCCGAGGCAGAGTTCGAGGACGACACCTTCATCGAGGTGATGGATGTGAACCTCAACAGCCAGATGCGCTTTGCCATGGCGGTGCTGCCGCTGCTGAAGGCGTCGCGCGGGGTGATCCTGAACACCGCCTCGATGCTCAGCTATGTCACCGATCCGCTGGTGCCGGCCTATGGCGCGTCGAAGACCGGCGTCCTCGGGCTGACGCGGCATCTCGCCCATGCCTTCGGCCCCGACGGCATCCGCGTCAACGCGATCGCGCCCGGCTACCACAAGACCGACATGACCCGCGGCCTGTGGACCGATCCGGTGCCGGCCGAAAAGATCGCCCAGCACTCGGCGCTGAAGCGCTGGGGCACCGTCGACGATCTGGTCGGCACGGCGCTGTTTCTGGCCTCGCCGGCGGCTGCCTTCATCACCGGAACCGACCTGCCGGTCGATGGTGGCTTCGTGATCGGCGGATTCTGAGACCCGCCCGCCTCTGACCCCGCGCGGGCCGCGCCACGGCCGGCCCGCGTCGTTTCCCGGGGGGCGATGCAGCCTGCTTGTCAGGACCCGGCGGAACCGGGCAAACTGGCCGTCAGGGTGCGCGCGCGCCGGGCCTACAGGGATTCGCATGCAGATCGACCGGACATCGCCCATCCCGCTGTATTTCCAGCTGGTGGAACTGCTGCGCGACGGAATCGAATCCGGCCTCTACCCCCCCGGCGGCAAGCTGCCGACCGAGGCGGAGCTTTGCACCGCCCATGACGTCTCGCGCAGCGTGGTGCGGCAGGCGCTGCAATCCCTGGCCCAGGAGCGGCTGATCGAGACCGAGCGCGGCCGCGGCGCCTTCGTGCTGGACCGCAGGGTGCCGGTCGCGCTGGTGCAACTGCTGGATCCGCTGGCCGAAAGCATGGCGCGGGCGGGATTCCGGCTGACGACGCGCATCCTGCGGCAGGACCGGATCCGCGCCCCCGCCGCCGTGGCGGCAGAGATCGGCGAGGCCGAAGCGGTGTTTCTGGAACGGCTGCGCTATGCCGATGGCGTGGTCTTCCTGCTGGTGCGCAACTACCTGCCCTATTCGCGCTTTTCCGGCCTGTTGCAGGCGGGCGACCTGTCGGGCGTCTCGCTCTACGACCATCTCGCGCGGCATCACGATGCGGTGGCGACGACCGGGCGGCGGCAGGTCGAACTGGCCCGCCTCGCCGATCCCGACATCGCGGCGCATCTGCGGCTGGATCTGCACACCCATGCGCTGTTCAACCGCGAGGTGACGCGGGATCAGCACGGCCGGGTGATGGAATATTACGAATCCTGGCACCACCCCGACCGCACCCGGCTGGTGATCGACCTGCAGCGCCGTTACTGAGCCGCGGCGGCGGGTGCGGGCGGCATCACGACCGCATCACGCGCATCGCGTCGCCGCCGGTCACACCGTCTTCAGCCCGCGATAGCTGGCGCGGAAGCGGGCGAGCCGTGCATCCTGCCCCGGGGCCGGGCGCGGTGCGACCGCGGGCGGCGCATCGGTGACAAAGGGAATGTCGCCGGGGCCGCGCCAATGGCCCGCGGCCAGCCCGCCGAGCCAGGCCGCGCCGAGCGTGGCGCTGCCGAGATCCTGCGCCGGGACAAGCGGCAGGCCGACGATATCGGCGAGCATCTGCTGCCAGCGCGGATCGCTGCTGCCGCCGCCGGTCAGCAGCATCCGCTCGGCGCTGACGCCGGTCTGTTGCAGCGCATCCCAGGCATCGCGCACGGCCAGAGCCACGCCCTCGAACACCGCCCGGATCATCTGCGCCCGGGTGGCGCCCAGCCGCAGGAAGGTCCAGGCCGCCGAGGCGCCCGGATCGAGAAGCGGCGCCCGCTCTCCCGTCACATAGGGCAGAAAGATGATCTCGCCGGTCTCCGCCCCGGTCTCGAAGGCGGCGGTATACATCTCGGGCCAGGAGGCGCCCAGCACGCCGCGCACCCATTCAAAGACCGTGCCGCCATTCTGCAGCGCCGCCATGGCGTAAAGACTGCCGCCGATGCCGCGATAGCTGTTGTAGAACGGTTGCACCGCCGGCGTGACCCGGTCGACGACCGACATGATCTGGATGCCGGACCCCACCTGCAGCACCGTGGCGCCGGGCGAAAGCTGACCCATGCCCAGAAGGCAGGCGGCGGTATCGGACAGGCCCGCAGCAACCGGCGTGCCGGCCGGCAGGCCCAGTTCGGCCGCCGTCTCCGCGGTCAGCCGGCCCGCCACAGCATCCGAGGCAACGAGCGGCGCCAGCAGGCCCGGGTCAAGCGACAGCGCGGCCATCACCGGCTCGGCCCAGGCATTGGCCGCGACATCGTAAAGCAGCGTCATCGAGGCATCGGACGGTTCGGTCGCCACCTCGCCGGTCAGGCGCAGCCGCAGCCAGTCCTTGGGCGACAGGATCCGGCGGGTCGCTGCGAAGACCTGCGGCTCGTTCCGGCGCAGCCAGAGCAGCGACAGGCCGGCCATGCCGGGCACCACCGGATTGGCCAGCGGCCGGCGCAGCGCCTCGGGCAGGGCCAGAACCTCGGCCATCTCGGCCGTGGCGCGCTGGTCGGCCCAGAGGATGGCCGGCCGCAGCGGCTGCCGGTCGGCGCCCAGAACCACCAGCCCGTGCGCCTGACCCGACAGGCCGATGCCGCGGATCCCGCCACCGCGCCCCGCGGTTGCGGCGCGCACCGCCGCGACCGTGCCGGCCCACCAGTCGGCCGGCGCGGTTTCGGCCTGTCCGGGCCGGGGCGACAGCACGGGATAGGTGCCCGAAGCCTCGGCCACCACCCGCCCCGTCTCGTCGATCACCAGCGCCTTGACCGATCCGGTCCCAAGGTCGATCCCCAGAAACATCCCCGTCCCCTTCTTCGCCGAAGCCGCGCCGTGGCCGCCGCTACGCCAGAAGCCGCCCGGCCTCGGCCAGGACCCGCTCGGTCGTCAGGCCAAGGGCGCGGTAAACCTCCGGCCCCGGGGCCGAGGCGCCGAATCCCTCGACACCGATTACCGTGCCCGGGCCGCGCAGGAAAGGATACCAGCTCAGGGGCGAGGCCGCCTCGATAAAGATCGCGGGCACGCCCGGCGGCAGGACCGCCTCGCGCCAGGCGGCATCCTGCCGGGCGAAGCGGTTGGCGTTCGGGATCGAGACCACGCGCACGGCCCGGCCCTCGGCCGTCAGCGCCTCGGCCGCCGCCAGAGCAAGGCCGATCTCGCTGCCGGTGGCAGCCAGCACGATCTCGGGCGCGCCCGCCGCCTCCCGCAGGACATAGCCACCGCGCCGGATCGCCGCCGCGTCGTCGGCACCATGGGCGAAGACCGCACCGTCCTGCCGCGCCGCCACGATCACGCTTGGCCCCTGCCGCTTCAGCGCCTGTTCCCAGGCGATCAGCGCCTCAAGCTCGGAGGCCGGCCGCCAGAGCGTCAGGCCCGGGACCGCACGCAGCGCGACCAGCTGCTCGGCCGGCTGGTGGGTTGGCCCGTCCTCGCCCACGCCGATCGAATCGTGGGTGTAAAGGAAGATCGACCGCAGCCCCATCAGCGATGACAGCCGCACCGCCGCGCGGGAATAATCGCTGAACACGAGATAGCAGCCGCCATAGGGGATCAACCCGCCATGCGCCGCCATGCCGTTCATCATGGCCGACATGCCGAATTCCCGCACGCCGTAATGCACGAAATTCCCCGACACATCGTCCGGCGTGATCGAGCGCGCGGCCGAGGTCCAGGCCAGCGTCGAATGCGAGACATCGGCCGAACCGCCGATGACTTCGGGCAGATTGGCCAGCAGGTTGCCGAGGACCCGGTTCGAGGCCTTGCGGATCGGCTGCCGCACCGGCGGCGCCGCAAGGATGCGCGCCGCCTCGGCCGCGACATGGGCATCGAACCCCTCGGGCAGCAGCCCCGCGCTGCGGCGGAGCAGTTCGGCGGCAAGCTCGGGGTGCCGGTCGCGATAGGCGGCGAACAGCGTCTGCCATTCGGCCTCGGCCGCCGCACCGCGGCCGCGGGCGTCCCAGCCCCGGAGAATGTCGTCGGGCACGGTGAAGGGCGGATGGGGCCAGTTCAGCGCCGTTCGGGTGCGCGCGGCCTCTTCGGGGCCGAGGGGGGCGCCATGCACCTCTTCGCGGCCCTGTTTCGTCGGCGCGCCATAGCCGATGATCGTGCGGCAGGCGATCAGCGTCGGCCGCTCCGTCTCGGCCCGGGCCTCGGTCAGCGCCGCCAGCACCGCCGCGGAATCATGTCCGTCGACATCCGCGATCACATGCCAGCCCAGGGCGCGGAAGCGCGCGGGCGTGTCGTCGGCGAACCAGCCCGCCGTCTCGCCGTCGATGGAGATGCCGTTGTCGTCATAGACCGCGATCAGCTTGCCCAGCCGCAGCGTGCCGGCAAGCGAGGCGGCCTCCTGCGCCACGCCCTCCATCAGGCAGCCGTCGCCGAGGAAGACATAGGTGTGGTGATCGACCACGGCGAAGCCGTCGCGGTTGAAATCCTGCGCCAGCTTGCGTTCGGCCAGCGCCAGGCCGACCGCGGCGGCGAACCCCTGCCCCAGCGGGCCCGTGGTGATCTCGACGCCGGGCGTGTGGCCCCGCTCGGGGTGGCCCGGCGTGCGCGAGCCGAGCTTGCGGTGGTCCATCAGCTCCTCGACCGTCAGCCCGTAGCCCGACAGATGCAGCAGTGCATAGGTCAGCATCGAGCCATGCCCGTTCGATTGCACGAAACGGTCGCGGTTGATCCAGCCAGGATTGGCCGGGTTGTGGCGCAGGACATCGTTCCACAGCACCTCGGCAATGTCGGCCATGCCCATGGCGGTGCCGGGATGGCCCGACTTGGCACGTTCAACGGTGTCGATGGTCAGAAAACGGATCGCATTTGCCAAGTCGCGGCGTTCGGGCATGCCTTCCTCCGGGGTTCGCAGCAGAATTTGTCATGTTGTACGTACAACATCAGGCAACCGGAGAGAAGTCGATTCTCCGATACGGAGCCGGGCGTCCGGCGGCAGAACCCGCCGGGCGGCGGATGATTGCCATTCGCCGCCCGCAGGCGGTTTCGCCAGTGCCCAAAACGCCAAAAGCCCCCGCGATGACACGGGGACCTTTGGAAATTGGCGCGGTTGACGGGGCTCGAACCCGCGACCCCCGGCGTGACAGGCCGGTACTCTAACCAACTGAGCTACAACCGCGCAATCTTTTCGCCCGGCAACCCGGGCGTGCGGCGGGTATTACGCGGGGCCGCCGCCGCCGTCAAGCGGGCAGCCGCGCGGAATCTCGCCGAGACGGTTCTTACCGTTCGGGCGCGGGAATGAACTCGTGATCGTCGCCCGGCGGCAGGCTGAAGCGGCCGTGCTGCCAGTCGCCGGCGCGCCAGGCTTCCTTCGCGGCCTCGATCCGCTCGCGCGAGGAGGCGACGAAGTTCCACCAGATGTAGCGCGATCCCTCCATCGTCGCCCCGCCCAAGAGCATGATCCGCGCGCCTTCCGCACCGGCCCGCACCGAAATCCGGTCGCCCGGGCGAAAGACCAGCATGCGCCCCGCCTCGAACGTCTGCCCCGAGACCGTCACCTCGCCCGTCAGCACATAGACGCCGCGGTCCTCGTGATCGTCGGGCAGCGGAATCGCCGCGCCGGGGGCAAGTTCGGCATCGGCATAAAAAACCTCTGACGGCAGCGCCAGTGGAACCTCCTCGCCCCAGGCCCGGCCCAGGATCAGCCGCACGCGCTTGCCCTCGCCCTCCAGTTCCGGCAGGGCCTCGCGGCCGACATGGGCGAAGCCGGCGGGATCGTCCTCGCGCTCGCTGGGCAGCGCAAGCCAGGTCTGCAGCCCGAACATCGACAGCGGCGCCTGGCGCGCCGGGCCGTCGGTGCGTTCGGAATGGGTGATCCCCTGCCCCGCCATCATCCAGTTCACCGCGCCCGGCTCGATCCACTGGTCGGTGCCAAGGCTGTCGCGGTGATGCAGCCGCCCGCGCATCAGATAGGTCACGGTGCCAAGACCGATATGCGGATGCGGCCGCACATCCATGCCGTCGCCGGTCAGGAACTCCGCCGGCCCCATCTGGTCGAAGAAGATGAACGGGCCGACCATCTGCCGCGCCGGCGCCGGCAGCGCGCGGCGCACCTCGAAACCGCCAAGGTCGCGGGTGCGCGGCACGATCACATGTTCGATGGCGTCGACGGCATCGCCAATGGGAATGGTCGGGTCGAGGATCGGGTTCCAGCTCATATCGGCCTCCTGCGGGACATGGCTTCAATGTAGGGGAAACCACGCCGCACGAAACACCCATTCGTGCGGAACCTCTCTGCACGGATGCACAGCGAGCGCCGGGCGGCACATCGGAGAAGCACCGGGAGTGCGCCAGGCCGCCCGCCGTTTCAGGCCCTCGACGGATCAGCAGCCATCGTAGTCCTTGTATCCGCCGGCGGTGATTGTGTAGGTGCCGCCCCGTGACCCGACATGGCATGTGCCGGACGACGGCCCGGACGGACGGCGCGGCGCGGCCGCGGCGGTTTTGCGGGCTTTCGACCTGGCCACCCCGGAGATCGTCGCGCCCCAGTCGCAGGCCAGCCCGTCCCCATCGCCATCGAGGTTATGCGGGTCCGAGACCGGCCCCCCTGACGCCAGAAAGAACCTTTGCGCGGCGGCCACGCTGGCGAAGTCGGAGCAATCCTTGTCGCCCGTCACCGCAACGCCGCTCTGGCGGGAATAGAGCGCGCGCCCGTAGGCGGAGGCGGTCGTCTGTCCCAGATAGCGTGTTCTACGGGCCGTCTGACCGCGCGCGCCGAGTTCAGCCTCGATATATGCGGTTTCGAGCGGCGCATTGGTCCGCAGGTGTTGCGCCCACAACTGGTCGGTCGCCATGGAAGAATAATATGCCGAGTTGGCGGCAGGCGATTGTGGAACGCTGCAGGCCGCCGCCAGCCACAGACCGGCCAAGGCAGGAACATGCGATTTGCGCATATGGATTCCTCCTTGGGACACAGGATTCAAGGTTGTCCGTCAACCTTTGGCTTGTCCATGATGCTGAAGATACGGGCGGCGCCGAAGCGCGGCCTTCCCTTGGCCCGCGGTCTCGCCGCTACCCCACCCCTGTCTGGCCGCAATGGCGTGAAGTGGTGGGTGGTGAGGGGCTCGAACCCCCGACATTCTCGGTGTAAGCGAGACGCTCTACCAACTGAGCTAACCACCCCCGCGCCGGTTTACCGGGTCGGGCGACAGGGTGCAAGACACTGCCCCCGCCGGCGCCCGTTCATGGTCGGGCGCCCCTGGGGATGGGGGCCAGGTTGCGGCTTCCAGAACAAAGGCCGCAGCAAACGGATCGGGGCCGCCCGCCGCCGTGGGAAGCACAGCCGCGGGCCGCGGGGCCGGGGTTCCAGCGTCCGGCCTTATTGGCAGAGATAGACCGCCCCTCGTGAGGGATGACATTGGGACGGCGGGCAAGGCCCTGAACGAAGACACCGCCGGGGATGGCAGCCGCGCGACGAGGCCGGGCGTGACCCCGGCGCAGCGGACTGCCGCCCAGGATGCGGAATCGTCATCCCCGGGGCCACCTGGCGCAGCCGCGACGGCCCGCGATCCCGTAGTGTCTGCTGGTGCTGCCCCGCTGATCGGCGGCGCCGCGGATCACCCGCCTGCAGGGAAGGACGGAAGTGTTGGATATTTTCCCGGTTCGAGCGGTGAAATAGCCCGCAGAACCTGGGCGGTGCTCTATTGAAAAGCAAAACGCCCCGGAGAATCTGAGGTGCTTCGAGCGGGAAATGGTGGGCGATAACGGATTTCATTCGACCACACACGACGGAATCACCTTATTTTGTTGATATTGCGTGATTTTACCTTGCATATCCGGGCCAAGAATCACATACAAATTAGGCCTCACTCACCCACAAAGTCACCCACAAAGGCCCCAGAATGGTTAAAAAGGCTGACCTCCGCAGGTCCAAGAATAGCGATCTTCCGCCTTACGTTACCAAGACCGCGCGGGGTTTCTATCTATACCGGCGCCGAGTGCCCAAGGGACTGGCCGAACAGCTTTCGGCGCTCGGCTCGGACCCGGCAAAGTTGCTCCCGGCATCGGGGACATGGGAGCATTCGCTGGGGTCCGAGCCGGTGAGCATGTATGAGCGCGCCAGCGAACTGACAGCCCAGTATGACAAGCTGATGCCGGATTTCTCCGGGGTTGGCACTCTGACGCCTGCGCAGGAGGCGAGCCGTGACGTTATCCTGTCGGCGCTCAAGACCGCCATCACGCCGCAGGCGGACCGCTGGAAGCGCACAGGCGCGGTAATGAATGAGGTCCAGCCTCTCGGGCCAGAGATAGAGCGTGAGGCACTGGCCTTGTTTCGGGCGCAGGCGTTCGGAGGTGAGGCGACGGCGGAGGGACTAGGGATACCTGTGCGGATCGGGGCGAATGGTGCGCTGCTGATCGGCGATGTGCCCGCGTCAGCGGGCGAGACCGCCCTGCCCCCTCCCTCTCGCCCGGCAGGCTCGAATGGCTTTATGTTCGACGCCTCCCGCGCCGGGATCGAGGCAAGACAGAAAGAGGTCGCACCGAAGGACTCCAACCATCCCCTGCGGCTGTCACAGCTTCTCGCCCCCTACTCCGCCGATCAGGGGCATCGGGAGGGCACCGCGAACAACATCAGGCGCAAGGCAAACAGGTTCATCCGTTTTGCCGGGGACAAGCCCCTTTGGGATTACGATCACAAGACGCTTGTGGCCTATCGTGACCAGTTGCGCGCCGATGGCCTTAAGGATGGCACGATCAACCAATACATGGCCGCGCTCAAGATGATCTGGAACGCAGTCCCCGACCGCTGGCCCGAGTATCAGGACATCCAGTTTCCACGCCTGAAAGCCCGGCGGGTGAAAGGAGACGTGCAGGACACGCGCTGGAAGTCATTCACCGATGACCAGATGAAGAACATCTGGAAGGCAATGCAGAATGCATGGGGGCCTGATGCTGATACTCGGCTAACGCCGGCCCGCCGTCGCGCCTACCTGATGGCTGTCAAGGTGATGCTCTGGACTGGGCTGCGGCCTGTCGAGGTCTTTCACTTGACCACTGACAACATCGTGGGGGACACCATCCAGATCAGATACACGAAGACCCACCTGCGGCGCACCCTGCCCCTGTGCAAGCACCTCGCCGACCTGCCCGCCTTCCTCGTGGCGGGTGGCTTCAAAGCCGAACTGGAAGCGGGGGCGAACGATCTCTACGCGGGAGAGGCGCGCGGCAAACCGTCCTCTCCTGCCGTCCTTGCCAAGGGTCTGCGGCACTACTTTGGTGAGGTTCGCGTGACTGCGGGGATCACCGACCCCAAGCAGGTCCTCTACTCGCTGAAAGACACGCTGGTGCGCCGTCTCCAACTGATCTTCAAACAGAAGGGTATCCCGGTGACCTATGACACAATCCGCGACATCATCGGTCACAAGACCAAAGGCGCGCTGGCGCACTATGTCACGCTGACCGGCGACATGGATGAAGGGCTGGAACTGATCCGTGAGGCGCTGGACGCGATTGAGTACTGGTGAGGCCCGGTAATAGGTCCCTTGCCGAGCTTGATCCCACGCGGCATGTTCCACGAACATAAGCATCACGAGTCATTCATTCATGCGCATCCTAGTATTTTCAGTCCTTCCGCTTCTCGTGGCTGGGTGCAGCACCGAACTCACCCAAGAAGCAAATACAGTGCGACAACTTTCGCTAGAATCCGCCGAGAAGTGCGCGTTCCTAGGGCCGGTGTCGGGGGCTGAATACTTCGCATGGACAACGGGCGGCGATGCTCAAAGCGCACTGAACAAGGTCAGGAATGAAGTGGCGAACCGGGGCGGTAATGCTTTTGTCCTAACACAGACAGTTTCTAATGATGGCGGCACGGTCACGCATGCGGATGCCTACCGCTGCGTCTAGGGTGTCATGATGGGGGAACAACGTCAGCGGGCCTGCTCATTATAAAATAGAATTGGACGGCTATGCTCGGAGTGTGGCCTCTTGTCAACAGGTCAGTCCGGAGGCCAATCACTGTTCGGAGCGCCTTGGTGACTCATCGCATAAATCGCAAACGTTGCAGCAACTTAACTCAAAGATGGCTAAGAGCCAACCTCAAGGGCGTTGACGGACCAAGTGGCTGAACGAAGCGCTCGTAACGCCTCTTGCGAAGTCATCCACCGACATGCCCGTGAAGGTTGCGAGAAGCATTTCGAGGTGATAGATTCGGAATGAGTACTCCGCAACCATCCACGAAGTTTGGCCCAGCGAAGCACTAAGCAAAGCACGATTTGGGGGTAACTTGAACCTAAGAGATCAGCAGAAGGTGCAGTATCAGCATGATTTAGCAAATCATCTTGACATCTTGTCCCTACCGAGAGTCGACAGGCTTAAACATTACGGCTTACATTTTGCTAAGTACGCAGGTCGCCTCGCTCGTGGCACTGACGAAACGAAATCGGTTCACGAGACATTGGTAGACACTTTCTTGGTCTGCTTGAGCGCGGCAAATGTTTTAAACCAAGCACTCCCAGGATTGTGCTTTGATGCAGACCGCCCGACCTCGAATACGGATTTTACCAATTATTCCGGTCAGTTTGCTGACGCTTGCGAGAAGATAGATCACCTCGAAGAGTTCAGAGAGATTGCGCTGAGAGCGAATCTTTTGATCGCGACTTGGATGGTTAATCGTGCGCACACAGAGGAAATTGATCTCATCGAGATGGCGGAGCACCGCCGCAAGCAGCTTTCGGATCGGTTAGTTTTCAATATAGGATCATAATGTTTCTATCAGGCGCGTGGCTCAAAAAAAATGGGAAGAGCTTAGTTACTCCCTTCAATGTTGACCAAATTGATTGCTCAGCTTACACCATGCGAATTGGGGCTGAGGCATATGTCAGTCCAGATTCCAGTGTCGGACGTGAGCCGTCAGTACTTCAACTGCAACATACGCAAGAAATTTCTATACCACCGGGTCAGTTTGCCTTCCTAATAAGCCGTGAGCGCGTCAATGTTCCAATTGACCTCATGGCATTCATAAACCTCCGCACAAAGCTGAAATCACGCGGTCTAATAAACGTGAGTGGCTTCCATGTGGACCCGGGCTACAGCGGTCAACTGATCTTTTCCGTATTTAATGCTGGCATTAAAACAGTCATTCTCAGAGAGAATGATAAGGCTCTACTGATCTGGTTCGCCCGGTTAGAAATGCCGGATGCAGAATTCTCAAAGACAACGCCGGGCTATAATAAAATCGAGAGCGATCTTATTGCGCAATTGCCACCCGCAGGCTCGTCGATAGGATCAGTGAGTGCAAGGCTAAATCGCGTTGAAGCAGAACTTTCCTTGTACAAATGGATTGCCGGTGTAGTAGTTACGATAGCTATCGGAATTTTCACCTATTATGCCACAGAAAAATCGGAAACGGCATACGTACAGCCCTCCGCAGAGGAAAGGTCCAGCGAATGAAACGTGCCTACATCCTGAACTCTGAAATCTCTGCGGAGGATCGAGCGACTGTCGTGGCGATCCTGACAGCAGCAGGAATTGCAGTGGCCGACTTCGACACACAAATTGTAGACTCACTTGATCCAGAAAACGACATAGGCGTGATAGCTCTGCCATTGAACGCAGGAAGTGAGGCTGCCACATCAGCAAGGTCCAGTATCTGTGTCTCAAAGGGTGTCAGAGTTGTGGCCATCTGGCTTCGCAAATCAGTTGCAGGTATTCCTTCCTTTGTAGCAGATTGTGGATCGTCAGTTGTTTCCGCCGTGTCACCTGATCTGGATCGCGCACTGTCAGGAGATGGCAACGAAGTCTGGGAACTCTCCTCAGGCGAGAGGCGACCGCAACAGAAAATTCCACGGAATCGGTGCTGACTTGGCGCGAGTATTCTCATACGTTGTGGAGCACGATCTCGGATTTGCCCCTAATCCCTACGGCACGTTCTGTACGCTGGCGTACTGCAAGCCTGAGATCAGAAGAACTGCCGCTGTTGGGGACTATGTTATCGGCACAGGAGCAACATCAGAAGCGCTCCAGAATAGCATGATCTATTGGATGAGAATTGATGAGATAATTCACTTCGACGAATACTGGCGTGACGCAAGATTTGCGCGGAAGAAACCAAAATTGAACGGAAGCCGAATATTGAGGTTTGGAGACAATATCTACCACCTCAATCACAATGGCGATGTTATTCAGGAGGATTCATTTCACAGTGAACACGAGGGGCGCACCAGTTTACCGAACCTAAAAAGGGACGTCGGGAAAACCGCAAAGATCTTAATTGGCAAAGATTTCTCGTATTTCGGCCGAGAGGCACTCAGAGTTCCGCATGGATTGCGATACTTCATTAAGAAAGGACCCGGACATAAGTGCAAGTTTTCCGGGCAACAAGTAGACGAAATTGTTACATGGTTGGAGCAGGTAGGCGTCCAAGGCTTTGTTGGTATTCCAAGTAAGTGGAAAGCACTGACTAACGAAGAAAAAAGGTCAGTCTAATGGGCACGAACCCAAAATCTTAGCCAAATAGCTCCAGTTGGCTGCGCTGCTCTTCAAGGCAATAGGCTACAGAGATCTGTCTGATAAACTCGTTTTGCCCACCATAGCTTGGGTGTCGGACCTGAGTTGTAGCTATGCCAAGCTCGGCGGCTGCTTTATGCGCATCTCCGCCTATAGCGACGACTTTTGTCGGATTCAGCATACCGATTACGGCATGAAGAAACTCGGCACAGACCTTTCTTTCTCTAGCTGTGTGACAACGATTTGATAGTGGTTGCCCTTTTTCATGAGGGTGGAGGGGAAACACATTCCACAGAAAAATAGGCTCGCCTATTCTCTCCAACATGCGCCATATTGTATTTGCAGTCCGCTCGCCAACTTCAGGACCCTTAGTCGCTTTCTGGACCGCCACTCCACCCAATAGGCTGCTATATGACTTTAGGTGAGCTTCATCCGTTAACGCCAAGCCTGTTCGGCGACCTCCTCGATAACCAAGATCACGTGCGATCCATATAGTTCGAACGTTAAGTTGAATTGCTCTTTCGAGGCTCACTGTAAGATTAACACAGCGTTGCCGGGCCGAATCGGCGCGGTCGCAGTGATCACATATTTCAGAGTATGGATTAAAGACATTGTCAAGCTCCACTTGGGCCAAGCGACTGACAAAAATTTCAGGATTCAGAATATCGGCCCTGGCAAGCATGCAGCGTCCCTACAGATTCATGATTCTGTTCAACGTGCTTGCCATAATGCATCGGGTGAAGCTGATACAGTAACACTTTTCTGCCGCGACTTTAGCGCCCGGCTGAGCGGGCGCCGGATCAAGTCACAATCGACAGCGGTTTGCGTGTAGCTGGAGCGCTGGCGGGTGCAGCCAGCCCAAAGATCAGCGTTTCCACCTCTTCCCACGGCAGGTTCAAGTCGTCAGCGATGTCCTTCTTCGTGATCCCCTTCGACCAAAGCGCAGCCAAGACCTTGGCCAGAAGTGTCGATGTCTCACGCTCGACACCGAGGGGTTCGTCTGTCCTGTATCCCTGCCGCCCCAAGTCGATCAGGATCGACCTATAGTTCCAGTCGGAGAGCCGGTTCATCCGGTTCAACCGGGTCGCCAGCGCCATGGCTGAAACCTTCCACCTCACCTTCGCCTTGATGATCTGTGACGAGCTATAGACGTGCCCGAGGGAGCTATTCACATCTGCCTCGGGCATGAGGAAGGCGGAGGCGAAGAGGTCTGCTTGCCGCTCCGCATCGTCTTCGGGGGCAGACTCCGCTTGGGCGTGGAAGTGCAGTACCAAGTGACCAAGCTCGTGCGCCGCATCGAAGTTGGACCGCTCCGCCGTCTTCTTCTGGTTCAGGAAGATATACGGACGATCTGCCTTCCAGAATGAATAGGCATCGACGTTCTGCGTGTTCTCGGAGAGTGACAGCACTCGAATGCCCTTCGACTCGAAAAGCCGAAGGATGCTGCCGATGGGGCGATCACCGATGCCCCAATGTTGGCGCAGAAGCCTCGCCGCGATCTCGGGTCGATGTTGTTCTTTGCTCAGGTCGATCAGGTCTGGGTCGGGAAGGCTGAAACGCTCATCAATCCACTGGTAGAGAGCGATACCGTTAGATCCCGCCGCAAGCGCTGCGTTGCGTTCTGCGGCCTTCATCTTCTTGAGACTGCGGAAAGCAACCGCCTTCGACTCCAGAACCTCGGGCTTGTCCATGAAAAAGAATGCACGGGGATACCCAAGTGCATTCGCCAACTTGTCTACTGTCTGATCGTCGGGTTGGTGCCCGTTTTCGACCTTGGAAACTGTCACATCGGTCAGGCCCGCAGCCTCAGCAAGTTCTTTCCCTGTCAGCTTTTTCCTATAGCGGGCTACCTTGAGTCTATCTGCACAGAACATCACGCTTGATCTTTGAAGGTCACGGGGACGTCGAAGTCGTCGGCAGGGCCGACCTCCGGTTCGATCCGCGTATCCCAGTCTTCGGCGGGGCGGTCAACGAAGATGCGCTCAACGAAGTCACCATACTTCTTGCCGGTGATCACCGGGCAGGACAGTTCCACGCTGCCGTCATCACCGACCATCACGAAGTAGGTAATCACCTGATCCCCGTGGGGATCGCGAACGCCTTCCTTCGGAAGCCGGTCTTCGTCGGTTTCCAGAACGACGCCGAAATGATCGAAGAGCGGCAACCGGCAGAGACGCGCGGTGCCGCTCCCCTTGTCCGAGCGGGGCATGGGGGGCATGACGGGATCGCAGGCGACATCAACGTTCTGGTAGCCGATGCGCACACCAAGGCGGTGGTTGATGACGGCCTCCACCCCCAGCGTCCGGTCAATGACCCAATCCCCATTCAAAAGGTTACCGCGCAGGGCTTCTACACCATAGATGTATGCCAGCGTTCCCGGCGCATTCAGGGGCATGAGGGGGCTTGCATCATCTGTCGCCGCGCGGGCCGAATCCCGGATGGCAAGGATTTGGAGCATGGTAAGTTCGAAGTCCGCCAGCCTGCGTTCGGCGTCCAGCAGGTTGTCGATCACGGCAGTGCGGAAGGTGGGCATGTCGGCACGTCCTGTCCCGTTTAAGTTTCCTCCCCACATTAGATGGGGGAAAACTTAAACGTGCAAGAGGTTTCTACACGACCAGTGCACACTGCCGCACACGTGCAGATGGCGCGCCGACACGACAAGCCCCTTCCCTCCGTGGCTGGCCAACACTCGGACGATGCTGCTGTACCCCCGGCTGACGCCGGGAGTATCATCGCCTCACCAGAGCCGCTGCTCAGTCAATGGCGCTGGCGGGATGCCCTGCCGTGGCGAAGATTGGCGCATCGTTCAGGATCTCCACGCTCAGGAACATAGCGGGACTGATCGACTTGAACGACAGGTGCCATGAGTTGGCTTTGGCAATGTCACCGCCGGTTTGATGTAGCACCGCAGCATTCCCGGTCGATACGCCCGCGCGCCGACGGTATCCACGCGATGACAGCCTCCTGCGGCAGATCAACGGTGATCCGAACGGCGCGCTTGTTGGGGAACCGACGTGTGCTGCCGGGCGGCAAACCAAGTGCGGCCTTTCCTGCGACGTGAGGGGGGGCGCCCATCCGCTAGGGGCGACAACTGCGTGGTGAGGCCCGCTGACGCGGGCCAAGATCAAAAGACGCCAGCGCCCACGGTCAGAAGCCACAGAACGCCAACCCCGGTCACCAACGAGACAGCGACAAGCCCGACCTCAAACAGATCGAGATGGGCGCAATCGACAGCCTGAAATCTTCGATCTCCGAGTTTATCAAGACCGGGAAGATGGACATTGAGGGCCTCGGTGAATCCATCCTCGGTGTCTTCGCCGATGTGGTTGCCGACAAGGCGACCAAGGAACTGATGACCATGCTGGGCCAGAAGGACGGGTCGTGGCTGTCGAACCTGTTCGGTGACCTCGGCTTCGCATCGCAGGGTGACGAAGACCTCTCCGCCGCGCAGGCCATGCTGGCCGGTTCCACGCAGGCCGGATCGACCATCGGTAGCAGCATGGTCACGGCTGGGGGTCAGGTCGCGGCCCAAATTCAGAACGCGATGCTGACCGGGGCGACGATAGCGCGCGGGCAGGTGCAGTCCGGGCTGACCACGGGCGGCACGATGGCAGGGGTCCGCCTCCAGACCAGTGCTTCACAGGGCGGCAACGCCTTGGCGCAGGGTGCCGTTCAAGGCGCTCCCATCCTCGCACAGGGAGTGGCGGCAGGCGCAGCCGGTGGCGGCGCTGGTGGAGGGTTCCTGTCCGGCTTGGGCGGCTGGGGCGGACTGGCCGGGATGATCCTGCCGGGGCTGTTCTCGGAGGGTGGGTACTCAAATGCTCCAGTGGCGACTGCGGCCCTCCCGGCAGCGCTGTTCTACGACGCGCCCCACTTCAAGAGCGGCGGGATCTCGGACGGAGGTATCCCGGCGGTGCTGCATCCTAATGAAGCGGTGATCCCGCTGACGCGGGGGCGCAAGATCGGTGTCGAACTGAATGGCGAAGAAGCCGCCGGTAGCGCTGGGCGGGCGATGCAGGCAATCCACATTACCCAGAACATCCAGACGCCCTCGCCGGATGCGTTCCGACGCAGTCAGAAGCAACTCGCAAGTGAAATGGGAATCGCGACCCAGCGAGCGATGAAGGCTAACAACTAGAACACCGCACGGGATCGCGGCGGCCTGCGGGAGGTGGGTCGAGGGCAGTGGGTTGGGAGGCCCCTGCCCTTTTCTATCTGCGGCCCGTCTACCGTCGGGAAACGCCCTAACAGGAAGACTGGCGAGCAATCAGATAGAGGTCAGTCTTGGAGTGATCCACCGGGGGTCGCGCACCCCGTCCAGCGACACGGAATCGGGCCGAAAGCGTTCTTCGGAGTCACCCACAAATCGACCCCCTGAATCACACACAAATCCCGACCTTGTCACACACAAAGGCCCCCGTGAGGGGGCCTAAGTGTTTGAAAACATTAGGAGAAGGAATGGTGGGCGATAACGGATTTGAACCGCTGACATCTTCGATGTGAACGAAGCGCTCTACCGCTGAGCTAATCGC
>JBDHSO010000003.1:0-73526 GCA_039808125.1 Rhodobacter sp. | reverse complement strand
CGCTTACCGACGAAAACCGCAACTCGTTCAAACGACGGATAAAGGCAATGGATCATGACGCGCAGCCCGTCTTCGGTCGGCACGCACCCATCATACCTGCCGATAGCTTGATCGACCGTCGCACAGTCAAGCATCACGGCATCCTCCCAAACAGGCCAGCGTCTGGCAGCCGGATCGGCCTGTTGTGTGGCTGGATTCTGACATTAATCGCCCCGCAAAACCAGAAGAACATGGCGTCCAGGTCCGCCAGGTCGGCGTCTATCTTCCTGCGGGCGGGCTGTTCCCAAACACCCCGAGACAGCACAAACTGTTGGTTGTCGGCCCATGTGTGGGCGTGGGTTCCGCAAACTTGGGAAGAAAGCCCGAGCGCCGCTGCCCATGGCGGATTAGGCTTGCAAATGCTGGGGTCCGCCCATCGACGCGGCAGATCGCCGCCCCGCTCAGTATCAGACTGATGGAAGGATAACGAAAATCACTGTCTGGAATACGAAACCGCAAATTGGCCCGGGTTCGGCCTGTATCTTGTTCCAGTATTGGCCAAGACAGCTAGTAGTCTCGATAGCCAGCCATGTGAACCCAGTGCGGCTGGTAGTCTTCCAGAACCTTGGCGCAACTTGCCAAGAAGCGGTCTACACGATCAACTTGGTCGTCTACCCCACCCTCGAACCTCGCACCCGCAAGTTGCGCCGAGGCAACATCTTCTCCCGAACAGCCGTCAATCTGCTTTCTCAAGTATATAATCGCCGTTGGTTGCGCTTCACCAGTTTCATCTGTCCATAAATATCCCACGGGGGGTCCGGGGGGTGTGAAACCCCCCGGGCGCCCTCCACGGGAGACACCTTTGCCCATCACAACCGATGCTGCAAATGCGAAAGCCATATTGCGCTGCGGCGCGCAATAATCTAACCCTGCAGGCAAGCACAGAGACATATCCTTGCCGAAAGGTCGCAGATGAGTTTCCGCCTCCAGCCCGCTCCGCCCGCACGCCCCAACCGCTGCCAGCTTTTCGGCCCCGGCTCGCGGCCGGCGCTGTTCGAGAAGATGGCCGTCAGCGCCGCGGATGTCATCAACCTCGATCTCGAAGATTCGGTCACGCCCGCCGACAAGCCGCAGGCACGGGCCAATATCATCGACGCCATCAACAACATCGACTGGGGTAAGAAGACGCTTTCCGTGCGGATCAACGGCCTCGACACGCCGTGGTGGTATCAGGACGTGGTGCAGGTGCTGGAGCAGGCCGGCGACCGTCTCGACCAGATCATGATTCCCAAGGTCGGCTGTGCCGCCGATGTCTATGCGGTGGATGCGCTGGTGACGGCCGTCGAACGCGCCAGGGGGCGGACGAAACCGATCAGCTTCGAGGTCATCATCGAAACCGCCGCCGGCATCGCCCATGTCGAGGAGATCGCCGCCGCGTCGCCCCGCCTTCAGGCGATGAGTCTGGGCGCCGCCGATTTCGCGGCCTCCATGGGGATGCAGACCACCGGCATCGGCGGGACGCAGGAAAATTACTACATGATTCGCGACGGCCAGAAATACTGGCCCGATCCCTGGCACTGGGCGCAGGCCGCCATCGTCGCCGCCTGCCGCACCCATGGCGTGCTGCCGGTCGACGGGCCGTTCGGCGATTTTTCCGATGACGAGGGCTTTCGCGCCCAGGCCCGCCGCTCGGCCACGCTGGGCATGGTCGGCAAATGGGCGATCCACCCCAAGCAGGTGGCGCTGGCGAACGAAGTCTTCACGCCCTCGGACACCGCCGTGGCCGAAGCCCGCGAAATCCTGGCCGCGATGGAGGCCGCCAAGGCCGCCGGCCAGGGTGCCGCAACCTACAAGGGCCGGCTGATCGACATTGCCAGCATGCGGCAGGCCGAGGTGATCGTGCGGCAGGCGGAAATCATCGCAGGTCGATAGCTCGGATATTGACACGGGTTTGCGACCTTTGGCACCGTCCGCCGCAGCGCCGCCCGATTCCCGGGGCGGATTGCAAAAGATACCCGCGCCGCGACCCACGGGGAGAGGAGCCCCGCGCGGCAAACGGGAGGACGCGCGCCCCGTGGCCTTTGCCGCGGGGCGCTGCCGTTTCTTGCCGCCCGCCGACCCGCCCCCCGCGAGTCGAGTTGCACTTCGGCCACCTCCCGGCCATATAGGGCAGGACCGCATGAGGGTGTGCCGATGATCTATCTCGAGTTCGAGAAGCCCCTGGCCGAAATCGAAGGCAAGGCCGAGGAACTGCGCGCGATGGCGCGTGACGGAAAGGGGATGGATGTCTCGAAAGAGGCCGAGGCGCTGGACCGCAAGGCTGAAACGGCGCTGCGCGACCTCTACAAGAACCTGACGCCCTGGCAGAAATGTCAGGTTGCGCGCCATCCCGACCGGCCGCATTGCAAGGATTATATCGAGACGCTGTTCACCGAATACACGCCGTTGGCCGGCGACCGTTCCTTTGCCGACGATCATGCCGTAATGGGCGGTCTTGCCCGCTTCAACGACCGCCCGGTCGTGGTGATCGGCCATGAGAAGGGGCACGACACCAAGACCCGGATCGAACGCAATTTCGGCATGGCCCGCCCCGAAGGCTATCGCAAGGCGATCCGCCTGATGGATCTGGCGGACCGCTTCCGCCTGCCGGTCGTGACGCTGATCGACACCGCCGGCGCCTATCCCGGCAAGGGCGCGGAAGAGCGCGGCCAGGCCGAGGCGATTGCCCGGTCGACCGAGAAATGCCTCGCCATCGGCGTGCCGCTGGTCTCGGTCATCATCGGCGAGGGCGGGTCGGGCGGGGCGGTGGCCTTTGCCACGGCGAATCGCATCGCGATGCTGGAACATTCGATCTATTCGGTGATCAGCCCCGAAGGCTGCGCCTCGATCCTGTGGAAAGATGCCGAGAAGATGCGCGAGGCCGCCGAGGCCCTGCGGCTGACGGCGCAGGACCTGCAAAAGCTGGGCGTGATCGACCGGATCGTGAAAGAGCCGGTCGGCGGCGCACAACGGGCCCCCCATGAGACGATCGAGGCGGTGGGCAAGGCGGTCGAAACCATGCTTGCCGAACTTTCGGGCAAGAAGCGGGACCTGCTGGTTCGCGACCGGCGGCAGAAGTTCCTCGATCTCGGGTCGAAGGGTCTGGCTGCATGAACTCCTGGGCCATCGTCGCCCTTGCCGGCCTGATGGAGATGGGCTGGGCGCTGGGATTGAAATATTCCGACGGCTTCACCCGGCTCTGGCCGACAATCGTCACCGCGGTACTGGCGCTGGGTTCGTTCTGGCTTCTGAGCCTTGCGATGAAATCGCTGCCGGTCGGTACGGCCTATGCGGTCTGGGTGGGGATCGGGGCCATCGGCACCGCCACTGCGGCCGTATTCCTGTTCCACGAACCCGTCAGCCTCCTGCGCGTTCTTGGTGTGATGCTGATCCTTGCCGGCATCATCGCGCTGAAATTCGCCTGATCGGCGGGGCGGGGAATCCGCCCTCAGCCCCGGCAGCCTCCCCGGGGGGTTGGAGGGCGATCAGTCGGGCCGGAACCCGGCCTCGGCGATCAGCCGGTTCGAGGTGCTTTCGATATCGGCCTCCAGCCGGGCCATGAACTCCGGCATCGGCAGGCCGGGGGCGATGGGCGGCAGGAACTCCACTACGGCAAGCCCGGGCTTGCGCAGGATCCCGCGCTTGGGCCAGAACACGCCTACATTGGTCGCGGCCGGAACACAGGGCTGGCCGAGTTGCTGGTAGATCAGCCCGGCCCCCACCTTGTAGGGTTTGGTGGTACCGGGCGGCACGCGGGTGCCCTGCGGGTAGATTACCAGTTGCCCCGGATCGGCGGCGCCGCGGATGACATCCTCCTTCATCTTGGCGATGGCCGCGCCGCGCTTGCCACGGTCGACCGGAATGCAGCCGACCTTCAGCGCATACTGGCCCAGAAAGGGTGTATAGATCAATTCCCGCTTCATGATGAAGCGCGGCCGCGGCAGGCTGCCGAAGATCAGGATGATGTCGAGAAAACTCTGGTGCTTGGCCGCGACGACAACCGCGTCCTGCGGCACCGGCCCGCGCACCTCCGTGCGCAGGCCGCACAGGATGCGGGCGGTAAACCGCACCCAGCGGCAAAAGCAATGTGCGGCGAACAGCGCTCCATCGCGCGAGAACAGCGCCCATGGCGCGAAGCCTACGGCCATCACCGCCATGGCAAGATACATCTGCACGACGAAAACCAGCGAAAGCAGCCAGCGAATGACGATCATGTCAGCTCCTTCAGCTTTTTGAGCGCCGCGCGGCGGGTCGCGGCAAAGGCCACCAGTGCCGCAAGGGGCGGCAGGACGAAGGGCCAGAGCCAGCCGGCCCCCGAAAAACCCAGGCCCGTCAGAAAGCCCCCCGCCGCATCGGCCGAGGGCAGCAACAGAATGCCCACCAGCCCCGCCATGGCACCCGCCGCCGATCCGGCCAGCGCCCGCAGGGTGAACCGGCGGACGAAAGCCCGGGCAATATAGCTGTCCTGCGCGCCGATCAGCCGCAGAACCTTCACCACCTGGGCATTGGCCGCCAGCGAGGCATTGGCCGCCAGCGTGATCATCGCCGCCATCGCGGCCCCGATCAGCACGATCGACAGCCAGCCCAGCAGCCGCAGCCGCGAGGCGGCCTCGGCCAGCGGTCGGCGCCAGCGAGTATGGTCGTCGAGGATCGCGCCGGGCGCCTCGGCGGCCAGGCGCTGGCGCAGACCTTCACCGTCATAGCCCTGCCCGTCCTCGACCACCTCGATCAGCCGGGGCAGCGGCAGATCCTGTACGGGAAGATCGGGGCCGAACCATGGCTCCAGGAGCTTGCGGTTCTCCTCATCGGTCAGCGCCCGGGCCGAGGCGATGCCCGGCGTGGTCGACAGCAGCGCCAGCACCGCGTCGGTCTGGGCCTGCATCTGTTGCGGTGGCGCCGAAAGGCGGATCGTCGCCGTGCGCGCCAGCGCATCCGACCAACGGCTCGCAAGCCGCCCCGAGGCGAGCGACAGCGCCAGCGCGAAGACGCAAAGAAAGGTCATGGCGGCGGCGGTAAACGTGGTAAGCCAGGCCGTCGGCCCCGAGGGCGGAACCACCCGGTCGGCCTGCCGGTCGGGAACCATCAACGCGACGAGGGGGTCGGTCAGGCGGGACAGCACGGGGGGCAGGGTCACAGATCCGCCCCCGCCAGTTGAATGCGCCGTTTCGAGATGCGCAGGACGCGTGCCGGGATCTGGTTCTTGGCCTGCCGGATCAGGTTCAGGTCATGGGTGGCGATGACGATGGTCTTGCCCATGCGGTTCAGTTCCACCAGCAGGGTCAGCAGCCGCAGCGACATTTCCCAGTCGACATTGCCGGTCGGCTCATCGGCCAGGACCACATCCGGCCCCATGATAATCGCCCGCGCCAGCGCGGCACGCTGGCGTTCGCCGCCCGACAGCGAGGGCGGCAGCGCATCCGACAGATGCTTCAGCCCCACCCAGGCCAGGAGCGCGCCGAGATCCTCGGCATTGCCGCGCCGCCCGGCCACCATCAGCGGCAACATCACATTGGTCGCCAGCGGCAGATGGTCAAGGAACTGGCCGTCCTGATGCACCACGCCGATCCGCCGCCGCGTGCGGGCGATATCGTCGCGCGACAGGCTCTTCACCTCGCGGTCGAAGATCGTGACATGGCCGGCCGTAGGCATCAGTTCGGCATAGGCCATCTTCAGGAAGGTGGTCTTGCCCGAACCTGACGGGCCGGTCAGGAAGTGGAACGATCCCGGCGCCAGGCGCAGCGAGACCTCGGACAGCAATTCGCCCCCGCCATAGTTGTATGCCGCATTCTCGAAGGCAATCACCGCCTGTATCCCCTGGCCCCTGTGCGCGCGTCCCGCACGAATTGGCTGCGTTTCCCCTGTGCCTTCCATCGCACGCGCCTTGCGGATCCCACAAGAGCAGGACACAAAGTCTTGGATGGTCTTGGGTTCGTTGCTACAACGGCACCGGGCGAATGCCTAGACGGGGTGGAATTGATGCGTTTGGCCTGCCCAAACTGCGATGCCAGATACGAGGTTCCCGACGACGCGATTCCTGAGGCCGGTCGCGACGTGCAATGCTCGAATTGCGGGCATGCCTGGTTCCAGACACGCCCTGCCGCCGCAGAAAGCACGGATGCCACCGCCGTACCCCCTGCCGCCGCACCCGAGAACCCGGCCGCAGCGCCCGCAGCACCCCCCGCCGCACCTGCACGAAACGCCATCGACAATTCGGTCCTGTCCATCCTGCGCGAAGAGGCCGATCGCGAGGCAGAGGCACGCCGGGCAGAGGCCCGCCGCAGCGCCTCGCGCCGGGCCGAGGCGGAGGACCAGTTCCGGACCCAGCCCGATCTGGGCATCATCCCGCCACCCGGACCTTCGGCGGCCGGGCAGCGGGTGACGGCGCCGAAGGGCGAAGAGACCGAAACCTCCGCCGCCAGGCCCGCAGCCCGGCGCGACCTTCTGCCGAATGTCGACGACATCAACTCCACCCTGCAACCCGACAGCACGGACGGGGAGGAGGAGGGTGGCGAGGCCGCAACCGAACTGACACGGGGCACCGCTTTCCGCATCGGCTTTCTGATCGCGCTGTCTGTCCTCGTGGTGGCGGCCGTCCTTTATCTTGCGGCGCCCGCCATCCAGAAGACGGTGCCGGCCCTGAAAGCCCCGCTCGACTCCTATGTCGGTTTTGTCGACGGGCTGCGTCATCGGCTCGACGCGCTGATGAACAGCGCGACCGACAGGCTGAACGGCGACGGTGGCTGACGATCAGAACAGATCCAGCAGGCGCTTGAGGTAGTCGAGTTCCTCTTGCGGCCGTTCCGCCTCGCCCGAGCGGCGGCGGATTTCATCAAGCAGTTCCTGCGCGCGGGTGTCGGGATCGTTCTGCACCATGTTCTGGTCGGACCCGATCCGCGCCGCATCGCCGGTCTCGCGGCCCAGCGGATCCTTGCCGTTCGGATCGGCGCGACCGGCCTGGCGCTGGTCACCGCCCGCGCCCTGCTGGTCGCGCTGTTCCTGCGCCAGCGCATCGCCGAATTCCTTCATGCCTTCGCGCATGGCCTGCATCGCTTCGGCCTGGCGGTCGAGCGCGCCGTCGAGGTCGCCCTCTTCAAGCGCCCGCTCGGCCTGACGCATCGCCTCTTCGGCACGGTCCAGGGCGTCACGGCCGGCCTCGCCGTCTTCCGTGCCGTCTCCGGGCAGGCGGCCCGATTGCAGATCGTTCAGCCGCTGACGCAATTCGCCCTGCCGCTCGGCCAGTTCGCCCGGATCCTGCGCGCCCGGCTCGCCGTTGCGGTCACGCTGCATGTCGCGATAGGCATCGTCGGACAGGCCCTGCTGATCCTGCAACGTCTGGCCCAGTTCCTTCATCGACGGATTGCCCTGGCCTTCGCCCTGGCCCTCGCCCTGCGTGACCTGAAGGTTTTCCATAAGCTGGCGCAACTGTTCCATCAGGGCCATCGCCTCGGCGGTCTTGCCCTCGTTCATCAGTCGCTCGATCTCGTCCAGCATCTGCTGCAACTGGTCGCCGGTGATCTGCTGGCCACCTTCCTGCGGCGGCTGGGGGTTGCGCATCGCCTCTTCGCCAAGCTCGCGCGTATAGTCGCGCATCGCCTGCTGCATGTCCTTCATCAACTGGTCGATTTCCTCGGGCGAGGCACCGTTGCGGATCGCCTCCTCCAGCCGGTCCTGCGCACGTTGCAGCCGGTCCATCGCGGAACCGAGATCGCCCTCCTCGAACATGAAGGCGATCTGCCACAGCTCTTCGGCCGCCGCGTCGCGCTGTTCGGTCGTCAGCGGCCGCGCCATGGCGTCCATCTCGCGGATCAGCACCCGCAACCGCTTGGCGGCATTTGCCGAGCGCGTCAGATCCTCGGGCCGATACATCATCGCCTTCAGGATGGGCAGCGCCCGCGATAGGTTCTCGCGATTCCAGAGCAGATCGCGCCGCATCTCGATCACCGCCGCCGCCATCGGATCGAAGAACCTTTTGCCCGGCAGCGTCACCGAATAGGCCGGCGCCGCGCCCGCGTTGGCGGCGGCATCGGTCACGGAAAAGATCATGCTGACCGGCATGTTCGCCAGCACCGATTGCGACACGTCGTCGACCAGCGTCTCGGCGATCTTCGCCCGGTCCCCCTTTACCGGCATCGGCAGGTCCAGAACCAGCGGCGCGATCGGCTCCGGCGCGACCGTCAGCCCGAAGCGGCGTTCGACCGCGGCAAGATCGAGCGTGATCGACACCTGCCCGCCGGTGATGCCGTAATCGTCCTCGGCGGCGAAACCCTGCTTGAACTTGCCATCCGCCTCGCGCCCCATCTCGCCCGAGATCTGAACCGTCGGCGCCAGATCGGGAATTGCCATGACCTGCCATTCGCGGCCGCCGCGGCCTGCGATGGCCAGCCGGCCCGACTGGCTGACGGTCAGGTCGGTCAGGCCGGCGAGCCCCTGCGGCACCGCCGCCGTCGCCCCATCGGTGGCGGCCGGCGCCGGGGGGGCGACCTGCGCGATGTCCTGTTCCACGGTCAGCCCGCCCTCGGGGCCGTAAAGCCGGATCTGGATGCGGGTCCCGACCGGCACCTCGATCGTGTCGCTGGCGATCTCGTTCAGGTAGAGCGTGGGCTTGCCGGTATAGGCGGGAGGTTTCGCCCAGCCCTCCCAGACCGGGCCGCCCGGCATCGCCTCGGCCGGGCCGGGCGCGATACCGGCCACTTCCGTCACCCGCCAGAACGAGCCGAACAGCGCCGCCATGACCGCCGCCGTCAGCGCCACATAGCGCAGCGAATAGGGATCGCGGGCAGAAAGCTGAAGGTTGGGCCGCACCGGCCGGGCCGCACGCGCCCGTTCGGCCATGCGGGCCAGATGCACCCGCCAGACCGCGACCGAGGCAGGATCGGCGGAGCCGACGATCTGGGTGTCGCGCAGCGCCGCGATGGGCCGGCCGGGCAGCGCCGCGTCAAGGCGGGCGAGCGCCTCATCCTCGGTTGGGCGGCGGAACCGATAGAAACCGCGCAGCAGCGCGATCAGGGCCAGAAGCGCCAGGAGCCCGGCGCCGATCTGCACCCAGAGAAGCGGCCCGTATTCATGCACGCCGAAGGCTATGGCCGCGAAAGCAAACAGCAGGACGGTCCAGAGCGGCCAGAACGCCTGGGTCAGGCGCTCGGCCCAAAGCCCCGCCAGCGTCAGCCTGCGGGGCCATTTCAGTGCATCCAGGGCCGTCTCGGGCGCGGGATCCGCCATTCCGCCATCGCTTTCCTGGCTGCCAGGGATCACAGCCACCGGGGCAGCTTATCCCGGGCGATCATTTCGTCAAAGGTCGGCCTTTCGCGAATGACAGCGAATTGATCCCCATGAACCAGGACTTCGGGCACCAGCGGCCGGCTGTTGTATTCGCTGGCCATCACCGCGCCATAGGCCCCCGCGCTGCGGAAGGCGACCAGATCGCCTTCGGCCAGCAGCGGCAGTTCGCGCCCGCGCGCGAAGGTGTCGCCGGTTTCGCAGACCGGACCCACCACGTCGAACGGCCGGGTCGGCTCGCCGGGCGTCGTCTCGATCACCGGCAGGATGTCGTGATAGGCCTCGTACATCGCCGGGCGGATCAGGTCGTTCATCGCGGCATCGAGGATAAGAAAGTCGCGTCCCTCGCCGTTCTTCACATAGATCACCTGAGTGACCAGCAAGCCCGAATTGCCCGAAATCAGCCGTCCCGGCTCGATCTCGATTTCGCAATCCAGATGGCCGAGCGTGCGCTTGATCATTGCGCCATAATCGGTGGGCAAGGGCGGCGCCTCGTTCGAGCGCGCATAGGGGATGCCAAGCCCGCCGCCGAGATCCAGCCGCTCGATCCGGTGGCCCTCGGCGCGCAGGGTTCCGGTCAGATCCGCAACCTTGCGGAAGGCCTGTTCAAAGGGCGCAAGGTCGGTCAGCTGGCTGCCGATATGGACATCGACGCCCACGGCACGCAGCCCGGGCAGGCGCGCGGCCTCGGCATAGGCGGCAACGGCCCTGGAGATGGGAATGCCGAACTTGTTCTCGCTTTTCCCGGTGGCGATCTTGGCATGGGTATGGGCGTCGACATCGGGGTTCACCCGGATCGCAATGGGCGCCGTGGTACCGAGCGACACCGCCACTTCGGAAATCGCCCGCATCTCGGGTTCCGATTCCACGTTGAACTGGCGCACCCCGCCTTCCAGCGCCGCGCGGATCTCGGCCCGCGTCTTGCCGACACCGGAAAAGACGATCCGATCCCCGGGCACGCCCGCCGCGCGGGCACGCAGATATTCGCCGATGGAGACCACATCCATCCCCGCGCCAAGATCGCCCAGTGTCTTCAGCACGGCCACATTCGACAGCGACTTGATCGCGAAGCAGACCAGATGCGGCAGCGGCGCCAACGCCTCGGTAAACAGGCGGAAATGCCGCGTCAGCGTCGCGGTGGAATAGACGTAGAGCGGGGTGCCGACCGCGGCCACGATCTCGGTCAGCGCAACATCCTCGGCATGAAGAATGCCGCCCCTGTAAAGGAAATGATCCATCGCCCCCCCGCGGCCCGTGACGGCATCGCTATAGCATGCCCGGCAACCGGCGCAATCGGCGGCGGCGGCGGGCCGGAGGCCGGCGTTCAGAACCCTGCGGACAGCCCCACGGGCCCCAGCCGGGTACCGATCGACCCGCCAGCGCCACTCGCCCCCACCGTGACCGGACCCAGCGCCGTGGCCAGCGAAGGCGAGACATGGCCGCTTGCCGTGTCGAGATGCAGTCCCATCTGCGGCGTCGAACAACCGCTCGCCAGCACGAGAAGGAGCAGCGCCCGCGTCACAGCGTGCCCGCCACCCCGACCCGGGCCGTGCCGGTAACGGTCAGCCCCGGCTTTTCGGCCGGCGGCCGCGGCGCGCCATCGACGCCGCAGGCGGCGGCAAGCGACAACAGGGAAAGGGCAAGGATCAGACGCATCGGCAACTCCGCTCGGTTCCGGCCGAACCTGCCCTAGGCCAGCGCGGCTTGCCAGCGGGCGATCTGTTCGCGCACCCGCACCGGCGCGGTTCCGCCGTAGGATGTCCGCGAATTGACCGAGTTGTCGACGCCCAGCACCCCGAAGACCTCTTCGGTGATCCCGGCATGAACCGACTGCATCTCGGCCAGCGTCAGGCCCGGCAGGTCGACGCCCTTCTTCTCGGCCATGGCCACCAGCGCGCCGGTGATGTGATGCGCCTCGCGGAAGGGCAGGCCCAGGCGGCGCACCAGCCAGTCGGCCAGATCGGTCGCGGTGGAAAACCCGCTCGCGGCGGCGGCGCGCAGCGCCTCGCGGCTGGCCGTCATGTCGCCTATCATGCCGGTCATCGCGGCCAGGCCCAGCATCAGGTTGTCGGCGGCGTCGAAGACCTGTTCCTTGTCTTCCTGCATGTCCTTGGAATAGGTCAGCGGCAACCCCTTCATCACGGTGAAGAGCGCGACCGTGGCGCCGAGGATGCGGCCCAGTTTCGCCCGCAGCAGTTCGGCCGCATCGGGGTTCTTCTTCTGCGGCATGATGGAGGAGCCGGTCGTCCAGCGGTCCGACAGCCGGACGAAACGGAATTGCGCGCTGGACCAGATCACCAGTTCCTCGGCAAAGCGCGACAGATGCATGGCGCAGATCGAGGCGGCCGACAGGAATTCCAGCGCGAAATCTCGGTCGGCCACCGCATCGAGCGAGTTTGCCGCGGGCCGGTCGAAACCCAGCGCCTCGGCCGTCATCTGGCGGTCGATGGGAAAGCTGGTACCCGCAAGCGCAGCGGCGCCAAGGGGGGATTCGTTCATCCGGCTGCGCGCGTCCTGAAAGCGCGCGCGGTCGCGGCCGAACATCTCGACATAAGCCAGCATATGATGACCCCAGGTCACGGGCTGCGCGGTTTGCAGATGGGTGAAGCCCGGCATCACCCAATCCGCGCCCGCCTCGGCCTGGGCCACGAAGGCGCGCATCAAGGCCGTCAGCCCGGCGATGGCGGCATCGCACTGGTCGCGCACCCAGAGCCGGAAATCCAGCGCCACCTGGTCGTTGCGCGAGCGCGCCGTATGCAGCCGCTTGCCGGCCTCGCCCACGATCTCGGTCAGGCGGGATTCGACGTTCAGATGGATATCCTCCAGCTCCGCCCGAAAGGGAAAGCTGCCGGCCTCGATCTCTGACAAGACCGTGAGCAGGCCTTCCCCGATGGCCTTTGCATCGCTATCGGTAAGTATGCCCGTCGCCGCCAGCATGGCGGCATGGGCGCGCGATCCGGCGATGTCCTGCGCGTAGAGCCGCTTGTCGAATCCGATCGAGGCGTTGATCGCCGTCATGATCGCATCCGGCCCCTCGGCGAAACGCCCGCCCCACATCTGGTTGGCGGTCTGGGTCTGGTCGGAAGCGGTCATATCAGGGCCTCGGGGGTGAAGATGGCGGTGCGTACAGGTTTGACGGTGCTCTACACGGCCTTGGCGCTTGGCGCAAATCTCGCCGCGGGTCCGGTGCTGGCAGAGGAGCCCGCCGCGGTGACGGACACGGCCGCCGCCGCGGGGGCCGATCCGGCCGCCCTGAGGGAAGGGTCGTTGAAGAAGCTCACGATTCACGACTCCCCGCAGCCGGTGCCGGCCGCCGAGCTTCTGACCATGGACGACGCCCCGGCTGGCCTTGAGGCCTATCGCGGCAAATGGGTGCTGCTCAACTTCTGGGCAACATGGTGCGCGCCTTGCCGCGCCGAGATGCCGGCGCTGGACCGGCTGCAAGTGGCGATGCCCGATCTGGTGGTTCTGCCCCTCGCCACCGGCCGCAATCCGCCCGAGGGGATCGGCCGGTTCTTCGACGAGGCCGGAATCACCACGCTGCAAACGCTGCGCGACCCCAAGTCGGTGCTGGCACGGCAGATGGGGGTCCTGGCCCTGCCGGTCACGGTGATCGTGAACCCTGACGGGCAGGAGGTGGCGCGCCTGATCGGTGATGCCGAATGGGACAGCGACAGCGCACATGCCGTCCTGACGGCATTGATGGCCGGCGGCTGACCCGCTTGCCGCATGTGCCTCGCCGCGGCTGGCCTGCGAGGATGCAGCGCCGCGTCTTTCTTGCCGGTCTCTCGCTTCCCGTCGCGCCATGGTCGGCGGCAGCGGCGCGAGAGGATTCTGTCGTGGTCGCCGTCGAGGGTGAGGGCGAGGCGCAGATTTCCGGCGGCGGCACCGTCGCCCTGAGGCCCGGCCTGCGGCTGCCGCCCGGAAGCCGGATCGTCACCGGCCCCGGGGGCGCGGGCCGAACAGGCCCTCGCCAGTGGCGGCAGCCTGCACGCGGGGGCCGAACCTCGGTCAGCCTCGGTCACGGTGCGCGTGGCAGCAGCGGCCACGGACGCGAAGGCCTGAACATCTCCGGTGTCGCGGTCATCGACCGCCGCGGGATCCCGGGTGCGGTCACGGTCGATGTCGCGAGTTTCGAGGTCCTGCTCGCGGATGCGCGGGTGTTCATCGACGGCGTTCAGGACGGTTCCGTCTTGGTCAAGGACGGCATGGCCGAGGTCGTGCTGGCCGACACCCGCCTTGCCCTGCTGGAAGGCCAGGGCGTCGACCTGCCCGGCGAGACCGGACCCGCGGCCGGCAGCAAACCGGGCACCGGGGCGCCGCCGATACCGGAATCTCCAGGCCCGCCCCCGCCCGGCATGGACGGGACGCTTCTGGTGCGGGTCTGGGGCAAGGGCCGGATCGAAGCCGCGTTCGCCAGCGTCGACCTGACCGTCTGAACGCCGCGAGGCGGCCCGGCCGGATCCGGATGCGGCGCCGGGACAGGTGCAATCGCCCTGTCCTGTCGGCCACGATGCGATTCCCCGGCGCCGCTCCCCGCGACGCCGGGGTCAAGCCATCTCAAAGATCGAAGGTCGCGAAAACCGGAACGTGGTCCGAGGGCTGGTCCCATCCCCGGACCGGACGCAGGATGCGGCTGGAATGACCGGCATTGGCGATATCGGGCGTCGCCCAGACATGATCCAGTCGGCGGCCCTTGTCGGCCGCATCCCAGTCCGGGCTGCGATAGCTCCACCAGCTGTAAAGCAGCCCCTGCGGCAGATCCTTGCGGGTGATGTCGATCCAGGCCCCGGCCTCCTGTGCGGCACCAAGGTGCTCCACCTCGATCGGCGTGTGCGAAACGATCTTCAACAGCGCCTTGTGGTTCCAGACATCGTCCTCGCGCGGGGCGATGTTCAGATCGCCGACCAGGATCGCGCGCTCCGGCCGGTCGGCCAGAAAGGCGTCGCGCATTTCGGTCAGGAAATCGAGCTTCTGGCCGAATTTCTCGTTCTGCGTCCGGTCGGGAATGTCTCCGCCGGCCGGAACATAGAAATTGTGGATGGTGACACCATTTTCCAGCCGCGCCACGACATGGCGGGCATGGCCCAGACCGGCATAGTCGCGATCGCCCATGTCCTCGACCGGCAGCTTCGACAGGATGGCCACGCCGTTGTAGCCCTTCTGCCCGCGCGCCACGAGATGGCGGTACCCCAACTCGGCAAAACCTTCGAGCGGGAACTTGTCGATCGGTGTCTTGATCTCTTGCAGGCACAGGATGTCCGGTGCCTCTTCGCGCAGCAGGCGTTGCACCAATCCTTCACGCAGCCGGACCGAATTGATGTTCCAGGTGGCAAGGGTGAAAGGCATTGCGTGCTCCTCTGCTGCGGGCCGCGAGACTAGGGCGCCACGCCCGGCGCGGCAAGGGCGGCGCCTTGTCTCCGGTCAAAAGAAGGCCCGGGACTGCGAAGCACCGGGCCAAAGTCCAACAGGGAGGTGTGCGTACATATCACGATATCCGGACTTCTTGCAGCATAGCCGCGCCCGGATCTGATCGACGCATCAGACAGTGACTTTTTGACCACAACCGCAGAACGCGCGCCCTGTCCGTTTACTCGCCTTCGGCAAGGGCGCTGGCCGATGCCGGCGCGCGGCGCAAAAAAATGCCGGGCACGAAGCCCGGCCAGGTCCAACAGGGAGGATGCCGTGTCATGACCCCGGCACGGCAAGGGGATTCGATGGAAACATTCTGCACCCAGGGCAGTTAATAGCGGCTGAATCGGGCAGCAATGCGACCGTCGGACCACATGCTCAGGCGACGAGGCAATAGCCGCCGCTTTCCGTGACCAGAAGGCGCGCGTTCGAGGGGTCGGGCTCGATCTTCTGGCGCAGGCGATAGATATGGGTTTCCAGCGTATGGGTGGTGACGCCGGCGTTGTACCCCCAGACCTCGTGCAGAAGCACGTCCCGCGCCACGACACCTTGCTGCGCGCGGTAAAGGAACTTCAGGATGTTTGTTTCCTTCTCGGTCAGGCGGATCTTCTTGTCCTTCTCGCCCACCAGCATCTTCTGTGCGGGGCGAAAGGAATAGGGGCCAAGCTGGAAGACCGCATCTTCCGATTGCTCATGCGTGCGAAGCTGCGCCCGAATCCGCGCCAGCAGGACCGGAAACTTGAACGGCTTCGTCACATAGTCGTTCGCGCCCGAATCGAGGCCCAGAATCGTATCACTGTCGGTATCGTGGCCGGTCAGCATCATGATCGGGCATTTCACCCCGGCCTTGCGCATCCGTTTGCACAGTTCCCGGCCGTCGGTATCGGGCAGGCCCACGTCCAGGATGACCAGATCATAAAGCCCGGCCCGGGCCTTCTCCATGCCCTCGGCGCCGGTCCTGGCCTCGAACACGTCGAAATCCTCGGTCATCACCAGCTGCTCAGAGAGCGCCTCACGCAGGTCGTCATCGTCGTCGACAAGCAGAATCTTGCGAAGCTGTGCCATCTTGGCCTCCGTTTTCGGTGTGGATCAGATGCGCCGCGGTGCCGCATCCGGCAAGGGATGTGACGGAAGGCTCACGCGCTCGTGTCGGAGGATCGGGATATGTTTCAATCCTGTCATCCCGCAACTAGATAGGAGACAGGAGAACCGCATGATCCCCCAACCATCCCTGGGCCCCGGCACCGTCGAAAACCTGTCCCGCGCGCGGGGCGATCTGCGCATGGGCGTCCCGGTGGCGCTGGTGGGCGAAGGCGGCGGTGTCCTTGCCGCCGCCGTCGAGACACTGGACCCTGCACGGCTGGCGGCATTGCAGGCGCTGGGCACGCCGGAACTGGCGCTGACGGCGCGGCGGGCCGAAACCCTGAAGGCGCGCGCCTATGACGGCGATCTGGCGCGGATCTCGGTTCCCCCCGGCACCGATGCCGACTGGCTTCGCGCACTGGCCGATCCCGCCGACGATCTGCGCGTGCCGATGAAGGGGCCGCTGCGGTCCCTGCGCGAGGGCGGTACGGCGCTGCACCGCGCGGCCATCCTGCTGGCCAAATCGGCCCGGCTTCTGCCGGCGGCGCTGCTGGTCCGGGTGCCCGATGCTCTGGCACTGGCGGCCGCGAACGGCCTGACCTTGCTGCGGCTGGACGAGATCGCCCCCGAACTCGCCCGCCTGTCGCCGATGGACGAGGTGGTCTCGGCCCGTCTGCCGATGGCCGCCGCCGGCGCCGGGCGCGTCCACATCTTCCGCCCCGAAGACGGGGGCGACGAACATTATGCCATCGAGGTCGGCCGGCCCGACCGCATGCGCCCGGTGCTGGCGCGGCTGCATTCGGCCTGTTTCACCGGCGACGTGCTCGGCAGCCTGAAATGCGACTGCGGCCCGCAACTGCATGCCGCGCTGACGCAGATGGGCGAAGAGGGCGCCGGCGTCCTGCTCTATCTCAACCAGGAGGGCCGCGGCATCGGCCTCGCCAACAAGATGCGCGCCTATTCGTTGCAGGACCAGGGTTTCGATACCGTCGAGGCCAACCACCGGCTTGGCTTCGAGGACGACGAGCGCGATTTCCGCATCGGCGCCTCGATCCTGCGGCAGATGGGCTTTTCCGAGGTGCGGCTTCTGACCAACAACCCGAAGAAGGTCGCCATGCTGGAGGGGAGCGGGCTGAAGGTTGTGGAGCGGGTGCCGTTGAAGGTAGGCCGGACGGCCGAAAACGCCGCCTATCTTGCCACGAAGGCCGCGAAGTCCGGACATCTTCTGTGAGGGGCGACCTGACCGTCACCCCGACCGGCACGCTGTTTCTCGGCCGTCGCTTTCCCTGCACGCTCGGCCGTGGCGGCGTGACCCGGAACAAGCGCGAAGGCGACGGCGCCACACCAGCCGGCCTGCACCGGATCATCGGCATGCTCTATCGCCCGGACCGCCTGTTGCCGCCCGCCGACTGGGCCATGCCGATCCGGCCAGGCGACCTGTGGTCGGACGATCCCGGCGATCCCGGCTACAACACCATGGTCCGCGCCCCGTACGGATTTTCCCACGAAAGCCTGCGCCGGGCCGATCCGCTGTACGATCTTCTTCTGATCACCGACTGGAACTGGCCCGATCCCGCGCCCGGCCACGGTTCGGCCATCTTCCTGCATCGCTGGCGCCGGCCCGGCGCCGCCACCGCGGGCTGTGTGGCCTTCGCGCCTGGCGACCTGCTCTGGATCGCCCGCCGGCTGCGCCCCGGCGCCCGGCTGATCATTCCCGGCTGAATCTTCTCAAACCGCTTTGAATAGCGTAGTATCCTGTCGCCACACCCGCGGAGAAGGACTACCATGACCAAAGCGGCCGTCACGTCCGGGGACGAGATCTTCGCATTGCGCCTCGCCCGGTCGGCGCCCGACCTATGGCCGATGCTGGAGACGCTGTATGGCGGGCATTCCGGCTACGCCGCCTTCCGCGACGGGCTGCTCAAGGCGCTGCGCAAGGGCTGGAACGACCGGCCCGCCGATCTCAGGCAACTCGATCTGAAGCGCGACCTCGAACCCGACTGGTTTCTCAGGCCGGGCATGGCGGGCTACGTGTTCTATATCGACCGCTTCGCGGGAAACCTGACCAATATCATGGAAAAGCTGGGTTATCTTCAGGACCTCGGCATCACCTACATCCATTTCATGCCCTGCCTGAAGCCGCGGCCCGGCGACAGCGACGGCGGCTATTCGGTGATGGATTACCGCCGGATCAACCCCGCCTATGGCACGATGGCGGAGTTCGAGACTGTCGCCCGTGCCCTGCGCGAACGCGGCATGTCGCTTTGCGTCGATCTGGTGCTGAATCATACCGTCAAGGAGCACGTCTGGGCGAAGAAGGCCGCGAAGGGCGATCCGAAATATCGCAACTACTATCTCATGTTCGATTCGGACGAAATGCCAAAGCGCTTTGAGGAAAGTCTGGTCGAGGTCTTTCCCGACAATGCCCCCGGCAACTTCACCCACTACCCCGAGATCGGGCAATGGGTCTGGACCACCTTCAACGAACATCAATGGGATCTGAATTGGGCCAATCCACAGGTCTTTCTGGAAATCGTCGAGATCATGCTCTTTCTCGCCAACCGCGGGGTAGATGTGCTGCGCCTCGATGCCGTGGCCTTCATGTGGAAGCGCATGGGCACCCGCTGCCAATCGGAGCCCGAGGTCCACGTGATCCTGCAGGCCCTGCGCGCCTGTTCCCGCATCGCCGCCCCGGCCGCGATCCATCTGGAAGAAGCGATCGTCGCGCCGGCCGAGATGCTGCCCTACCTCGGCCGCGGGCGGCACGACGGGAAAGAGGGCAACCTTGCTTATCATAACAGTCTGATGGTGCAGTTCTGGTCGTCCCTGGCCACCCGCGACACGCGGCTGATGACGCATGTTCTGCGCAGTCATTTCCCCGCGCGGCTGACGAATGCCACCTATGCCACCTATATCCGCTGCCACGACGACATCGGCTGGGCCGTCACTGACGAGGATGCGGGCGCGCTCGGCTTCTCCGGGGCGGCGCATCGGGCGTTCCTGTCGGATTTCTACGACGGCACCTTCCCGGGCAGCTTCGCCAGCGGCACCCTGTTTCAGGTGAACGAGGCGACGGGCGACAAGCGGATTTCCGGCAGCTTCGCATCGCTTGCGGGGCTGGAGAGGGCCTTGTCGGATACCGATGCGGCCGGAACCGAGACCGCCGTGCAAAGGATATTGCTCGGCCATGCGCTGATCGCCAGTTTCGGGGGTATCCCGCTGATCTACATGGGCGACGAACTGGCGCAGGTGAACGACTGGTCCTATGCGGATGCGCCGGCCCATGCCCATGACAGCCGCTGGATTCACCGCCCCATGATGGCCTGGACGGCCGCTGCCTGCCGCGAAACCGATGCGACGCCGGCGGCGCAAGTCTTTCGCGGCACCCGCCATATCCTGAAGCGCCGGGCGGCAAGTCCCGCGCTGCACGCCGGACATCCGACCGAAATCCTGTCGCCCCCCGGCGCCGGCCTCTTCGCCTTCCGCCGTGCCGCACCGGAGGCGCCGATGCTCTGCCTGTTCAACTTCACCGAAGACCGGCAGGCACTGCCCGAAACCTGGGCGCGCGACATGGGCGCGTCAGCCTTTCACGATGCGCTGTCCGACACTCCGGTTACGGCACATCACGGCATGATCGCGCTGCCGCCCTATGCGCGGCTCTGGCTTCTCTAGCGCCTATCCGCCCGCGCGGGTGGAATAATCCCGCGCGCCGAAAATTGCACTGCCAACGCGGACATGGGTGGCGCCATGGGCAATGGCGGTTTCGAAATCCGAACTCATGCCCATCGACAGGCCCTTCAGCCCGTTCCGCACCGCCATTCCCGCCAGAGCCGCAAAGTGCGGCGCCGGATCCTCGCCCTCGGGAGGAATGCACATCAGGCCGAGAAGCGGCAGGTCCAGCCCGATGCAGGTTGCTATGAATCCGTCCACCTCGTCCGGCAGCACCCCGGCCTTCTGCGGCTCTGCCCCGGTGTTCACCTGCACGAACAGATCAGGGCAGGCGCCACGGGCCTGGGCCAGACGGGCAAGCCTATCGGCCAGCGACGGCCGGTCGAGCGTATGAATCGCCTCGAACAGGTCCAGCGCGGGCTTGACCTTGTTGGTCTGCAACGGGCCTATCATATGCAGCGCGACTCCGGCAAAGCGCGCTTTCCAGGCTGGCCATTTGCCCTGGGCCTCCTGCACGTAGTTCTCGCCAAAGACCCGCTGTCCGGCCGACAGCACCGCCTCGACCCGTTCGGCGGGCTGCACCTTGGATACCGCGATCAGCGTGACCGCGCCGGTCTCGCGACCCGCGGTCTGCTCTGCCGCCCGGATCCGCGCGGTGATCTCCTGCAATGCCATGTTCCGCCTCCGTCTTGCCGTCGCAAGGCTAACGGCCGGCGAGGGGAAGGAAAAGACATCGCGAAAATGAAAAGAGCGGGCCAAGGCCCGCTCTTTCCGTTTCGTCTGATCGTCGGATCAGAACGAGAACTTCACACCGAGGTCGGCGTAGGTGGTCTTGTTGTACGAACGGTGCACGGCGCCGGTCAACGTCGCGCCACCGAGGTCGTAGGACGCGCCGAGACCGTAGGCGGTGTCGGTCGAGTTCCAGTCCGAGTCGTTGTTGGCGACATAGCCAGCCAGCGTGGTCGCGCCGAAGACATACGAACCGTAGAGCACGATGGTGCGGTCGCCGGTCGCGTCAGCCTTCTCGCCGGTTTCGTCGATGTAGTTCAGGCCAACGGTGGCCGCGTCGTTGAACGTATAGGCCGCGCCGAGGAACCACATGTCGTCGTCTTTCACGCCGGCAGCGTTCTGAGCGACCGAGGCCGAGACCGCGAACGGACCCGAAGCATAGTCGACCGAGACCGAGAGTTCGTCATCCACGCCAGGCGCATTGTTGCTGGCATACTGGTTGGGCTGGATGTACGAGATGCGGCCCGTGAAGTCACCCATCGAGTAGGAGGCGAAGACGCCTTCATAGCCCGAATACGGCACCGACACGTTGCCCTGCGACTTGTAGCTGTAGAAGTCCGAGCGCGGGTCGCCATAGGACGAGGCGGTCAGACCGATTTCCGAATTCCAGATCAGGCCAGCCGAGTCGATGGCGGTGTTCGCGTTGCCGACTTCAACACGCAGCCCCATGTATTCGGCGAACAGCAGCGCCTGGTTGCCCGCGGTGACGTTGTCACCATCGTTGTTCCGCATGCGGAACTTGCCACCGAAGGTCACGCCGACATCGGTTTCCTTGGTGCCGGTGATGTCGAACTGCAGGCGGTGTTCGATGTAGGTTTTCGACATGCCGACGCCCGGCTTGCTGTAGTAGCCCAGACCGAAGCGGCCCAGACCCGAAACCGTCACGTCAGCGGCAGCCATGCCGGCGCCAGCAACGATCATGGTGGTCGCGAGAAGGATCTTTTTCATCGTTTTCCCTCGTTGAATTCCAGGTTCTGCCCAGGCCAGGGGAATCCGGTCTGGGGATGCGGCCTATTTCATGCCGGACGCCGACAATTTCAATTGAAGCTTCCCATCCGGCGGCAAACGGGCCGGCGATGGTGCAGCAAAGCCACACCAAAGCCACATTGCCGGCAACGAACCGGCGCTTCGGGCGCCCGATTTCGCCGGCCGGGCCGGATATGCGGCGCCGAAGACCCTTGTTCCACCTGTCCCGCTCGGCTAGACAACGACGAGACGCTGCTGGAGATCGCGATGCCCTTGCCGCAACTGGCCAAATTCGTGCTTTTCGGTGGGATTTGCGTGGCACTGGGCGCCTGCTCGGGCAGCAAACCCCCGTCAGATGCGGATTCGCTGACCTCGACGCTTGAAATCCGCGAGCAGAAAGGCTCGACGCTGCGCGATCTTTTCACCAACAACGCCGACCCGAACACGACGGTTGAGGTGAACAAGTACCTCTGGCAGGCCAGCCTCGAGGTGCTGAATTTCCTGCCCATCGAGTCGGTCGATCCCTTCACCGGCGTGATCGTGACGGGCTATGGCGTGCCGCCCGGCGGCGGGCGTGCCTATCGCGCGACGATCTATGTGCAGGATCCCGCACTTGAGGCCCGCAGCCTGAAGGTTGCGCTGCAAGGCCGCGGCGGCGGCGCCGTCGCGCCCGAGACTGCCCGTGCGGTCGAGGATGCAATCCTGACCCGCGCCCGCCAGCTGCGCATCCGCGACAGCCGGCTGTAGGCCGGGCCGGCCCCGCCGCGCCGAACCTAGCGCCGCGTCAGCGCGATCCTGAGAAGCGCGCGCTCCAGAAGCGCCATCGTCGGGGCGCGGCTGGACGAGCGCAGCGTCAGATCGGTGTCCAGCAGCAGGCCGATCGCGGTTTCAAGCCTGTCGCGGCCCCAGCCAGACGCCTGCCGCTGCATCCTGTCCCGCCGGGGGCCGAAGACCCGCGCGCGGGCAAGGCCCGAGGCGATGCCCCCCGGATCGCTTGCCGCCACATGCAGCGCACGGAAATGGCGCAGGGCGGCGATACAGAGGGTGACGGGCAACACCCCCTGCCCCTCAAGCCGACGCATCAGCAGACCGACCGCCTTGCCGTCATGCTCGGCCACGGCATGCAGCAGGTCGTCAACCTCGGCCTCGATGGTGGCCGGCGCCAGCGCCGCAACCTCGGCCGAGACCAGCGGGGTGGCATCGCCGAACTTGTACAGCCCGATCTTCTCGACCGTCTGGCGAAAGTCGCCGGGGTCGAGCGCGCGTGACAGCGTGACCAGATCGGTCATGGCGGCGGGGTCGATCCGCTCCAGCCCGGCGCGGCGAAGGTCGGCCTCGATCTCCTCGCGCGAGGGCGGATCGTCATAAAGACCGATGCAGACAGCGGCGGGATGCTTTTCAAACAATGTCTTGAGCGCCGACTTGCCGGCCAGTGCGCCGGCGGTAACGACGATGGTCGCATCGCCCGGCTGCCACAGCTTCAGCGCCGCAGCGATGGTGTCGGCCAGCCCGTCCGTAGCTTCCTCGACGAAGGCGACGCGGGCGCCGGGAAAGAAGCCAACCTCCCGGATCGAATCCGCCAGAATCGCGGGATCCTTGCGCAGGTCCGCCCCCGCGATGCGCGAGAGGCGCATCTCCGCCTCTCCATCGGGGCCAATCAGGGCAGCAATCGCCTCCTGACGTTTCAGCGCCACCCGCATGGGATCGGCGCCGAAGATCAACAGCCCCGGGCGCGCGGGATCTGGCCTGGCGCAGTAGCGGCCGGCCTCGGTGCCGCGCAGGATCATCCGTCCGCGGCCATGACCGCCATCAGCCGGGCGACCACGTCATCGGCAAGCAGACGCATCAGCCGCAGCCCGGCATCGGCTTCCGCCGCCAGCCCCGCGACGGTGGATCCGGTCGCCGCATAGGCGGTAAAGCTCTGCACCCGGCCCTTCGCGATCTCGGCGCCGGTCGTGGCATCGGTCAGCCGGTAGTCGATGACGCCCTTCAGGTTGTAGCGGGTGGTCCGGCTGTCGGCGGTGATGCCGACGCCCACGGTCTCGGTGACGATTCGGTAGGTCAGGTCATAGGCGGTGGTCTTCGGCCGGCCGAGACGCTCCTCGATCCGTTCGACAAAATCGAAATCGTTCTTGGTCGCGGGATCGGCCGCCCGGACCGTACCCAGCAGGCGGGTCGCCCCCGCGCCGGGCGCCAGTGCCGGCGTGAAGCCGCAGGCGGCCAACGCCAGCGGCAGGAAAAGCAGGGTGCGGCGTTCAAACGACGACATTGATGATGCGGCCCGGCACGACGATGATCTTCTTGACCGGCTGCCCGGCAAGGAAGTGCTGCACATCTTCGTTCGCAAGCGCGATCTTTTCAACTTCGACTGCCGGCAAATCCTTGGCAACGCGGACTTCGGCCCGCCGTTTGCCGTTGATCTGGATCGGCAGGGTAACGGTATCGTCCACCAGAAGCGCCGGGTCGGCCTTGGGCCAGGGCGCCAGCGCGCAGAGGCCCGCGCCGCCCTGATAGCTCCAGATCGATTCGGCGATATGCGGTGTCATCGGCGACATGAGCTTGGCCAGCGTGCGGATGGCTTCCTTCATCACCGGGGTCGAGGCATTGGCGCGGGAAAGCGTATTGGTAAACGCAAACAGTGCCGCGATGGCCTTGTTGAAGGCGAAACCCTCGATCCCGCGCGTCACCTCGTCGATGGCGCGCGCCGTCGCGCGGCGCAGATCGTCATCGCCCTCGCCCTGATGGTCGGCCGGCATCTCGCCGATGCGCGAGCACAGCGCCCAGACGCGGGAAAGATGCTTGAACGTCGCATCCGCCCCGGCGGCGGTCCATTCCACATCCCGCTCGGGCGGGCTGTCCGACATGACGAACCAGCGCGCGGTATCGGCGCCATAGGCCGAGATGATATTCACCGGATCGACAACATTCTTCTTCGATTTCGACATCTTGGCCGAGGGCACCACCTCGACCGCCGTGCCGTCCTTCAGCGTGGCGCCCGTCTCGGTGACGGTCACTTCCTCGGGCAGGTGATAGACCGGGCGGCCTTGGGCATCCCGCGTCATGTAGATTTCATGCGTCACCATGCCTTGCGTGAAGAGCGCATCGAAAGGCTCGACCGCCTTCACCGGCAGATGGCCGGTCGCGTTCATCGCGCGGGCGAAGAAGCGCGAGTAGAGCAGGTGCAGGATCGCATGTTCGACGCCGCCGATATATTGATCGACATTCATCCAGTATTCGGCATCCGCCGCCACCGTGGGCGTGGGCGCATGCGGCGCGGTAAAGCGGGCGTAATACCAGGACGAATCGACGAAGGTATCCATCGTATCCGTCTCGCGTTTCGCCGGTTTGCCGCAGCGCGGGCAGGGCACGTCGCGCCACGTCGGGTGGCGGTCCAGGGGGTTGCCGGGCTTGTCGAAGCTTACATCATAGGGCAGGTGGATCGGCAGGTTCTCTTTCTTTTCGGGCACCACGCCGCAATCGGGGCAATGCACCACCGGAATCGGGCAGCCCCAATAGCGCTGGCGCGAGATCCCCCAGTCGCGCAGGCGGAACCTCACCTGGCCGCGCCCGAGTCCCCGCGCCTCCATCCAGTCGATCGAGGTCTCGATGGCCTCATAGGCGGTGGCCAGCGTGATACCGGTAAAATGCTCGATATACGCGACGGTTACATCCTTGGCGGGCACCAGAGCCTCGGTGCCGATGACATTGGTCTCGTCCGGCATGTTGAAGGCATTCATCACCGGCAGGCCGTATTTGCGCGCGAAATCAAGGTCGCGCTGGTCATGGCCGGGGCAGCAATAGATGGCGCCAGTGCCATACTCCATGAGCACGAAATTTCCGATCCAGATCGCGAGTTCACGGTCAGGATAGATCGGATGGCGCACCTTCAGCCCGGTATCGTAACCCAGCTTCTCGGCCGTCTCGATGGTCGCTTCACTGGTTCCGCCCTTGCGGCAATCCTCGCAGAAGGCCGCCACCTTCGCGTCGGCTGCCGCCAGCGCGCGGGCGATGGGGTGTTCCGGCGCGATGGCCATGAAGGTCGCCGCGCGCAAAGTGTCGGGCCGGGTGGAATAGCAGGTCAGCACATCCTGCCCCGCGAAGGGCGCGGTCAGCGGGAAATCCACCTCGATGCCGCGCGACTTTCCGATCCAGTTGGCCTGCATCAGCCGCACCTTCTCGGGCCAATGCGTCATGCCGTCCAGCGCATCCAGCAATTCCTCGGAGTAATCCGAGATGCGGAAGAACCACTGCGTCAGCTCCCGCCGTTCCACCGCCGCGCCGGAACGCCAGCCCTTGCCGTCGATCACCTGCTCGTTGGCCAGGACGGTCATGTCGACCGGATCCCAGTTCACCACCGCCGCCTTGCGGTAGACCAGCCCCGCCTCCAGCATGTCGAGGAACATGGCCTGCTGCTGGCCGTAATATTCCGGGTCGCAGGTCGCCAGTTCGCGCGACCAGTCGATCGACAGGCCCAGAGGCTTCATCTGCGCCTTCATGTCGGCGATGTTGCCATAGGTCCAGTCCTGTGGATGGCCGCCGCGTTCCATCGCGGCATTCTCTGCCGGCATGCCGAAGGCATCCCAGCCCATCGGGTGCAGCACGGCAAAACCCTGCGCCAGCTTGGTGCGCGCCACCACATCGCCCATGGTGTAGTTGCGCACATGGCCCATGTGGATGCGCCCCGACGGATAGGGGAACATCTCAAGGACGTAATACTTGGCCTTCGCCGGATCGGCCTGGGCGGTGAAGGCCCCTGCCTCGTCCCAGGCCTGCTGCCATCTGGGTTCGATTGCCGAAGGTTCGTAGCGCGACATGGGAAGCCTCTTGATCCAGCCCCAAGGCACTTAGCGCCATGGGCGCAAGAGGTAAAGCGCCGCATGGCCGGCGGCAATGCGCGGGCCCGCGCCGGCGGACGCTCCGCGGGGGGTATTTGGATCAAGAGGAAGCGGCCATGCGAGCGGGCGGCGTGTTGCGGCATGTTTCGGTTCACCCGCGGGCGCCACGTCAGCCCTTGCGTCTGCCGGCCGGCTGTCGCAAGCCTGCGTGCCATGGCCGACCAGATCCACCACCCTTTCCCCGAACCGCCGACCGAGGGCGAGGCGACCGAAATCGCGCCCGGCGTCCTGTGGATGCGGCTGCCGCTGCCGATGGTTCTCGACCATGTGAACGTCTATGCGCTGGACGACGCCGACGGCTGGACGGTGATCGACACCGGCTTTCGCGGCCGCCGGAGCCTGGCGCTGTGGGAGCGGATACTGGCCGGGCCGCTGGGCGGACGGCGGGCGGCGCGGGTAATCGGCACCCATCACCACCCCGATCATATCGGTCTTGCCGGCTGGTTCCAGGGCCGGGGCGCCGAACTGCTGATGACCCAGGTGGCCTGGCTTTATGCGCGGATGCTGGTTCTCGACGTGCAGGAGCGGGCGACGCCCGAGACGATGACCTTCTGGCGCCGCGCCGGGCTTCCGTCCGACCGGCTGGCGCAGCGGGCGGCGGAGCGCCCGTTCAACTTTGCCGATTCCGTGGCGCCGATGCCGGCGGGCTTTACCAGGCTGAACGAGGGTCAGGTCCTGCGCATGGCCGGCCGCGACTGGACAATCCATCTGGGAAACGGTCATGCGCCGGCCCATGCCACCTTCTGGAGCGAGGGGCTGGTGATCGGGGGCGACCAGCTTCTGCCCGGCATCTCCGCCAATATCGGCGTCTATCCAACCGAGCCGGAGGCCGATCCGCTGGCCGAATGGCTGGACAGTTGCGCGCGCCTTGCGGAATTCGCCCGAGACGACCAGCTTGTCCTGCCCGGGCACAAGCTGCCCTTTACCGGCCTGCCGTTCCGTCTGCAGCAGATGGCGGAGAACCACCGCACCATCCTTGACCGGCTGGTCCTGCATCTGTCCAGCCCGCGGACCGCGATCGACTGCTTTCCGGTGCTGTTTCGCCGCGAGATCGACCACAGCACCGAGGGGATGGCGCTGGTCGAGGCGATGGCGCATCTGAACCATCTGCTGCACGCGGGCCGCATCGACCGCCACCTGTCGCCCGAGGGCGCCTGGATCTGGCAGGCCCGCGACCGCCGGCCGGTCATGTGACCGCGTGACAGCAGGCGATGAATCGGATAACAATCGGGCGACACGCAGGAAACGAGGGAATTTGCGACGATGGCCGACCACCCCCAGCACAGCCACGGCTCGATGGATGTCCGCGAGCATGAGCGGACATTCGAGAATTTCGTCCGCTTTGTCGGCTGGACCCTTGTGGTGATCTTTGCCGTGCTGATCTTCCTGGCGCTTGCCGATTCCTGATCCCGACCTGCCGAGACACACGATGCTTCGCGCCCTCCTTGTCCTGGCGTGCGTCCTGACGCTGGTCGCCTGCGGCGCAGATCGCACCTGGGCGCCGGACGACAAGGTCGCCGCCGCCCGCTATGTCGCCGGGCCGCCGCCCGCGATCACGCTGTTCACCGTGATCAACGACCGCAACGGTTCCGGCGCGCATTCCGGGCTGATGATCAACGGGTCGGAGCGTATTCTCTTCGATCCGGCCGGCACCTTCGAAATGCCGGGCGTCCCGATCCGGAACGATGTGCATTTCGGCATTTCCGACCGGGTGCTGGCCTTTTATCGCGATTATCACGCCCGCGATTCGGAGACCGAGAAATTCCACGTCATCGAGCGGACGGTGATCGTCTCGCCAGAGGTGGCCCAGATCGCGATGCAGCGGGCGCTGAATTACGGCGCGGTGCCAAAGGCTTTCTGCGCCAATTCGATCGCTGAGATCCTGCGCGGCGTTCCGGGATTCGAATCGATGCCGTCGACCATGTTTCCGATCAAGCTGGGCGATGCCTTCGGCGCGCTGCCGGGCGTTCAAACCCAGATCATCACCGAGGAAAACGACAATCCGGGCCTTGGCCACGGCGTCGTTATGGTCGACAAGAAGGGCAACCGGATCAACTGACCGCCCGCCGGCCCGGCGGCGGTCCGAGGGGATTGCCCGTTGCAGATCGATGCCGTCATCCTTGCCGGGGGCGAGGGCCGCCGGATGGGCGGGGCCGACAAGGCGCTGCTGATGCTGGGCGGGCGCCCGCTTCTGGCGCATGTCGAGGGCCGCCTGCGCCCGCAGGTCAGGCGGATGGCGCTTTCGGCCAATGGCGATCCGGCCCGGTTCGCGGCCTTCGGCCTGCCCGTCCTGCCGGATGACCGGCCGCTTGGCCCGCTGGCCGGCATCCTGTCGGGTCTGGCCTGGGGCGGCGCAAACGGGGCCGATGCGATTCTGTCCTGTCCGGTCGATGCGCCCTTCCCTCCGGCCGATCTGGCGGCGCGGCTGGCCGCAGCTTCGGGCGGCACCCGCCCGGCGCATGTCACGGCCGGCGGACGGACACATGCTGCCACCGCGCTCTGGCCGGCAAGGCTTGCACCCGCGCTGGCCGCTTTCCTCGCCTCGGGCGCCAAGCCGCGGATCGCCGATTTTGCCGCCGCGCATGGAAGTGTCGCGGTCGACTTTCCCGATGCGGCGGCCTTCGTCAACCTCAACACCGCCGGGGATCTGGCCGCCGTGGCGGCGGGCCGCGCCCGATGAGGGTCTATGGCATCATGGGGTGGTCGGGATCGGGCAAGACCACGCTGATCGAGCGGCTGATTCCCCTGTTCGCCGCCCGCGGACTGCGCGTCTCCACCATCAAGCATGTTCACCACGAGGTCGATCTCGACAGCCCCGGCAAGGACAGCTGGCGGCATCGCAACGCGGGCGCGGCGGAAGTGATCCTGGCCTCGCGCCAGCGGCTGGCGCTGATGCGCGAGCATCGCGGGGCCGAGCCGCCGCTGGCCGAGGTGCTGGAGCGGCTGGCGCCGGTCGATCTGGTGCTGGTCGAGGGGTACAAGCGCGACACCCATCCCAAGGTGGAACTCTGGCGCGCGGCCACCGGCCAGCCGCCGCTTCAGCCCGGCGACCCGACGGTGCGCGCCTTCGCCACCGATGGCGCCGCCCCGCCCGGGATCGGGGTGCCGGTGCTGGATCTGAACGATCCCGGTGCCATCGCCGCCTTCATCGTGCGGGATGTCGGCCTTGACTGACCCCGGTTTCACCCTGCGCCGCGGCTTTCCCGAAAACCAGCGCGAGACCGCCGCCCGCATCTATTGGGAGGCGTTCGGCGGCAAGCTCGGCGCCGTCCTTGGGCCTGAGGCGCGGGCCGTCGCCTTCCTGTGCGAGGTCCTGTGCCCCGACCATTGCTTTGCCGCGCTGGACACGGACGGACGGCTGGTCGGAATCGCCGGGTTCAAGACGCCGGCGGGCAGCTTCGCCGGCGGCGGCCCCGGCGATCTGCGCCGGGTCTACGGGCGCTGGGGTGCGGGCTGGCGGCAGGCGGTGCTCTGGCTTCTGGCGCATGAAATCGACAACGGCCGGTTTCTGGTCGACGGCATCGCCGTCACCCGGCCGGCGCGCGGGCAGGGCATCGGCTCGGCGCTTCTTCGCCTGCTATGCGACGAGGGGCGCGCGCGCGGCTATGGCGCAATCCGGCTGGAGGTGATCGACACGAACTGGCGCGCGCGGGCGCTCTATGAACGCGCGGGCTTCCTGCCGGCCCGGACCGAACGGATCGGCCTTCTGCGCTTCGTCTTCGGCTTCACCTCGGCCACCACCATGGTGCGCCCGCTTTAGCCGGCCACCGGACAAGCGGTCTTTCGTTCAGTCGAAGACGCCCGCGACGCGACCGAACAGCATGAAGGCCCGTGCGGTGCGGGTATCGGCCAGTTCGGCCAGTTCGACATCGGTCGCGTTCTTCTCGAACGCCTGGAAAACCTTGTCGAAGGTGCGCAGAAAATGATGCGCGGCATCGCGGAAGATCGTGTCCTCGCGCATCCGCGCCGCGGTCAGCGCCAGCGACGAACGGTCGCGGATCCCGCCCATGCCCGCCACGCCGCGCCCCCGCTCGCCCGCGGCAAAGCGCCGCCACAGGTCGGGGCGCGACAATTCCGGCTTCAGGTCATCCATGTAGATGCCTTCCTGGCTGAGGAGCGTCAACACATCCTGCGCCGCGCGGATCAGCCGTGCCGTCTCGCGATCTTCCAGCGCCAGCCGGAGGGCGCGAAAGCCCTCCTTGTCGTCCGGCGTTTCGGGAAACTGCAACGCGCGGATGAAATCGGCGACGGAAACCGGCGGGTGCAGCGCCTCGGCCGGGGTGCCGAGCGCCAGGACGGGCTGTTCCGCCTCCGGCTCGGCCTTCGGTGGCGCAAGCGCGGCCTTGCGATCGGCGGAGGGAATGGACAGGCTGGCATCCCGGCGCGAGACGAAGGTGGCCGCGATCTCGTCGAGCTTCCGCTCCACCTTGTCGACCTGCGGCCGCAGCGTTGCCGCCTGGACCTGGGCCGAGGTCTGCATATATTGCGCCCGCATCGCATCGACCGCCGCCTGCAACCGTGCCGCCTCGGTCCGCAGGTCGCGGATCGAGCGCAGCGTGATGACGGCAACCCAGATCAGCGCAAGGGGCAGGAAGACGACCAGAAGCGTCATCACCAACCCCAGCGTCTGTACGTCGTCGCCGGGTGGCGAGACCAGTAGATAGGCCAGGACGGCGATGACCCAGACGATGCTGAGAAGTCCGGCAATCGCCTCGACGGCCCGGCCGCCGCGGGCCGGGGCAGGATGGTCTTGCGACCCGATTGCAGCATGATCCTCTGGCGCGGGCATGGCGCCTACCTTCAGACGTAGCGGACCGACAGGACTTCGTAACTGCGCTGTCCGCCGGGGGTGGCGACATCGACGCCGTCGCCCTCTTCCTTGCCGATCAGCGCGCGGGCCAGCGGCGAGCGGATGTTCAGCAGCCCGGCCTCGATATTCGCCTCGACCTCGCCGACGATCTGGTAGGTCTTTTCCTCGCCGCTGTCCTGATCGGCGATCTCCACCGTGGCGCCGAACTTGATCGACCCCGACAGGCGCGAGGTGTCGATCACGTCGGCGCGCGACAGGACGCCCTCCAGCTCCTTGATCCGGCCTTCGACGAAGGCCTGCTTCTCGCGGGCGGCATGGTATTCGGCATTTTCCGAAAGATCGCCATGGGCGCGGGCTTCGGCGATATCCTTGATGATCGCCGGACGATCGACCGTCTTCAGTTGCTTCAACTCGGAATCGAGAGCGTCGAAGCCGCGCCGAGTCATCGGAATCTTGTCCATGGCCGTACCGTTCAGTCCAAAATTAAGAAGTCACGGACCGGCCGGGCCGGTCCATGACTTCACACTGCGTTCATGGCACCCTTGCCGCACATGGGGGAAAATGCAAGAGGCACGCGGCGCGGAAACGGCGGGTCCCCGCTTGCGGGCAAGAATGTTGCCGCGCGGTGGCAAGCTGCGGACGTGATGTTGCGTAAAGGTTGACCTTGCCCGGCACCTCGGGCAATCACGTTGCCGTGCCAGCCATGCAAGCCGCCGCTGTCGCGCGCACAAGGATCGAAAGGATCGTCCGATGACCGAGACTACCCGCGAGTCGATGGAATACGATGTGGTGATCGTGGGCGCGGGCCCGTCGGGTCTTGCCGCCGCGATCCGGCTGAAGCAGCTCGACCCGGAGCTTTCGGTCGTCGTGCTGGAAAAGGGTTCGGAGGTCGGCGCGCATATCCTGTCGGGCGCCGTGCTCGACCCTGCGGGCCTTGACGCGCTTCTGCCCGACTGGCGCAATATGGATGCGCCGGTCAAGGTGCCGGTCAAGCACGACAATTTCTACATTCTCGGACCGGCCGGCCAGATGCGGGTGCCGAACTGGCCCATGCCGCCCCTGATGTCGAATCACGGCAACTACATTGTCTCGATGGCCAATGTCTGCCGCTGGATGGCCGGCGTGGCCGAGGGTCTCGGCGTCGAGATCTTTCCGGGCATGTCCTGCAGCCAGGCCGTCTATGACGGCGACCGCGTGGCCGGCGTCGTGGCCGGCGAGTTCGGTCTTGACCCTGCGACGGGCAAGCCGGGCCCGGCCTACGAGCCGGGGATGGAATTGCGCGGCAAATATGTGTTTATTTCCGAGGGGGTGCGCGGCAGCCTCGCGAAGGAAATCATCGCGAAATACAAGCTGTCCGATGGCAAGGATCCGCAGAAATTCGGCCTTGGCATGAAGGAAATCTGGGAGATCGACCCCGCGAAGCACCACGAGGGGACCGTGACCCATACGATGGGCTGGCCGCTGGGATCGAATGCAGGCGGCGGATCCTTCATCTATCATCTGGAAAACAATCAGATCTTCATCGGCTTCGTGGTTCACCTGAACTACAAGAACCCCTACCTCTACCCCTATATGGAATTCCAGCGCTTCAAGCATCATCCGATGGTGGCCAGCCTGCTGGAAGGCGGCAAGCGCGTGGCCTATGGCGCACGGGCCATCAGCGAAGGCGGCTGGCAATCCATGCCGAAGATGGTGGCGCCCGGCGTGGCGCTGCTCGGCTGCTCGGTCGGCATGGTCAACGTGCCGCGCATCAAGGGCAACCACAACGCCATGCTCTCGGGCAAGGCCGCGGCAGAGGCGGCCCATGCCGCCATCAAGGCCGGCCGGATGGGCGACGAGCTTGCGGATTACGAGACCGAGGTCCGGACCGGCGCGATCGGCAAGGATCTGAAGCGGGTCCGCAACGTGAAGCCGCTGTGGTCGAAATACGGGCTGGTCGCCAGCATGATGGGCGGCGGGCTGGACATGTGGCTGAACACCATCGGCCTGACCGCCTTCGGCACGCTGAAACATGGCAAGACCGACGCCGCCGCCACCGGCAAGGCCAAGGACTTTGCCGCCATCGACTACCCGAGGCCCGACGGCAAGATCAGCTTCGACCGGCTGACCAATGTCGCCTTTTCCTTCACCAACCATGACGAGAACCAGCCGGCGCATCTGAAGCTGAAGGATCCGTCGATCCCGATCCGGGTGAACCTGCCGGAATATGCCGAACCGGCGCAGCGCTATTGCCCGGCTGGGGTCTATGAAGTGCTGGGCGAAGGCGCCGAGGCGACCTTCCGCATCAATTTCCAGAACTGCGTCCACTGCAAGACCTGCGACATCAAGGACCCCAGCCAGAACATCACCTGGACCACGCCGATGGGTGGCGGCGGACCGAACTATCCGAACATGTGATCCGCTCACGCAGTTGTCAGTCGTCAGGGCCGCCGCGGCATCGTCTGCGGCGGCCTTGTCATTGCGCAGCACCGGCGGCATCGCTAGCCTTGTGGCCGCGACCGCCGCCCGGCGGCCACCCGAGGAGACTGCCGCCGATGATCTCTGCCCTTCTGCGCCTGACCGTGGCGTTCGGCCTTGCCCTTGCCGCGCCTGTCGTCGCCGAGGAACCCGCTCCCGCACCGTCGGCCGAAATGCTGCCGCCGCCCAGCAAGGCCGATCCCGGCGCCTATCTTGCCGGCCGCAGCGCCGAGGCGCATGGCGATTTCCGCGCGGCCGCCGCCTGGTTCGCACAGGCCGCCGCCATCGACCCCGACAACATGATGATCCGCGACGGCGCGTTGTTTGCCAACCTGAACCTCGGCAATGTCGACGAAGCCGCGCGCATCGCCCGCGAAATGCGCGAGCGCGGCGCGGGCGGCCAACTCGTCGACTTCGCCCTCATCGCCGCCGACGCGCTGCACGAGGATTATGGCGCGCTCGACAAGGCGCTGTCCTCGGGGCAAGCCATCGGACCGCTGTTCGACAAGCTGGCCCTCGGCTGGGCCAGGGTCGGCGAGGGCCAGATGACCGAGGCGCTGGCAACCTTCGATGAAGTGGCCAAGACGCGGGGATTCGAGAGTTTCGGGCTTTACCACAAGGCGCTCGCCCTGGCGCTGGCTGGCGATTACGAAGGGGCGAACCGCATCTTTTCCGGCGAGGAAGCCGGCGCGATAGACCTGAACCAGCGCGGCGTGATCGCGAATATCCAGGTGCTTTCGCAGCTTGAGCGCAATGCCGATGCCCTTGTCCTGCTGGACCGGGCCTTCGGGACCGAGCCGAACCCGGTGGTGGATGCGCTGCGCGCGCGGCTTCAGGCCGGCGCGCCCCTACCGTTCGACAGCGTGACGAGCGCCCGCGACGGCATTGCCGAGGTGTTCTTCACCATAGCGACGCTGCTGTCCGCCGATGCTGACCCCGCGCTGACGCTGATGAATGCGCGCACGGCCGCCGTGCTGCGCCCAGATCATACCCAGGCCCTGCTGATGACCGCCGGCTCGCTTGAGGCGCTGCAACAATACGACCTGGCGGTCGAGGCCTATGGCGCGATCAAGCCCGAGGACCCGGCCTTCTATTCGGCCGAGATCGGCCGCGCCGATGCGCTTTACGCCGCCGGCCGCAAGGATGCCGCGATCGAGGCCTTGCAGGGCCTTGCCCGCCGCCATCCCGACCTGCTGGTCGTGCGAGCTTCGCTGGGCGACATGCTCCGGCGCGATGAGCGCTGGGCAGATGCGCTGGCCGCCTATGACGCCGCCATCGGTCTGGTCGCCGAGCCGAAGAACCAGCACTGGTCGCTGTTCTTCAGCCGTGGCATCACCGAGGAACGGCTTGGCCAGTACGATGCCGCCGATGCCGATTTCCGCAAGGCGCTGAGCCTGAACCCGGGCCAGCCGCAGGCGCTGAACTACCTGGGCTACAGCCTGATCGAACGGCGCCAGAACCTTGACGAGGCGCTCGAGATGATCAACCAGGCCGTCGCGGCAGAGCCTGACGCGGGCTATATCATCGACAGCCTCGCCTGGGCCTATTTCACTCTTGGCCGCTATGAAGAGGCGCTGGCCCCGATGGAACAGGCCTCGCTTCTGGAACCCGTCGATCCGACCGTGACCGACCATCTGGGCGATGTCTACTGGATGAACGGCCGCAAGCGCGAGGCGGAATTCCAGTGGCGTCGTGCCCTCTCGTTCGGCCCCGCCGAAAAGGACGCCGCGCGCATCCGCAAGAAGCTGGACCTGGGGCTCGATGCCGTGTTGAGCGAAGAGGGCACCGCGCCGGGCGCCGTGAAAGCGGCCGGGAATGGCAATTGACGCGGGCGAATTTGCGCCGGCCAAGGTGAATCTCGCGTTGCATGTGACCGGGCAGCGCGGCGACGGCTACCATCTTCTCGACAGCCTCGTGGTCTTTGCCGGCACCGGTGACCGGGTGGCGGTGGCCCCCGGAACCGGCCTTGCCATCACCGGCCCCGGCGCGGCCAGCCTGCCGGTCGCCGATGACAACCTTTGCCTCGCCGCGGCGCGCGCCATGGGCGGCGGGGTCCGTATCACGCTGGACAAGCACCTGCCGGTAGCCTCTGGCATCGGTGGCGGCTCGGCCGATGCCGCGGCCACGCTGCGCGCCATGGCCCGCCTTGGCCGCCCGCTGCCCGGACCCGAGGCCATTCTGACCCTTGGCGCCGACGTGCCGATCTGCCTGACGGGCCGGCCGGCCCGGATGACGGGGGTGGGCGAGCGGGTGCATCCCGTCACCCTGCCGCCGTTCTGGCTGGTTCTGGCCAATCCCCGCGTGGCGGTGTCGACCCCGGCCGTGTTCCGGGCGCTGGCGCGCAAGGACAACCCGCCGCTGCCGCCGCTGCCGGCCCTGCCGGATGCCGGGGCGCTGGCCGGCTATCTCGCCACCACCCGAAACGACCTTGAACCGCCGGCCATGGCCATGGCCCCGGTCATTGCCGAGGCGCGCGCGGCGCTGGCCGCCGCCTCCGGCTGCTTTCTCGCCCGCATGTCGGGCAGCGGTGCCACCGTTTTCGGACTGTTCGCCACCGAAGCCGCGGCGCGGGCCGCGGCCTCCGGCCTTGCCCGCGCGCGCGCCGACTGGTGGGTGGTTGCAGCCCCGTCACTCGACTGACGGCCGGTCTGCCGGTCGCGCCGGTCAGGCGATCCGCGCCACCACGAAATCGGCAAGGTCGTCCAGCATCCCGCGCAGGGGATGATCGGGAAACACCGACAGCGCTGCGCGCGCGCGCGCCGACCAGCCCATCGCATCGGTCCGCGCCGCCTCCAGCGCGCCATGGCGGGCCATGATCTCCTGCGCGCGTTCGAGATCGCCCTCGCGCTGATCGCCCTTTTCGATCACCCGCACCCAGAAGGCGCGCTCATCGGCATCGGCCTTCGCCACCGCCTTGATCACCGGCAGCGTCAGCTTGCGCTCGCGGAAATCATCGCCGACATTCTTGCCGGTCGCGGCACTGGTTCCGCCATAGTCGAGGAGGTCGTCGGCAATCTGGAAGGCAATCCCCAGCGCATCGCCATAGTTGTAGAGCGCCCGCACGGGTGCATCCCCGGCCCCCGCGATCACCGCCCCCGCCTCTGTCGCCGCCGAAAACAGTGCCGCCGTCTTGCCCCGCACGACCCTGAGGTAGATCTCCTCGCTCGTTGCCAGATCCTGCGCCGCGGTCAGTTGCAGCACCTCGCCCTCGGCAATCGTCGCGCTGGCATTGGCCAGGATGTCGAGCACCCGCAGGTTTCCCGGCTCCACCATCAGCTGGAAGGCCCGGGCGAAAAGATAGTCGCCGACAAGGACGCTCGACTTGTTGTCCCAGAGCAGATTCGCCGTCGGACGGCCGCGGCGCTGCCGGCTTTCATCCACCACATCGTCATGCAGCAATGTGGCGGTATGGATGAATTCCACCGTCGCCGCCAGCTTGCGGTGATCCTCGCCGCCAGCGATTCCGCACAGATGCGCCGCGGCCAGCACCAGCATCGGCCGCAACCGCTTGCCGCCGGCTTCGATCAGGTGGGCCGTCACCTCGGGGATCCGGGGGGCGTGTTCACTGGCCATCCGCGCGCGGATGATGCGGTTGACCGCGGCCATGTCCTCGGCCAGAGCCTCGGCCAGCCGGTCCTGCGGCCCTTTTGCCTGTTCCGCCCCGCCGTCCATCGTCAACCCCCGGTTTCCGCCCCGCGCCCGCCGCCCTTGCCTGCAAGGCCCCGGCCGGCTACGTCATTGCCATGAGAGAGCTTCTGCGCACGACCGACCCCACGGTGATCGCCTTCGCCACGGCCCTACTTGAGGGCGAGGGTATAGCGGCCTTCCCGCTCGACGTCCACATGAGCATCCTCGATGGCGGCATCGGCGCATTGCCGCGGCGGTTGATGGTGGCTGACCGCGATCACTTCATGGCCAGCGCCATCCTGCGCGACAACGGGGTGGAGCCCAGCGCGTGACCTTCGCCGAGGATGCCCTGTCCGACGACAGCTTCCTCTGCGGCCGGTTGCGCCTGCTGCAACCGCAAAAGGGCTATCGTGCCGCGACCGATGCGGTGCTGCTGGCGGCCGCCTGCCCGGCCCGGCCCGGCGAAAGCGTCCTCGACATCGGATGCGGCGCGGGGGCTGCAACGCTGTGCCTGGCGGCGAGGGTGCCGGATCTGCGGCTGGCCGGGCTGGAACTGCAACCGGAATATGCCGATCTCGCCCGCCGGAACGCTGCGCGCAATGGCATGGCGGTCGCGGTGCATGAGGGCGATCTGGCGCGAATGCCCGCGGCCCTGCGCCGCGATTTCGATCAGGTGATCGCCAACCCGCCGTGGTATCCGCCGGGCGGCACGCCCTCGCCCGTGGCCGTTCGGGCCACGGCGATGCAGATCGACCTGCCGGTTTCGGCCTGGATCGCCGCCGCCGCCCGGCGACTGGCGCCCGGCGGCTGGCTGACGCTGATCGCCGGCGCCGACAGCCTGCCGGACATGCTGGGCGCGCTGGCGCCCAAGCTCGGCTCGGCCGCCGTCCTGCCGCTTGCCGCACGATCCGGCCGGCCGGCGCTGCGGGTGATCCTGCGCGCGCGCAAGGGCGGCCGCGCGGCCTTCCGCCTGCTGGCCCCGCTGATCATTCACGAAGGCGCCGCGCATCTGGGCGACCGCGAACATTACACAACCGAGGCCAATGCAATTTTACGCGACGGCGCATCGCTTTCGGCTCGATTCGGCTGATTTTCAACAGATCCTTGGCTGATTTCGCCGGCATCCGGCGAAAGGCAAGTGACACGACTCACGTTCCGTGATGCACTGATCTTGTTGAGTGTCACGAAACAGGAGGACGAACATGACGATGGCTTCGCATCTTGCGGAACTTCGGAAGAAGCACGAAACCCTCTCGGACATGGTCGAAAAGGCGCAACGCAGCCCCGGCATGGATGATCTGCAGATCGCCGAATGGAAAAGACAGAAACTGAAGCTCAAGGAAGAAATCGCGAGGCTGAGCCAGACACATTAACCTTTTCTTGCCGCCAGCGCCGCACCGCCGGTGATCAGCAACGCCGCCACAGCCAGAGACAGGCTGGGTTTTGCGATCCCGGCCCAGATGAGGACGAAGGTGGAAAGCAACGGCGCGGCATAGGAGGCGACACCCAGAAGCTGGATGTCGCCTTTCTTCATCCCGATATCCCAGGTAAAGAAGGCGGCGCCGACCGGGCCAAGCCCCAGAAGAAATACGGAAATCCAGCCTTTCGCCTCGGTGGGCCACAGCGTCGGCTCCAGTGCCAGATGCGCCAGCAAGGACAGGGCTGCGGTGGCCAGACAAAAGACGGTCACGCTTTCGGTCGGCACGTTGCCCAGCCGCCGCGACAGGATCGAATAGGCCGCCCAGGTCAGCGCGCAGCCGAAGGCCAACACCAGCCCCAGCGGGGAGGCCGCGCCCTCTCCGCCCCGCCCCAGCACAATCAGCGCGGCGCCGGCAAAGGCGATCAGCGCGCCGACCACATGACGAGGGAGCAACCGCTCCCCCGGCAGAAGGCCCGAGAACAGCACGATGAACAATGGCCAGAGATAGGCGATGAGCCCGGTCTCCGCCGCCGGTGCGATGCGGAAGGCGGTGAAATAGAGGAAGTGATAGCCGAACAACCCCGCCGTTCCGAAGGCATAGACCTTCCAGGACACCGTTCGCAGCACCGCGAGCCCGGTGCGGGCCGTCCAGACCAGCCCGATCATCCCGCCCACCCCGAAGCTCAGGGCCGAGAGAAGAAACGGCGGCACGGGTTCCGATCTGATGGTCAGGAACGCCAGAAGCGCCCACATCAGGATGGCGGTACTGCCAATGATCGTCGCCCGGTTGCGTGTCATGAAATCCTCCGCCGCGCCCTGACTGACGCAAGCCCGCATCCGGCGCAACCCCTGCGAAACGACACGGGGCGCCGGGATGCCGAGTGGCGCAAGAAAACAGGGGCGGCCCCGTCAAGGACCGCCCTTGCCGCACCGGGCCAGGTCAGTGATTGTCAGACGACGAACTGGCCGCCGTTGGCCGAAATGGTCGAGCCGGTGACGAAACCGGCGTCGTCGGAGGCCAGGAAGACCACGCAGCGCGCGATCTCTTCCGGCTCGCCCAGGCGACCGACGGGGATCAGCGGGATGATGCGTTCCTTCAGCACTTTCTCGTCGATGGCCTTCACCATTTCGGTGCCGATGTAGCCCGGGCAGATCGCGTTCACGGTGATCCCGGCGCGCGCACCTTCCTGCGCCAGCGCCTTGGTGAAGCCCAGGTCGCCGGCCTTGGCCGCAGAATAGTTCGCCTGGCCGGCCTGCCCCTTCTGGCCGTTGATCGAACTGATGTTGATGACGCGCCCGAACTTGCGGTCCCGCATGCCCGACCAGAGCGGATGGGTCATGTTGAACAGGCCGGAAAGGTTGGTATCGATGACCTCTTTCCACTGCTGCGGCGTCATCTTGTGGAACATCGAGTCGCGGGTGATGCCGGCATTGTTCACCAGAACCGCAATCGGGCCCAGGTCGGCCTCGACCTGGGCGGCACCGGCCTTGCAGGCCTCGTAATCTGCGACCGACCATTTGTAGGTCGGGATGCCGGTCTCGGCCGTGAATGCGGCCGCGGCCTCGTCATTGCCCGCGTAGTTGGCCGCCACGTTGTAGCCCGCGACCTTCAGCGCAACCGAAATTGCAGCGCCGATCCCGCGCGACCCCCCGGTGACAAGTGCAACCCTCGACATGATTCCCTCCTCGAAGTCTCTATCGACCTTGCTAACGAACGGCGATTTCATGCGCAATATTATTGCGCCAACTATTTTGCCATAGCAGCAAAATTACTCTTTCCCGACCCCTGATCCCGCGCGGCGCCATGCGGCCTGTTCCAGCATAACGCCGGCCAGTGCCGGCGCATAGGTCCCTTCGGTTGCGTCGGAAACATGGACCGGACCTGCCGTCCCCGGCCCTGCCTGCCGTCTGACAGCATGAAAAAAAGGGCGTGCGCAACCGCGCACGCCCCCAAGAATCCGGTCCGGCTTTTTGATTACAGCCCTTCGACACACATGGCCACGCCCATGCCGCCACCGATGCAAAGCGTGGCGAGGCCCTTCTTCGCACCCGAACGGTTCATCTCGAACAGGAGCGTGTTCAGGATGCGCGCGCCGCTGGCACCGATCGGATGGCCGATGGCAATGGCGCCGCCGTTCACGTTCACCTTTGCCGGATCCCAGCCCATGTCCTTGTTTACCGCAAGGGCCTGGGCGGCAAAGGCCTCGTTCGCCTCGATCAGATCGAGATCGGCGACCTTCCAGCCCGCTTTCGTCAGCGCCTTGCGGCTGGCGAAGATCGGGCCGACGCCCATGATCGCGGGATCAAGCCCGGCCGTCGCATAGGAGGCGATCCGCGCAAGCGGCTTCAGCCCGCGTTTCGCCGCCTCTTCCTCGGTCATCAGCAGGACGGCGGCCGCGCCATCGTTGATGCCGCTGGCGTTGCCGGCCGTGACGGTGCCGTCCTTCATGAAGGCCGGCTTCAGCTTCTGCATCCCTTCCAGCGTCGCGCCGTGGCGGATGTATTCATCGGCATCGACCACGGTGTCGCCCTTGCGCGACTTGACGGTGTAGGGGACGATCTCGTCCTTGAACTTTCCGGCCTTCTGGGCGGCTTCGGCCTTGTTCTGGCTGGCAAGCGCGAATTCGTCCTGCTGCTCGCGGGTGATCTGCCATTGGGCGGCGACGTTCTCGGCGGTCTGGCCCATGTGATAGCCGTTGAAGGCATCCCAGAGGCCGTCCTTGATCATCGAGTCGATCATCTTCATGTCGCCCATCTTGGTGCCCGTGCGCAGATGCGCGACATGGGGCGACAGCGACATGGATTCCTGGCCACCGGCGACGACGATCCGCGCATCGCCCAGCTGCACATGCTGCGCGGCCAGCGCGACCGTCCGCAGGCCCGAACCGCAGACCTGATTGATGCTCCAGGCGCTGGCCTCTTTCGGCAGGCCGGCAAGGATGGCGGCCTGGCGGGCAGGGTTCTGGCCCTCGCCGGCCGTCAGCACCTGGCCGAGGATCGCTTCCTCGACGTCGGCCTTGTCCACGCCGGCGCGCTCACAGACGGCCGCGATCACGCTGGCGCCAAGCTCATGCGCGGGGGTGTTGGCGAACGACCCGTTGAAGTTGCCCACGGGGGTCCGCCCCGCCGAAACGATTACGACATTGGTCATGTGATGCTCTCCCAAACGGCAGCGCGCCCGCGCGCCCCAACTGGCCTAGGCGATCAGGGGCAGAATCGCAAGTTTGTTGCGTCGAGGATTGCTGCGGTGCAGCCAGGTTTTGCCGCAACGGCAGCGGCGCCGGTTCAGGCCGCCTCTCTCCCGCGGCGAAACAGGCTGAAATCGGGGGTCACTTCCGGCCGGCCGAACAGGTAGCCCTGGAGGCATCCGACGCCCTGAGCCGCCAGCCAGTCCGCCTCGGCCATGGTTTCAACCGCCTCGGCCACGAGGAACATGTCGAACTCGCGCGCGAGGGCGCCGGCGGCGCGAACGATCAGTTGCGCCGCAGTGTCATGGTCGCAGCCGCGGATGAACTGACCGTCGATCTTGGCGATGTCGAAGCCGAAATCGCGCAGCAGCATCAGCGAGGTGAAGGAAGCGCCGAAATCGTCCAGCGTGAAGGCAATCCCGGCGCCGCGCCATTCCTCGATGAAGGGGACCAGAACGTCCGGCATCTGCATGGCAGAGGCCTCGTTGATCTCCAGGATCAGGCCGCGGCCCAGTTCGGGATAGGCCCGCAGGGCATCGGCCAGAAGCTGGGTCCAGGGCGGATAGCCCACGGACCGGGCCGAGATGTTCACGGCCACGCGGATGCCGGGATTGCGGCGCAGGCAGGACAGACCCAGCCGCAGGGCGGCCACGTCGATCTCGCGGCCGATCTCGCGCGTTTCGGAGATACCGACGAAATCGCGGGCCGGTATCACTCGCCCCGCCGGGTCGAGAAGCCGGATATACCCTTCGTAAAAGCCGATGATCGAAGGATCCGCGGCATAGACCGCCGGCTGGAAGGCCAGTCGCATCCGCCCCTCATCCAGCGCGTTGCGCAGCAGGGTCAGCGTTTCACGTTCGACCTCGGTCGCGGCAACGGCGAAGGGCGAGGCGACCTCGGGGTCGACGTCGAAATGTGGCCTGCGCGGCCCCGGCAGAAAGCTCATCCCGGCACCCCCGGCAGTCGGACTCTGGCAATCCTGTGCCAAAGCGGTAAACATGGGCTGAACGACTGGCATTTGCCTAAAATCCGAAACGTTTTCCGGGCTGCGATGACCGACACACCCGAAACGCGCTGCGACTGGTGCGGCGCCGATCCGCTTTACGTCCATTACCACGATACCGACTGGGGCGTGCCCGAGCGCGATCCCCGCGCCCTGTGGGAAAAGCTGGTGCTCGACGGGTTCCAGGCGGGGTTGTCCTGGATCACCATTCTGAAAAAACGCGAGAATTTCCGCACGGCCTTTCGCGGCTTTCACCCCGGGGAAATCGCCGGCTGGGGCGAGGACGAGGTGAACAGGCTCTTGGCCGATGCCGGTATCGTCCGGCATCGCGGCAAGATCGAGGGCACGATCCGCTCTGCCCGCGCCTATCTGGATATCGAGGCGAAGGAGGGTTTCTCGCCCTTCCTGTGGTCCTTTGTCGACGGCCAGCCGATCCAGACCGGCCGGACCTCGCTGGCCGAGGTGCCAACCGAAACCGCCGAATCGCGGGCAATGTCGAAGGCACTGAAGGCCCGGGGTTTCACCTTCTGCGGCCCGACGATCACCTATGCCTTCATGCAGGCCACCGGGATGGTGAACGACCACCTTGTCACCTGCCCGCGCCACGCTGCCTGCACCGCCCTTGGCTGAGCCGGCCCCCGGCCGTCGCCATCCCCGCGCTGCCGGCCAAGCGCCCCCTTGGCGTTTCGGCCCGAAAGCCTCATATACGGGCAAAGCTGAACAAGAGGACCCCCAATGCTTGGACTTGGCGAAAATTCCGCGCCGCCGGCGGCCTCCGACCTGATCAAGGATGGCACCGAGGCCAGCTTCATGGCCGATGTGATCGAAGCCTCGCGCGAGGTGCCGGTCATTGTCGATTTCTGGGCCACCTGGTGCGGCCCGTGCAAGCAGCTCGGCCCGAGTCTCGAAGCGGCCGTCACTGCCGCCAGGGGCAAGGTCAGGCTGGTGAAGATCGATGTCGACAGCAATCAGGCGATCGCCGCGCAGATGCGTGTCCAGTCGATTCCGACGGTCTATGCCTTCTGGCAGGGCCAGCCGGTCGACGGATTTCAGGGCGCGCTGCCGGCGTCGCAGATCAAGGCCTTCATCGACAAGCTGACCGGGCTGGCCGGCGATGGCGGGCTGGCCGATGCAATCGCCGCCGCCGAGGAAATGCTGGCCGAGGGCGCCGCGGTCGACGCGGCCGAGACCTTCGCCGCGATCCTGGGCGAAGAGCCGGAGAATGCGGCCGCCTATGCAGGTCTTGCCCGCGCGCATATCGCGGCTGGCGACCTCGATCAGGCCGAAGCCTTTCTGAACGGCGCACCCGCGGCCATGGCCCGGACGAAAGAGATCGAGGCCGCGCGGGCGCAGCTGGAACTGGCCCGCCAATCGGCCAATGCGGGCCCCGAGGCCGATCTGCGCGCCGCGGTCGAGGCCGATCCGGCGAACAATCAGGCCCGGTTCGATCTGGCCGTCACCCTGAATGCCAGCGGCAAGGTGGACGAGGCCGTCGACCAGTTGCTGGAACTGTTCCGCCGCGACCGCGAGTGGAAGGACGGCGCGGCCAAGGCGCAGTTGATGACGATCTTCGACGCGCTGAAGCCCCAGGATCCCGTGGTTCTGAAGGGACGCCGCCGCCTGTCCTCGATGATCTTCGCCTGAGGGCCGGGCAATGTCCGCCTGGCGCCCCGGATTGGCCGACCTGCCCGGACGGATTCCGCTTTTCCCGCTGCCCGGGGCGCTTTTGTTGCCCCGGGCCAGGATTCCGCTCTTCATCTTCGAGCCGCGCTATCTGGCGATGGTCGAGGATAGCATGAAGACCCCGCACCGGCTGATCGGCATGATCTCGGCGCGCGAGGTTCTGGGCCTGCCGGAACCGGCGCATCCCCAACTGGCATCCGTCGGCTGCGCCGGGCGGCTGACGGAATTCGCCGAGGCCGAGGATGGCCGGCTGATGATCGCGCTTGCCGGCATCTCACGCTTTCGCCTGCGCGAGGAAGTGCCGGGGTTCACACCCTATCGCCGGGCAGAGGTGGATTGGACTCCCTTCGCCCGCGACCTTGGCCCCGCCGGGGAGGACCCGGCCTTCGACCGTGCCGGCTTTGTCTCGCTCCTGCAACGGTATCTCGATTCGCGCGGGCTTTCGGCGCCCGCAACCGGGTTGCGCGATGCGCCCGCCGCGCGGCTGATCGACGATGCGGCGATGCTGCTGCCGTTGCCGCCCGAGGACAAGCAGGCGCTGCTCGAGGCGCCGGATCTTGCCGCCCGGCGCGAAACGCTGGTGACGCTGATGGAATTCGCCCTGCGCGGCGGCAACCCGAAGGACCCCCGCCAATGACCGATCCCGCCGCCGACCGCCGCATGCTCGAGGCGCTGGTCTGCCCCGTGACCCATGCCGTCCTGACCTGGGACCCGGAGCGTCAGGAACTGATCTCGAAAGCCGCGCATCTGGCCTTTCCGGTGCGCGACGGCATTCCGGTGATGCTGGTTTCGGAAGCGCGCAAGCTCGACTGAGCCTCAGGCGGTCCGCCGGCGCCAGCAGTCCTGGATATAGGCAGCCGTCATCAGGTCGAGATGCGCGCCGCCGCCGTTTTTGGCGATGGTGATCTCGTCCTGCGACTGGCGCGCATACCGCCCCGAAGCGAGGTCGTAGAAATCCGCAATGATCGACGCCTCGGTCATGGCGCCTGAGGCGATGGGCTACATGATCTCGCCGATCTGGTGGACCGTGGTTGCCCGCGCATCGACAAAGACCCGCGCGCGCGCCATCGCGGCATCGTCCACCTCGCGCATGTCGGGCATATAAGCGCCGATCAGGTCGAGGTGCTGGCCCGGCTGCAGCCAGTCGCCGCGGATCAGCGGCTTTGTCGACATGGTGCAGGTGCAGATCACCTCGGCCCAGCGCACCGCCGCCTCCAGATCCCGGGCCACCGCCAGCCCCAATGCCGCCGCCGTCGCCTCGGCCGTGGCGGCGGTGCGCGACCAGATGCGGATCTCGGCCCCCGGAAACAGGCTGGAATAGGCCTCGACCATCGACCGCGCCACCGTTCCGCCGCCGACCAGCAGGATGCGCCGGCTGTCCGGCCGCGCCAGTTTCGAGGCCGACAGCAGACTGTCGCCGGCCGTCTTCCACTTGGTCACGAGGTGGAAGTCGATCAGCGCCGAAAGCTCCCCGCCGATGTCGTCGTAAAGCGTGACCGAGCCGTTGATCGTGGGCCTGCCCCGCGCCGCATTGCCCGGCGCCACGATCGCCACCTTCACAAGCGCCCCGATTCCGTCGATCCAGGTGGCCCGGTCCAGCATCGTGTCCGGGCCGCGATAGCAGAACAGATCCTTGATGTCGGGCTGCGGCAGGCGATGGCCGGCCTCCAGCGCCGCAAGAAGCCCCGGCCAGGTCAGGAGTGATTCGGCGTCGAACGGGATGAGATCGGGGGTCATGCGATCGGGCTTCCTTCTCCGCCATCGGCAAGGGGCCGGGAGACCGGCGCCCCCGGGGGCGGCAGATGTCACCGCCGCTCGCGCCGGATCTGCGCCTCGCGCAGCACCACATAGAGCCCCGATCCGCAGATGAGCGCAATCCCCAGCCAGGATTGCGCATCGGGCCAGGTGCCGAAGATCGTGATGCCCCAGAAGATCGCCATCGGCATGCCGGCATATTCAAAGGGCGCGATCAGCCCTGCTTCGGTGGTGCGATAGGCCTGCGAGACCATCAGCCCGCCGATCGAAACCGAAAGCCCGGTCGCCAGCAGCCAGGGCCAGTCGGCAGCCGGCGGCCAGAACCAGGGCCGGAACAGGAACGACCACAGCGGATCGTCGGTTGCCAGATGGCCGTCGCCCACCCAGATCCCCATCGTCGCCGAGGCGACGATGAAGCCAAGCTGCACATGGAAGGCCAGCGTCATCGCGCTTTCCGTGCCGCCCATGCGCCGCGTCAGCAGGTTGCCAGAAGCATACATCACCGCCGAAATCAGCACCAACAGCGCCGCCGGCTGGATCACCCCCGCCCCCGGGCGCAGCATCACCACGATGCCCGCCAGCCCGATCAGCACCGCCGTCCAGCGCCGCGGCCCGACCTTTTCGCCCAGGACCACCACCGACAAAGCGGTCACGACCAGCGGGCTGACATAGGCCACCGCCGCCGCATCGGCGAGCGCCATCCGCGCAAGCCCGGTGAAATAGGTCACGTTCGAGATCAGGATCACCGTCACCCGCAGCAGATGCAGGCCCGGCCGCCGGGTGCGGGCGAAGCCGTAGCCCGCCGATGGGATCGCGATCGCGAACAGGAACGCCATGCCGATCATCGCGCGGATCAGGATGATCTGATGCAGCGCATAAGTGCCCGACAGATGCTTCATCGCCATGTCGTTGATCGAAAAGATCAGCGCGCCGCCGGTGATGAGCAATATTCCGGTCAGCGCCGGTTGCCCCGGAGATGAGGTCTCAGCCATGGCTCGACCGTCCTTCGCCGCCCGCGGCCTGTCTGTCCCGCCGGCGACACGGCGGCGATCAGAAACTCCAGTCGTCGTCTTCGGTCGCCACCGCCTTGCCGATGACATAGCTCGACCCCGAACCCGAAAAGAAATCGTGGTTCTCGCTGTCGGGCGACAGGGCCGCCAGGATCGCCGGATTCACCTCGCAGGCCGTGGCCGGGAACAGCGCCTCATAACCCAGGTTCTGCAAGGCCTTGTTGGCATTGTAATGCAGGAAGGCCTTCACATCCTCGGTCAGGCCGATGCCGTCGTAAAGCTCGGCGGTATATTGCGCCTCGATGTCGTAAAGGTCGAACATCAGCGCAAAGGCGAAATCCTTCAGCTCCTGCCGCCGTGCCTCCGGCAGCACCTCCTGCGCGCGCTGGTACTTGTAGCCGATATAATAGCCATGCACCGCCTCGTCGCGGATGATCAGGCGGATCAGGTCGGCGGTATTGGTCAGCTTCGCCCGGCTCGACCAGTACATCGGCAGATAGAACCCGGAATAGAACAGGAAGCTCTCCAGAAAGACCGAAGCCACCTTGCGCTTCAAGGGATCGGCCCCCGCCTGGTATTCCTGCACGATGACCCGCGCCTTCGCCTGCAGATGCGGATTCTCCTCCGACCAGCGGAACGCCTCGTCCACCTCCTTGGTCAGGCACAGCGTCGAGAAGATCGAGGAATAGGATCGTGCATGCACCGCTTCCATGAAGGCGATGTTCGACAGGACCGCCTCCTCATGCGGCGTCTGCGCATCCGCCATCAGCGACGGCGCGCCGATGGTGTTCTGTACGGTGTCAAGCAGCGTCAGCCCGGTGAAGACCCGGATCGTCAGTTCCCGCTCCGCTGGCCGCAGGGTCGCCCAGCTCTGCACGTCGTTCGACAGCGGCACCTTTTCGGGCAGCCAGAAATTCGCCGTCAGGCGATTCCAGACCTCCAGGTCCTTGTCGTCCTGCATCCGGTTCCAGTTGATCGCCTTCAGCGGCGCCCGGCTTGCCACATGGTCCTTCATCGGCCCCATCTTCCGTTCTGCTTCTTCTCTGCGGAAATATCCCACGGGGGTCCGGGGGTGTGAAACCCCCGGGCGCCTGCGGCCCTCACAACGTGCAGGACACGCAGCCCTGCACCTCGGTTCCCTCCAGCGCGGTCTGGCGCAGGCGGATGTAGTAGATCGTCTTGATCCCCTTCTTCCAGGCGTGGATCTGCGCCCGATTGATGTCGCGGGTCGTCGCCTCGGCCGGGAAGAACAGCGTCAGGCTCAGCCCCTGGTCCACATGTTCGGTCGCGGCCGCATAGGTGTCGATGATCTTCTCTGGGCCGATCTCATAGGCATCCCGATAGTAGTCCAGGTTCTCGTTGCTCATGAAGGCCGCCGGGTAATAGACCCGGCCGATCTTGCCTTCCTTGCGGATCTCGATCTTGGCCACGATCGGATGGATCGAACTGGTCGAGTTGTTGATGTAGCTGATCGACCCCGTGGGCGGCACCGCCTGCAAGTTGCGGTTGAACATGCCATGCACCATCACGTCGTCGCGCAGCCTTGCCCAGTCCGCGCGGGTGGGCAGCGTCACTCCGGCGAAGACGCGGGCCACATCGGGCAGCACTGGCAACCAGTCGCGCGTGGTGTATTTGTCGAAGAACGTCCCCTCGGCATATTTCGACGCCTCGAATCCGCTGAAGGTCGCGCCCCGCTCCTGTGCCAGCAGGCAGGAGGTCCGGATCGCATGATAGGCCACCGCGGCGAAATAGACCGAGGTGAACTCGATCCCCTCCGGGCTGCCGTAGTGGATGCGCTCGCGGGCGAGAAAGCCATGCAGGTTCATCTGGCCCAGGCCCACGGCATGGGCCTCGTCATTGCCGCGGCGGATCGAGGGCACGGCCTCGATCGACGACATCTCGCTGACGGCCGTCAGCGCGCGGATCGAGGCCTCGACCGTCGCCCCGAGATCCGGGCCATCCATGGTGGCCGCGATGTTCAGCGACCCGAGGTTGCAGGAAATATCCGTCCCCAGATGCGAATAGCTCAGATCCTCATTGTATTCGCTGGCCTCGTTCACCTGCAGGATCTCGCTGCACAGGTTCGACATGGTGATCCGCCCCGCGATCGGGTTTGCCCGGTTCACCGTGTCTTCGAACATCACATAGGGATAGCCCGATTCGAACTGGATCTCGGCGATGGTCTGGAAGAACTCCCGCGCGTTGATCTTCCGTTTCCGGATGCGCCGGTCGTCGACCATCTCCTGATATTTCTCGGTGACGGAGATTTCCGAGAAGGGCACGCCATAGACCTTGGCCACGTCATGCGGCGAGAAGAGATACATGTCGGCATTCTTCTTCGCCAGTTCGAAGGTGACATCGGGAATGACCACGCCAAGGCTCAGCGTCTTGATGCGGATCTTCTCGTCGGCGTTCTCGCGCTTGGTGTCGAGAAAGCGCAGGATATCGGGGTGATGCGCATTCAGATAGACGGCGCCGGCGCCCTGACGCGCGCCGAGCTGATTGGCATAGCTGAAGGAATCCTCCAGGAGCTTCATCACCGGAATGACGCCCGAGGACTGGTTCTCGATCCCCTTGATCGGCGCGCCGGCCTCGCGCAGGTTGGTCAGCATCAAGGCGACGCCGCCGCCGCGTTTCGACAGTTGCAGGGCCGAGTTGATGGACCGCCCGATCGATTCCATGTTGTCTTCCAGCCGCAGCAGGAAACAGGAAATCAGCTCGCCCCGCGATTTCTTGCCGGCGTTGAGGAAGGTGGGCGTCGCCGGCTGGAACCGGCCGGCGATGATCTCCTCCATGAACTGCATCGCCAGCGCCTCGTCGCCGCGCGCCAGCGTCAGCGCCACCATCACCACGCGATCCTCGTAACGTTCAAGGTAGCGCTGGCCGTCGCGGGTCTTCAGCGTGTAGCTGGTGTAATACTTGAAGGCGCCAAGGAAGGCCGGGAAGCGGAACTTCCTGGCATAGGCCTCGTCCCAGATCCTGCGCTGGAAATTGCGCGAATACTGGTCGAGGACCTCGGCCTCGTAATAGCCCTCGTCCACCAGATAGCGCAGCTTTTCGTCCAGGTTGTGGAAGAAGACCGTGTTCTGGTTGACGTGCTGAAGGAAATACTGCCGTGCGGCCATGCGGTCGGCCTCAAAGCGGATGCGACCCTGATCGTCGTACAGGTTCAGCATCGCATTCAGCGCGTGATAGTCGAGCGTCGGTTTCACGGTGCCGTCGAGCATGATTCCCCCTGCGGCTGCGCCGCCCAGAATTTTTCCAGCCCGGCACGGACGCGGGCGATGTCTGTATCCAGTCCGGCCAGTTCGAATCGATAGAGGACCGGGACATTGCACTTGGCAGAAACAACCCCGCCGGCGCAAGCATAGGTGGCGCCGAAACTGCGGTTGCCACTGGCGATGACCCCGCGGATCAGCGCCCGGCGGTCGGGATCGTTCAGAAACCGGATGATCTGCTTGGCCACGGCGCCCCTGCCCTCGCCATCTGCATAGCTGGGCGTGACCAGGACGAAGGGCGAAACCGGGGCGGGCATCGGATCGCCGGGGCGAATCGGGATGCGCAGTGCCGGCAGGCCAAGGCGCGCGATGAACCGCGCGGTATTGCCCGAGGCCGACGAATAATAGACAAGCCCGGGCATGGCCGCATCCTCAGGCGAGCCGGCCGATCATGTCGGGCCGAAAGCCCGCCCAATGCGCCTCCCCCGCAACGACGACCGGCGCCTGCCGGTAGCCAAGACCGGCGATCATCTCCATGGCGGCGGCATCCTCGGTCAGGTCGATGACGCTGTAGGAAATGCCCCGGGCGTCCAGCGCGCGGGTGGTGGCGGTGCATTGCACGCAGGCGGGTTTGGAATAGACGGTCACGACCATTTGCCTCAAGTCCCTTTTCGTTTCTGGCGCCGGCCGAACGGGCACGGGACAGGCCGCCCGAAAGCGGCCAGAGGCCCCGACACCCCGCGCCCGCCGCGCGGTTTCTTTGTCGTCGTCATGGCAGGTCTTCTGGCTTGCGGGTCCTCGCTTGACCGGCCTTCCCGGTTGCCCGGTGGCATGTTCGGCCTCGCTTGCCGCTTACAGCTGCGGGGGCAGCCCCGGATTTGCACCGGACTTCCCGTCTTCACCCGAGTCGCCCCGGGCACCATGACCGGCCCAATTAGCCACCCCTGACGCAGCCCGTCAATCAGATGTAATGATCTGTTACCTGACCCCTAGATGTTGTGGCTTGTCTGCCGCAACCGCCGGTTGGTAGGTCAGGCGGGGATCCGCATGACCGTCACCAGCCGATGGACGAAGCCCAGTTTTTCCAGCACCGTCGCGGGCAGGACGAAAGGATAGAGGTCGCGTTGCCCCACCGACCGCGCCAGCGCGTTCAGCGCCACGGTCAGCGGCATCCAGGCCGCGATCAGCCGTGGCAGGCGCCGGGTCCGGTAGGCGTCGAAGTCGATCTCCGCCGAAAGCTCGCCGTCCCCGTCGACCGCCGGGTCGATGGTCATGCCGAAGGCGGCGGCGGTTTCCAGCGTGTCGACCATATGCAGGTAATGCGCCCAGGTCTCGGCCCAATCCTCCCACGGATGCATCGTGGCATAGGCCGAGACATGGGTTCCCTCCCAGCCAGCGGGCGGGGTTCCGCCGTAATAGCGGTCCAGCGCCGCGCGATAATCCTGTGTCTCGTCGCCGAAAACGGTACGGAAGGCATCGACCGCTCCGCCGCCGCACACCAGCAGATCCCAGTAATAATGGCCGATCTCGTGGCGGAAATGGCCAAGCAGGGTGCGATAGGCCTCGCCCATCTGGGCGCGCATCGCCTCGCGTCCGGCATCGTCGGCCTCGGACAGGGCGATCGTGACCACGCCGCCGGAATGGCCGGTCATCACCCGCTGCGCCGCTCCGGGGTCGTCGGCAAGAAAGTCGAAGACCAGCGGTTCCGGATGGCCGCTTCCAGGCAGGGGAAGCGGCAGGCCCAGACGCAGAAGGCTGTAGTAGAGCCGCCGCTTCGCCGTCTCGATCTTTTGCCAGCGGGTATGGAGGAGGGGGTCGGTCAGGTCGGGAACGATGCGGTTGTGCCGGCAAGCCCGGCAATAGCCGCCCGACGCGGCCTCGTCACCCTCGGGGGCCGGCAGCATCCAGTTGCAGCCGGTCAGTTCCCAGTTGCGGCAAAAGCGTAATGCGGCATCGGGCGGCAACGCCGCCGGCCCGGCCTCGGCCGGTGCCATGCGCCAGACCGGCCCATCCGCCTCGACCGCCACCATCCGGTTCACGCCGGGCAGATAGCCGACGGGCCGGCCGCAGTTCAGGCAGGCCGTATTCTCGAAATGCAGCACCTGGCCGCAGCATTGGCATTTAAAGAGCCGCATCTCGACGATTCTCCCCCGGAGGCAGGCAGCCGGACAAGGCAGCGACCGTCAGCCGGCCGGCCAGGCATCGATGGCGGCCACCGCCTCGTCCGCGGTCTCGACCATGCTGAAAAGCGAGAGATCCTTCTGCGCGATCAGCCCCGATTCGGCCAGCATCTCCCAGTTCACCACCCGGCTCCACCAGTCCCGGCCGAAGAGCAGGAAGGGAATAGGCTTCATCCGGCGGGTCTGGATCAGCGTCAGCGTCTCGAAGGTTTCATCCAGCGTGCCGAAGCCCCCCGGGAAGACGCAGATCGCCGCCGCCCGCATCAGGAAATGCATCTTGCGGATAGCGAAGTAATGGAAGTTGAAGGCAAGTTCCGGCGTCACATAGCTGTTCGGCGCCTGCTCGTGCGGTAGCACGATGTTCAACCCGACGGATTGGCCCCCCGCCTCGGCGGCGCCGCGGTTGCCGGCCTCCATCACGCCGGGGCCGCCGCCCGTCATCACCACCCAGCGGCGGTTGCCGGAGGCAAGGCTGCGCTCGGTCATGATCCGGGCAAAGATCTGCGCCTGGGTATAATAGCACGACAGCGCGGCCAGTTCGGGCGTGCTGGCCCCGGCCGCCCTGTCGGGCGGAAGGATGCGGGCGCCGCCGAACATCACCACGGTCGATTCGATCCCGCGGGCGTCCATCTCCATCTGCGGCTTCAGAAGCTCCAGTTGCAGGCGCACCGGGCGCAATTCCTCGCGCGTCAGGAAATCGTGATCGGCAAAGGCCAGCCGGTAGGAGGGCGAGCGGGTCTGCGGCGTATCGGGAATCCGCTTCGCCGTCTCGATGTCCTGCGTGCTGTGCCGGAAGGGATGCGTGCGCCGGTCGTCCTTCATGTGCTTTCCTTGCGATTTTCCGCAGAATAGGCTGCTGTCGCCACGCATGCCACCCGGAAAGGCGCCCCCGTGCCCGCAACACCTGCCCCGACCGCCGATGACATTGCCGCCGCGCAGATGCGCATCGCGCCCTGGCTTCTGCGCACACCGGTGCTGGAAAGCCGCGAACTCGGCCTGCCGTTCGCGGTGGAACTCAAGCTCGAACAGATGCAGGTCAGCGGCAGCTTCAAGGCACGCGGGGCGTTCAACAGCCTTCTGTCGCTACCTCTGACCGACGCGGGCGTCGTGGCGGCCTCGGGCGGCAATCACGGCGCGGCGGTGGCGGCAGCGGCGGCCCGGCTGGGCGTGCAGGCCCGCATCTTCGTGCCGGAGATCGCCGGGCCGGCCAAGATCGCCCTGATCGAGGCGCAGGGCGCCGCGCTTGAGGTGGTGCCGGGCTTTTACCCCGATGCCTTCGCCCGGGCCGAAGCCTGGCACGACCGGACCGGCGCGCTGATGATCCACGCCTATGACGCGCCCGCCACGCTGGCCGGGCAGGGAACGCTGATGAAGGAATGGGAGGAACAGGGTCTTGCCGCCGACACCGTGCTGATCGCGGTGGGCGGCGGCGGATTGATCGGCGGCGCGCTTGCCTGGCTTGGCGGGCGGCGCAAGCTGGTGGCGGTGGAACCGGAACTTGCGCCCACGCTGGCCCGTGCCCTGGCCGAAGGCCCCGAGGCCGAGACAGATGTGGGCGGCATCGCCGCCAATGCGCTTGGCGCGCGGCAGATCGGCCGGCTGGCCTATGACCTGGCCAGAGACCGGCGAGTGACATCGGTTCTTGTCAGCGATGCGGCGATCGCCGGGGCGCAGGCCCGGCTCTGGCACGGGCTGCGGCAATGGGTGGAACCGGCCGGGGCCTGCGCGCTGGCCGCGCTGACCTCGGGCGCCTATGTCCCCGAGCCGGGCGAAAGGGTCGCCGTGCTGGTCTGCGGCGCGAATCCCGCACCCGGCCCGTTCTGAGCGGCCGGCCGGCCGAAAATCGGGGGCCGCGACATTGCGACCGCTGACAAGCGCCGGGCTTTCCCCTAAGACGCGCGCAGCAACAGGAAGGTGCCCCATATGTCCAACGCTGCGCTTGAAGCCGCCATCGAATCCGCCTGGGAAAACCGCGAGAGCATCACCCCCGCCACAAGGGGCGAGGCGCGCGACGCCATCGAGGCCACGCTTTCGGCGCTGGACGGCGGCACGCTGCGGGTGGCCGAGAAGCGGGGCGCCGACTGGCAGGTGAATCAATGGGCCAAGAAGGCCGTGCTTCTGGGCTTTCGCCTGAAGGACATGGAGCAGATGCCCGGCGCGCCGCAGGATGCCAGCTGGTGGGACAAGGTGGACACCAAGTTCAAGGGCTGGGGCGACAACCAGTGGCGCAGCGCGGGCTTTCGCGCCGTGCCCGGCGCCATCGTCCGCCGCTCGGCCTTCATCGGCAAGGGGGTGGTGCTGATGCCGTCCTTCGTGAACCTCGGCGCCTATGTCGATGAAGGCACCATGGTCGACACCTGGGCCACGGTCGGCTCCTGCGCCCAGATCGGCAAGAACGTGCATCTGTCGGGCGGCGTCGGCATCGGCGGCGTGCTGGAACCGATGCAGGCCGGCCCGACCATCATCGAGGACAATTGCTTCATCGGCGCCCGGTCCGAGGTGGTCGAAGGCTGCATCGTCCGCGAAGGCAGCGTCCTTGGCATGGGCGTCTTCATCGGCAAATCGACGAAGATCGTCGACCGCGAAACCGGCGCCGTCATGTATGGCGAGGTGCCGGCGGGTTCGGTTGTCGTCGCCGGCGCGATGCCCTCGAAGGGCGGCATCAGTCTCTATTGTGCGGTGATCGTGAAGAAGGTCGACGCGCAGACCCGTTCGAAAACCTCGATCAACGAATTGCTGCGGGACTGATCGCAGCCGCGCATCGGGGGGGGCGCAGATATGGCCGCGCGCGCGCCCCGCCCGCAATCACGCCCCCTTGCGCGGGCCGACTTTGTCCGCTTGCGCCAAATGGCCGGCAACGGGCCGTACTCTTGCCCCTTTTTTCACAGTACCTGACTATTGTCGAAAACATGGAAACCATTCGGAGCCACATGTCGCATGTTCTCTGGGGTTGATAGAACTGCCTTGCCTCGCCCATCCGCGCCTTTGCCACAACCCGGCCTGCTACGCGCCTTCGCCAGGGGGTTGAGGCGGGACTTTCATGCCTTTCCCATGCCGGTAACGCTGTTGCGGGCGGGGCGGAGGGCGCGGGTTGTCCTTGCACCCGGCCCCGGCGCCGATCTTTGCAATTCCCGCAGTTTTGCCGTCCATGTCGCGGAACAGGGGCGCGGCGATCCGCTGCTCTATCTCTCGCACCGCTACTTCCTTTCGCGCGATTTCACCCCGCGCGCCCGGATCCTTGCCGCCGCGGCGCATTACCGCCACGAGGACACCGCGCTGTGCGACGATTATTTCCGCGCCGTCTATCTGAACGACGGGCTGCCGCTCTGGCGGGCCGGCAGCGGGGACGGCGGTTATGACATTCTGCTGCAAACCGGGCGCGATGTCTGCCGCGAAGGCGGGCTGAGCGTCGTCTTTCGCGCCGCGGGCGAATCGATCGGCATCCTGTCCTTCTCCCTCCTGCCCTCGCGAATTCTCGATCCGCATGGCAGGGGCGGCCTGCCGCCGCTGGTCGACTTCATCACGCGCAAGCACCTGACACAGGATCGCACCTATCAGCCCGACTTTCATCGCGCCTTCCATCGCGTGACCGTGGCTCAGATGCTGATCGCGGCCTTTGCCGGCCTGTTGCGGGCGCAACAGACCGATGTCGCCGTGGGCATCGGGGCGCGCATGCATCCCTCGAACACGCCTGACCGCGCCGAACAGTTCGAACGGGCCTATGATCAGTTCTGGCAGACGCTGGGGGGCGTGCCGCTGGGGCCGCATTACCTGCTGCGCTTCCCGCTGCCGCACAAACCGCTGGAAGAGATGGATGCCGCGCGGCGCAAACGGGTGCGGCAACGCCGCGCCGTGCAGCAGGACGTGGAGACCAGCGCCGCGGCTGCCTATGCTGCGATGCTGCGGCGCACAGCCGGCGCCTGACGCGAGCCGCAGCATCGCGGCACAGGCGGCCCTTTCCGCCCGCATCGGGCTGCGCTATGGCTCGCTCCCATGGCCATCACGCTCACCTCGCTGTCCGACCTTGCCGCCCATGGCTTCGACGAGATCATCGACGCCCGCGCGCCGTCGGAATATGCCGAGGATCACCTGCCCGGCGCGATCAGCCTGCCGGTCCTCGATGACGCCGAGCGCGCCCGTGTCGGCACGATCTACAAGCAGGTCTCGCCCTTCACCGCCCGCAAGCTGGGTGGCGCGCTGTTGGCGCGCAATGTGGCGGCGCATCTGGAGGGGCCGCTGGCCGACCGGGGCGGCGGCTGGCGGCCGCTGGTCTATTGCTGGCGGGGCGGGCAAAGGTCGGGCGCCTTCGCAACCATACTTGCGCAGGTCGGCTGGCGGGTCGAGACCTTGGCCGGCGGCTACAAGGCCTGGCGCGCGCTGGTGGTCCAGGCGGTGCGCGAACGGCCGGTGCCCGCGCCGGTCGTGGTGCTGGATGGCAACACCGGATCTGCCAAGACCGAACTTCTGAACCTGCTGCCCGGGCTGGGCCTTCAGGTTCTGGACCTTGAGGGGCTGGCGAATCACCGTGGATCGCTGTTCGGCGCCCTGGGGCCGCAGCCGTCGCAAAAGGCCTTTGAAGGCCGGATCGCGGTTGCTCTGTCGCGCCTCGATCCCGCGCGGCCGGTGGTGGTAGAGGCCGAAAGCGCCAAGGTCGGCGATCTGGCGGTGCCCGCGCCGCTGTGGAAGGCCATCGCGACGGCTCCGAGGGTGGCGCTGGAGGTGCCGCGTGCCGCGCGCGCGGCCTATCTGACGCGCGCCTATGCCGATGTCACCGCCGATACCGCCCGGCTGGACGCGATTTTGAACCGCCTGCGCCCCTGGCATCCGGCCGATCGAATCGAGGACTGGCTGGCAATGGCCCGCGCAAATTCCTTTGCAACGCTGGCGGAAGATCTGATGCTGCATCATTATGACCCGCGCTATCAACGTCACCGCAGCCGGATGGATGTGCTGGTGACGGACCTTGCCGCCGAAAGCCTCGCCCCCGAGGCGCTGCCCCACCTCGCCCGGAAACTCGCCGATATGATCACCGAAAGAGCACCGCGATGAATGCCTCCGCGCCCAGCAAACCCGAACCGCGGCTGACCTCGTTGTCCCATGGCGGCGGCTGCGGCTGCAAGATCGCCCCCGGCGTGCTGTCGGGCATCCTGCGGGCCACCCCCGGCCTGCCGGTGCCCGAAGACCTGCTGGTCGGCATCGAGACCTCGGACGATGCCGCGGTCTGGCGGCTGAACGACCGGCAGGCGCTGGTCGCCACCACCGATTTCTTCATGCCCATCGTGGACGACCCGTACGATTTCGGCCGGATCGCGGCGACCAATGCGATTTCCGACGTCTATGCCATGGGCGGCACGCCGATCCTGGCGCTGGCGCTGGTGGGCATGCCGATCGGCGTCCTTTCGGTCGAGACCATCGGCCGCATCCTGTCGGGCGGGGCCGAGGCCTGCCGGGCGGCGGGCATTCCCATCGCGGGCGGGCACACCATCGATTCGGTCGAGCCGATCTATGGCCTTGTCGCGCTTGGTCTGGTCGATCCCGCGCTGGTCAAGAAGAACGCCGGCGCCCGCCCCGGCGACCTGCTGATCCTGGGCAAGCCCATCGGCGTCGGCATCTATTCCGCGGCGCTGAAGAAGGAGGCGCTTTCGGCCGAGGATTATGACCGGATGATCGCCACCACGACGCGGCTGAATACCCCCGGCCCCGATCTGGCCCGCCTGCCGGGGGTTCATGCGCTGACCGATGTCACCGGATTCGGCCTGGCCGGGCATGCGCTGGAAATGATGCGCGGCGCGGGCTGCCATGTCGCGCTGGACTGGGCGGCCGTGCCCGTCCTGCCCGGCGTGCGCGAGTTGATGGCGCAGGGCCTTGTCACCGGCGCCTCGGGGCGGAACTGGGCCAGCTATGGCGCCGAGGTGGCGCTGGATCCGGGCCTGCCGACCGAGGTCCAGACGCTGATCACCGATCCGCAGACCTCGGGCGGCCTTCTGGTCGCCTGCACCCCCGAGACCGCCGAGGATGTTCTGGCGGTGTTTTCGACCCATGGCTTCGCCGATGCTGCCGTGGTGGGTCGCGTGGGCGACGCGGATCCCGGCCCGCGACTGATCGTCGGATAGGGGCGGGTCATGGCCGATAGCGAAGACCGCCCGAAGAAGGAAAAGCGCCCGCAGCAGGTGTATACGCTGATCGTCGAGGTCGGGCGAAAGGCTGGCGACGGCCTGCCCGACAAGGCCACCGGAGCGGCGCTGATGTGCTATGCCAGCGGCGTCGACGAGGCCGAGGCCGTGCGCGAGACCGTGGCGATCCTGAAGGAGGCCGACCTCGCGCCGCTCGAGGTGCAGGGGCTGGGGACGCTCGATGAACGCCGCAAGGCCGGCGAGGAGATCGACGCCGCGGAAGAGGCGCTGATGGCGCGGGCGCTTGCCGAAAACTCGGTCATCGTCGCGCAGATGACACCTTTTGACGATTGAGCCGGACCCCTGCCATGACCGCCACAGATTCCGTCGACCTTACCGCCCGCCTGATCCGCTGCAACTCCGTCACCCCGGCCGAAGGCGGTGCGCTTGTCCTGTTGCAGGAGGTGCTGGAGGATGCCGGCTTCGAATGCCACAGGATAGACCGCAACGGCATTGCCAACCTCTTTGCCCGCTGGGGCAAGAAGGGAGCGAATCGCAGTTTCGGCTTCAACGGCCATACCGATGTGGTGCCGGCAGGCGATATCGCGGCCTGGACGCAGGATCCCTTCGGCGCCGCCGTTGTCGAGGGCTGGATGTATGGCCGCGGCGCGACCGACATGAAGTCGGGCGTTGCGGCCTTTGCCGCCGCCGCGGTGGATTTCGTGCGGAACACGCCGCCAGAAGGCGCGGTGATCCTGACCGTCACCGGCGACGAAGAGGATGAGGCGAAGGATGGCACCCTCGCCCTTCTGGACTGGATGGCGCGCGAGGGCGAGCGGATGACGCATTGCCTGGTCGGGGAACCGACCTGCCCCGAAAGGCTGGGCGAGATGATGAAGATCGGGCGCCGCGGCAGCCTGACCTGCCGCTTCACCGCAACCGGCGTGCAGGGCCATTCCGCCTATCCCCAGCGGGCCCGGAACCCGATGTCGGCGCTGGTCCGCCTTCTCGGCCGGCTCGAAGAAAAGCCGCTGGACGAGGGCACGGCCCATTTCGATGCCTCGACGCTGGCCATCACGACCATCGACTGCGGCAACCCCGCAACGAATGTCATTCCCGCCCGGGGCACCGCCACCGTGAACATCCGCTTCAACGACCTTCATTCCGGCGAAAGCCTGAGCCGATGGCTGGAAGATCACGCCGCCGCCGTGCAGGACGAGACAGGGGTGATGATCGGCTGCGCCATCTCGATCTCGGGCGAAAGCTTCGTGACCCCGCCGGGAGAGTTCTCGGCCCTGGTGCGCGATGCGGTCGAGGCCGAGACCGGCATCCGCCCGGACTACTCCACCTCGGGCGGCACCTCGGATGCGCGTTTCGTCAAGACGCATTGTCCGGTGGTGGAGTTCGGCCTGGTCGGCAAGACGATGCATCAGGTGGACGAACGGGTCGAGATTGCCCAGATCGAAAAGCTGAAGGCGATCTATGGCCGTATCCTGCGGGACTATTTCGCATGATCCGCGTGACCGGCGATATTGACACCTGCCTCGCGCTGCGCCGGCAGGTGTTCATCGAAGAGCAGGGCGTCAGCCCGGAGGAAGATATCGACGGGCTGGACCCCTCTGCCACCCATCTGCTGGCGCTGGTCGATGGCCGCCCGGTCGGTACGGCGCGGTTGCTGGAACAGGGCGATACCGGCAAGATCGGCCGCGTTTGCGTCCTGCCCGCGGCACGGGGCGCCGGGCTTGGCGCCGCCCTGATCCGCGCCGCGGTCGAGGAGTTCCGCCGGCGCCCCGGGATCGCCCGCGTCAAGCTCGGCGCCCAGACCCATGCGCTGGCCTTCTACGAAAAACTGGGCTTCCGCGCCTTCGGTCCGGAATACATGGATGCCGGGATTCCCCATCGCGACATGGCGATGACACTGTAGCCCCGGCCGAACTCTTTCGGCGGCAGGCACAGTCGCCGCGCGAAGATCCCGGCCTCCTGTCGACCGATGCGCCCCTGCCGCTCAGTCCGGTTGCAGCATATAGCCCTCGCCGCGCACGGTTTGCAGGTAGCGCGGCGCCTTTGGGTCGTCTTCGATCTTCCGCCGCAGCCGGGTGATCTGCACATCGACCGCGCGCTCCTGCGCCACATCCTCGCGCCCGAGGTCGCCGACCAGTTTCTCCCGGCTGATCGCGGCACCCGGCGCTTGGGCGAACAACCGCATCAGCGCCGCCTCGGTCGCCGTCAGCCGGACCGGCTGGTCGCCGCGCCACAGTTCCCCGCGCTCCATGTCATAGCGCACGGCGCCCAGATGCAGCACCTTCGGCACCGGATCGGCCGTGGAGACCTGCGGCACCCGCCGCAGGATGGCATTGATCCGCAGGAGAAGCTCCTTCGGCTCGAAAGGTTTGACCAGATAGTCGTCGGCCCCGGCCTCGAACCCTTCGATGCGGTTCACCGTCTCCCCCTTTGCCGTCAGCAGCAGGATCGGCGTCTGCATCCGCTGCCGCAAGGCGCGCGTCAGGCTGATCCCATCTTCGCCCGGCATCATCACATCGAGGACGATCAGGTCGAAATCCAGCCCCGACAGCAGCTTGCGCGCCTGCGCCGCATCCCGGGCGACGGTGACAAGATAGCCGCTGCGGATCAGAAACTTCTGCAACAGACCCCGGATCCGCTCGTCGTCATCGACCACCAGAAGATGCGCCTCGGCTGTCCTGGCTTCGGTCATGCCCCGCCCTCCTTCAGGCGATTGTAGGCATGGCGCATATCGGGGTCCATCATCGCCTCCAGAACCTGGCGGAACCCCTGCACCGCCGCCGGCCCGACTGCGCGGTAGGCGGCCCGCATCCGCGCCCGCTGCGCATCGGAAAGCTGGCGTTCCAGCGCATCGCCCTTCTCGGTCAGGAACAGGTGGCGTTCGCGGGCATCCTTCCGCCCCTTTTCGCTGCGGACATGCCCGTCGTCGATCAGCGTGCGCAGCACCCGGTTGAGCGACTGCTTCGTCACCCCCAGGATCGCCAGCAGATTCGAGACCGTCGTGCCCGGCGCGCGATGAATGAAATGCAGCGCCCGGTGATGGGCGCGGCCGTATTCCATGGTTTCGAGAATGCGGTCGGGATCGGCAGTAAACCCCCGGTAGGCAAAGAACATTGCCTCGATGCCCTTTCGCAGCTGCTCATCCGTCAGGTAGAGCAGACCCTCCCCGCCCGAAGTCTCGGCCATCATCCGCCTCCCTTTGGGGCAGATTTACGTCAGCCTTGTTGACTTTCCAAGTCATAAAGCGTAGCCGTACTGCGCTTTCGCGCAAGATCGTGTCCGCAGCGGACATATCCGGCGCAACATTCACAAAACGGAGGGCCGGGATATGGCGGCATATGACGATCGCGACGGATTCATCTGGATGGACGGCAAGCTGGTCCCCTGGCGGGACGCCAATGTTCACATCCTTACCCATGCGCTGCATTATGCCTCTGCCGTCTTCGAGGGCGAACGCTGCTACAACGGCAAGATCTTCAAGGGCGTCGAGCATTCCATGCGCCTGCGCAGATCGGCCGAACTGATCGACATGGAAGTCCCCTGGTCCGTGCAGGAGATCGAAGCCGCCAAATACGACATGCTCAAGGCGAACAACTGGACCGACGCCTATGTCCGCGCCATCGCCTTCCGCGGCGCGGGGGATGAGATGGGCGTCTCGGCCGTGGGCAACCCGGTGCGTCTGGCGATCGCCGGCTGGGAATGGGGCGCCTATTACGGCGATGCCAAGATGAAGGGCGCCAAGCTCGACATCTCGAAATGGCGCCGCCCGGATCCGGCAACCATCCCCTCGGCGGCCAAGGCGGCGGGGCTTTACATGATCTGCACCATGTCCAAGCACGCGGCGCAGGCCAAGGGCTGCTCGGACGCGCTGATGATGGATTATCGCGGCTATGTGGCCGAGGCGACCGGCGCCAACATCTTCTTCACCAAGAATGGAGAGGTGCATACCCCGCTGCCGGACTGCTTCCTGAATGGTATCACCCGGCAGACCGTGATCGAACTGCTGCAGAAGAAGGGCGTCAAGGTCCACGAACGCCATATCGACCCGACCGAACTGGCCGAGTTCGAACAATGTTGGCTGACGGGAACCGCGGCCGAGGTCACGCCCGTGGGCCAGATCGGCGGCTTCAACTTCGAAGTGGGCGCCATGGCCCGCGACATCGCGGAAACCTACGAAAAACTGGTCCGCGCCTGATCGCTGATACGACAAACCGGCCCCGGGGCGTTTCCGGGGCCGGTTTCCCGGAACCTGCGATGGCTCCCGGGCCCATCCCGCGCCGGGGGCCGGTCGTTCCCGGGGTCAGACGATCTCGGTCACGACCGAGATATTGCCCTTCGTCGCATTGGAATAGGGGCAGATGAAATGGCCGCGCTCGGCGATCTTCTCGGCCACGGCGCGGTCCACACCCGGCATCTTCACCACCAGCCGCACCGCCAGCCCGAAGCCGCCATCCGACCGCGGCCCGATCCCGACATGGGCGTTGACAGAGGCGTCGTCCGGCACGGTCCCAAGCTTTTCGCTCTGCGCCGCGAAACGCATGGCGCCAAGATAGCAGGCGGCATAGCCCACGGCGAACAACTCCTCCGGATTATGCCCTGCGCCCGACCCACCCAGCTCTTTCGGGCTGGTCATGGTGATCGTCAGCTTGCCGTCGACCAGTTTCGACAGCCCGTTGCGGCCGCCGCCGGTGGCATGGGATTCCGTCCAGTATTTTACATCGACCGACATCTGTTTCTCCTGTCGCTGACGATTAGATCGTACACGATTTTTCTATCGACATTCAGCGTACCAGTCAATCGCTTGCGCTTCTATCGCGCGCGATATATCAAGAGCCATGACCCTCGCCCCGGCCGACATGCTGTGTTTCGCGCTTTATTCCACGGCGCATGCCATGCAATCGGCCTATGTGCCGCTGCTGGAGCCGCTGGGACTGACCTATCCGCAATACCTCGTCCTTTCGGCCCTCGCCGGCGAAGATGGTCAGACCGTGGGCCGGATCGCCACGGCCTTGCGGCTTGAATCGAACACCCTCACCCCGCTTCTGAAGCGGATGGAAGCAGCGGGCTGGCTCTCGCGCCGGCGCGATGCGGCCGATGAACGCCAGGTCCGCCTGACGCTGACGCCTCAGGGCCACCGCCTTGCCGACCAAGCCGCCGGCATTCCCGCCGCCTTCGCGGCAAAGACCGGCCTGTCGCTTTCCGACATCCACGATCTGCGTGACATCCTGATCGACCTGCGCAGCCGCCTGAAACCCCCGGTCGGCGACTGACCGCAGCCGGCCGGAACCTCAGGTTCAGACCGTCCGGCCGCGCGCGATGCGCAAATAATGTATCAGCCGGTTCGCTCCGCTCGGCGTATGCGGACGGTGCCAGGTTGCACGCCCCTCGCGCTCGATCCGCAGGAAGGCCCGCATGCGCCCGCCGGTCGATGGTTTGCGGTTGTCCGCCAGATGCCTCGTCATGGTCATCTCCTCCTCTTGGGGAAGGACAACGTATCACGATCTGCCGCGGTTCCCTAGCCCCTTGCGCCTCAAGGTTGTGACAGGCGGTCCACCGCCCAGGCGGCCGCATCGGCCACCGCCGGATCGGGATCGCTGCGCAAACCCTCCGCCACCGGGATCAGGGCCGGACAGGCCGAATTCCCGATGGCATAAAGCACATTGCGCACCATCCGGTCCCGCCCGATCCGCTTGATCGGGCTGCCGGCAAAGCGCAGGCGAAAGGCCGCATCGTCCAGCCCGGCCAGATCGGCCAGTTCCGGCAATCCCACCCTTGCGGCATAACCGATCTCCGTCGCGGCCAGCGCAAACTTGTTCCACGGACAGACCGCCAGACAATCGTCGCAGCCATAGATCCGGTTTCCCATCCGCGGACGCAGTTCGGCATCGACCGGGCCGCGATGTTCAATCGTCAGATAGGAAATGCAGCGCCGCGCATCCAGCTGGTAGGGCGCCGGGAAAGCCCCCGTCGGGCAGATGTCCAGACAGGCCCGGCAACTGCCGCAACGGTCGACCTCTGCCGCATCCTTCGGCAGATCGAGCGTGGTGAAGATGGCGCCAAGGAAGAACCACGACCCAAGATCCCGCCCCACCAGATTGGTGTGCTTGCCCTGCCAGCCCAGACCCGCCGCCTGCGCCAGCGGCTTTTCCATCACCGGCGCCGTATCGACGAAAACCTTGATCTCGCCGCCCGCCTGGTCGATGAGCCAGCGCCCCAGCCGCTTCAGCCGCCGCTTCACCAGATCGTGATAGTCCTTTCCCTGGGCGTAGACCGAGATCACGCCCCGGTCGCGCTGCGCCAGTCCCGACAGGGGGTCGAGGTCGGGCGTATAGACCTCGGCCAGCATGATCACCGACCGCGCCTGCGGCCACAGCGCCGCGGCGCTGCCCCGCCATGCCTCGCGCTCGGCCATCCAGCCCATCTGGCCATGCCGCGCCGCCGCCAGAAAGGCCCGCAGCCGCCCTGCCGTCTCGGGCACGGCGTCGGGGGCGCAGATGCCGGCCCGGGCGAACCCCTCCTCCATGGCCCGCGCCACAAGGCGGTCTTTGAGCGCAACGCTCATGCCTTCTTCTCTGCACAAATATCCACAAGGGCGCGGCAGGGGCGCCCCCGCCGGCCGCGCTCAGAAATCCAGATCGGCATAATGCGCCGGCGGCAGAAATCCGGGGACCTGATCGGCGAGAAGCGTCCGGAACGACGGGCGCGACTTGATCTTGGCATACCAGTCCTTGATCACCGCATGCCGGTTCCAGTCCACATCCGAGATATAATCCAGGCTGGACAGATGCGCGGCGGCGGTGAAATCCGCCAGCGTCATCTCGTTTCCGGCCAGCCAGCGCCGCTGGTCCAGCAGCCAGGCCATGTAATCGAGGTGGTACTTGATCTTCTGCGCGCCGGACTTGACGTTTCTCGAATCCGGATAGCCTTCCTTCGTGACCTTCTTGTTCACCCGCTCGTACAGCAGTTTCGACGTCACCTCGTTGTGAAACTTGTCGTCGAACCAGGCGCACAGCCGGCGCACCTCATAGCGCGCTTCGGGGTCGCGCGGCATCAGCGCCGGGGTGGGCACGGTTTCCTCGATGAATTCGCAGATCGCTTGGCTTTCGCTCAGCACCCGGTTTTCCAGCCGCAGGACCGGCACCTTCCCCGCCGGGTTGCGGCGCAGAAAGTCGGGCGACGGATCCCAGTATCGTTCTTCGACCAGTTCCACCTCGATGCGTTTCTCCGCGAGCGTCAGACGCACCTTGCGGCAGAACGGCGAAAGGGGAACGTGATACAGGCGGTTCATCGGCGGGGCTCGGTCAAGGTTTCCTCCGTGATAGCGCCGCGATTCCGCCCGATCAACCCGCCCGGCCCTCCTCGAAGCAGGCGGCGCGGCCATCGGCGGCAATTGTCTCGGCGCCACCGGCGATCTGCCGTGCCCGCTTCTTCACGAAGTCGGACGGTTTCGCAGGATTGCGGCCCTTCGGATCGGGCAGGACGGCCGCCAGCCGCGCCGCCTGGACCGCCGTCAGGTCGCGCGCATCGACGCCGAAGTAATGGCGCGCCGCGGCCTGCACGCCAAAGATGCCCTCGCCGAATTCGGCCACATTCAGATAGACCTCCAGGATACGCTGCTTGGACCACAGCAGTTCCACCGCCGGGGTCAGCGCCGCCTCCATCGCCTTGCGCACCCAGCTGCGGCCTTGCCAGAGAAAGACGTTCTTCGTCACCTGCTGGCTGATGGTCGAGGCGCCGCGATTGCCGCCCTGGGCGATCGCCTGGCGGATCGCGCCCATGTCAAAGCCCCAGTGGTTGCAGAAATTCGCATCCTCCGCCGCGACCGCGGCGCGGCCCATGACAGGGGCGATCTCATCCCAGCCGACCCAATCCTTCTCGATCCCGCCGAGGCGCAGGCTTTCGCTCAACTGGTAATAGTTGATCGGCGGCGGCACGAAGCTGAACAGCGCGATCAGCAACAGGAAGACCGCGACCACCACCGCCACCGCGCGCAGGATCCAGCGGCGCAGGCGCAGGAAAAGCCCGGGCCGCGCCGGCGCCTTGCCGCGTGCGGGTTTCGCACGCGACTTGCGCGCCGCACGCCGGGCGGGTTTCGGCTCCTCGGTCAGATCGGTCTCTTCGGCCATGGCGCGACTTAGGCCCGATCCCCGCCATCCGGTCAAGGCTGCAACGCCCGGCCGCGCCCGAAGGCGTCACGCCTTTTGCACCTGTGTCCGACCGGATCGGCTATGCCGTGACGAAAAGGCCCCCTTTGCCGGGGGCCTTCCCTCATTCCGCGGGAACTTTCGCCGGCTCATCCGACAGGGGATGCGCCAGATGCGCCACCATTTCCTTGGGGCAGATCTGCAGGAAGTTCCGCTTTTCATCCGCCCAATCGGCCAGGATCCGCGCCGCAAGCCGCGATCCGGTTTCGGCCAGATGCCGCTCGACCAGACCCCTCGCCTGCGCCTCCCAATGCGGGTGTCCAAGGCCGCAGGTCAGGATCGTCTCGAGGTTCATGAAATCCTCGGCCACACCCTCGGGGTCGTAGATATAGGCCATGCCCCCGGTCATGCCGGCACCGAAATTGGCGCCGATCCGTCCAAGGATCACGGCCACGCCGCCGGTCATGTATTCGCAGCCGTTGGAGCCGCAGCCCTCGACCACCACCTTCGCACCCGAGTTGCGGACGGCGAAGCGTTCGCCGGCCCGGCCGGCGGCAAACAGGAAGCCATCGGTCGCACCGTAAAGCACGGTATTGCCGATGATCGTGTTGGCCTCGGCCGTCAGCGGGCTTTCCATCTGCGGCCGCACCGTGATGGTGCCGCCCGACAGGCCCTTGCCGACATAGTCGTTGGCATCGCCCTGCACCTCGATCTTCAGCCCATTCACGGCAAAGGCGCCCAGCGACTGCCCGCAACTGCCGGCCAGCTTCACCGTCAGATGGTCGGGTTGCAGGCCGTTGCGCATCCCGAACTTCTTGACGATATGGCTCGACGCGCGCGTGCCGATGGTGCGAAGCGTGTTCCGCACCGCATAGGACAGCTGCATCTTCTCGCCGTCTTCAAAGAAGCGATGGCCGTCCTTGATGATCTCGGCGTCGAGCGTGTCCGGCACGGCGTTGCGCGGCTTGGACCGGTCGTAGGTGATGCGGTTGGCGCCATCCACGGTGATCAGCAGCGGGTTCAGGTCCAGATCGTCCAGATCGGCATGGCCGCGGCTGACCTGGGTCAGAAGATCGGCCCTGCCGATGATTTCGTCCATGGACCGCGCGCCGATGCTGGCCAGAATCTCGCGCACCTCCTGCGCATAGAAGGTGATCAGGTTCACCACCTTGTCGGCGCTGCCGGTGAACTTTTCGCGCAGCTTCGGGTCCTGGGTGCAGACGCCCACCGGGCAGGTGTTCGACTGGCACTGCCGCACCATGATGCAGCCCATTGCGATCAGCGCGGCGGTGCCGATGCCGTATTCCTCGGCCCCCATCATCGCCGCCATCACGATGTCGCGCCCCGTGCGCAGGCCCCCATCGGTGCGCAATGTCACCCGTTCGCGCAGGTTGTTCATCGCCAGGACCTGATGCGCCTCGGTCAGGCCCATTTCCCAGGGCAGGCCGGCATATTTGATGCTGGTCGCCGGGCTGGCCCCCGTACCGCCGTTGTGGCCCGAGATCAGGATCACATCCGCCTTGGCCTTGGCCACGCCGGCCGCGATGGTCCCGACGCCGGACGAGGACACCAGCTTGACCGTGACCTTGGCGCGCGGGTTGATCTGTTTCAGGTCATAGATAAGCTGCGCCAGATCCTCGATGGAATAGATGTCATGGTGCGGCGGCGGCGAGATTAGCGTCACGCCGGGCGTCGAATGGCGCAGCCGTGCGATCAGCGCCGTGACCTTCATGCCGGGCAACTGCCCGCCCTCGCCGGGCTTGGCGCCCTGGGCCACCTTGATTTCCAACTCCTCGCAGGCGTTCAGATATTCCGCCGTCACGCCGAAGCGGCCAGAGGCGACCTGCTTGATCTTGGCGCTGGGGTTGTCGCCGTTCGGTTCGGGGACGAAATGCGCCGGATCCTCGCCGCCTTCGCCACTGTCCGACTTGGCGCCGATGCGGTTCATCGCCACGTTCAGCGTCTTGTGCGCCTCGGGCGACAGCGCGCCAAGGCTCATCCCCGGAGTGACGAAGCGCTTGCGGATCGAGGTGATGCTTTCCACCTCCTCGATCGGCACCGGCTTCGCCAGCGCCTTGATGTCCAGAAGGTCGCGCAGATGGATGGGCGGGTTCGCCCGCATCGCGGCGCTGTAATGCTTCCAGATGTCATAGCTGGCCCGGTCGCAGGCCGATTGCAGCATATGCATGGTCTGCGCTTCCCAGGCGTGCTTTTCGCCCGAGCGCCGTGCCTTGTAGAAGCCGCCGATGGGCAGCACATCGGCCCCGCCGCGCCAGCCCCGGCGATGCACTTCCTCAAGCTTCTGCTCGACCCCGTGCAGGCCGATGCCCGAGATGCGGCTCTGCATGCCGGGGAAATATTCCGCCACCATGGCGCGGGACAGGCCCACCGCCTCGAAGTTCAGCCCGCCGCGATAGGAGGAGATGACCGAGATTCCCATCTTGGACATGATCTTCAGCAGACCGGCGTCGATGGCATCGCGGTAGCGGCGCACCGCGTCGATCAGGTTGCCGTCGAGAAGGCCGCGGTTGATCCGATCGGCGATGGAATCCTGCGCCAGATAGGCATTCACCGTGGTCGCGCCACAGCCGATCAGCACCGCGAAATAATGCGGGTCTATGCATTCGGCCGAGCGGACGTTGATCGAGCAGAAGGTCCGCAGGCCCTTGCGCGTCAGCCAGCTATGCACCGCGCTGGTGGCAAGGATCATCGGCATCCCCACCTTTTCGGGGCCCTGATGTTCATCGGTCAGCACCAGTTGGCCGGCGCCGGAGCGCACGGCATCCTCGGCCTCGGCGCGGATGCGCTCGAGCGCCAGACGCAGGTCGTCGTGGCCCGGCGCCACCGGGAAGGTGCAGTCGATGAACGCCACCTGATCGCCGAAGCGCTTTACCAGCACCTCGAATTCGGCATTGGCGATGAAGGGGCTTTCCAGCACGAGGATCTCGGTCTGGTTGTTCGATTCGTCGAGCACGTTCTTCAGGTTACCGAAGCGGGTCTTCAGGCTCATCACCCGGCCCTCGCGCAGCGAGTCGATGGGCGGGTTCGTCACCTGGCTGAAGTTCTGGCGGAAATAATGCGACAGCGGCCGGTAGACCGAAGACAGCACCGCCGGCGGCGTGTCGTCACCCATCGAGGCGACGACCTCCTTGCCGTCTTCGGCCATGGGGGCCAGAACCTGCTCCAGTTCCTCGACGGTGAAGCCGGCGGCGATCTGGCGCTTGCGCAGGTCGGCGCCGCTGTGGACGGCCTTTTCCGGCACGTCGCGCAGCAGGGCGTTCAGGTCGATGACCTTTTCGGTCCATTCGCCGTAAGGCTGGGCATGCGCCAGCCGGTCCTTGACCTCGGCATCGCGGTAGAGCTTGCCCTCGGCCATGTCGACGGCAATCATCTGCCCCGGACCAAGCGCGCCCTTTTCGCGGATCGTGGCCTCGTCCACCGGCACCATGCCGGCCTCGGATCCCGCGATGAGAAGCCCGTCGCCGGTGACGACATAGCGCATCGGACGCAGGCCGTTGCGGTCAAGCCCGCCGCAGACCCAGCGGCCATCGGTCATCGCCAGCGCGGCCGGGCCGTCCCAGGGTTCGATGACCGAATTGCAGTAGGAATACATGTCGGCCCAGGCCTTGGGCATGTTCACCGTCTGCTTCGACCAGGCCTCCGGCACCAGCATGGTCTTGGCCATCGGTGCAGAGCGCCCCGAGCGCACCAGCACCTCGAACACCGCGTCCAGCGCGCCCGAATCCGAGGTTCCCCCCGGGATGATCGGCTTGATATCCTCTGCCGCCGCCCCGAACGCCTCGGAAGACATGCGGATCTCGTGGCTGCGCATCCAGTTGACGTTGCCCTTCAGCGTGTTGATCTCGCCGTTGTGGGCGAGCATGCGGAACGGCTGCGCCAGCCACCATTGCGGGAAGGTGTTGGTGCTGTAACGCTGATGATAAATCGCGAAGACGCTTTCAAAGCGCTCGTCCTGAAGGTCGGGGTAGAACACCGCCACCTGTTCGGCCAGCATCATCCCCTTGTAGATCACCGACCGGCAGGACAGGCTGCACAGATAGCAGCCATGGATCCCGGCCGCCGTCACCGCCTTCTCGATCCGGCGGCGGATGATGTAGAGTTCGCGCTCGAACTGTTCATGATCGATATCCTTCTCGCATCGGATCAGGATCTGCTCGATCTCGGGACGGGTGGCATTGGCCTTGTCGCCAAGAACCGAGATGTCCACCGGCACATGCCGCCAGCCATAGATGTAATGGCCCATCCGCAGCACTTCGGTTTCGACGATGGTCCGGCAACGTTCCTGCGCGCCGAAATCGGTGCGCGGCAGGAAGACCTGGCCCACGGCGATCAGCTTCTTCGGATCCGGCTCATGCCCGGTGCGGCGCACCACGTCATAGAAGAACTTGACCGGAATCTGCACATGGATGCCGGCGCCGTCGCCGGTCTTGCCGTCGGCGTCGACCGCGCCGCGGTGCCAGACCGCCTTCAACGCGGCGATGCCGTTCTCCACCACCTTGCGCGAGGGCTTGCCGCTGATCGAGACCACCAGCCCCACGCCGCAGGACGAATGCTCGTCCTCGGCCTTGTAAAGCCCGTTCGCGTCCAGCCAGGCGCGCTTTTCTTCCTCGGCCCTGGCCCAGGCTTCGTCAAAGTTCGTCATGGCTCACTCCTTCAGGCTGGCGGGCAGGATGGCGGCATCGGCCGCCGGCTTCCGGGCGGGGGTCACCCGGGCGGTCAGCGCATCGCAGTCGTAGATCGGCTGCGACGTGGCGAAGCCCGGCTCGTCGGGCAGGACAAATTCCATCGGGCTGCCGTCGATCGGCCGCCACATGCCATCGCCCAGATCGGTTTCCCCCGGGCCGGCGAAGAACAGCCGCCATTCGCGGCTGATGTATTCATGGCCGCGCGCGGCATGCAGCTGGTTGCCCGCATCGTCCGTCTCGACGAAATCGAACTCGGTCTCTTCCAGCGGGATATGGTCGATGGTCAGTGTCCGCCCGCTCAGCCGGTCGGCGCCCTGCACGTTGGAATGGGTGCCGTCGTCGCGCGAAAGACCGAAGACATAGGTGTCGACGCCGGTCGCCGTCAGTTCGGAGAAACTCGCCGGATCCTCGGGATCGGGATCGAGCGTCTGGCGCACCGGCGGATTGCTTTCGTGGCTTTCCATCCATTCCGTCTCGAAATTGATGCGCGAGACGAAGAACAGCCCTTCCTGATCGAAATCGGCCCGCCACTGATCGCCCGGCGCGTCGGCGGCACAGCGATAATGGTTCGAGACGCGGCAGCCCTTCGACTGCACCGTCAGGAAGATCTGGCAGCCTTCAGGGGGCTGCCAGGTGCCGGCGGCGGCAGGCAGGGGGGCAAGCAGCAGGGTCAGGGCAAGCGCATGTTTCACCGGGATCCCATCCTTCCGTGCGGCCCGCCTCGGGCGGGCGCAAAATGTTTCGAACCGGGGCTGGCGGCCGCAGTCTATTCCGCCGCCATCGCCCCCGCCTGGGCAAGATAGTCCAGGATCGAATCCGCCGCATCGCGCCCGTCGCGGATCGCCCAGACCACGAGGCTGGCGCCGCGCACGATGTCGCCGGCGGCATAGACGCCGGGCAGGCTGGTGGCATGGCTGCGGAAATCGGCCTTGATCGTGCCCCAGCGGGTGACGGCCAGTTCCGGCACACCCCAGAGCGCCGGCAGATCCTCGGGCTCGAAGCCAAGCGCCTGCACCACCAGTTCCGCGGGCTCGGTATAATCGGCGCCCTCGATCACCTCGGGGCTTTGCCGGCCGCTGGCATCGGGCGCGCCAAGACGCATCTTCTGGACCAAGACGCCATCGACCTGCGTGCCGCCGGTGAACCCTTTCGGCGCCGAGAGCCAGACGAATTCGACGCCCTCTTCCTCGGCGTTCTGCACTTCGCGCTGGCTGCCGGGCATGTTCGCGCGGTCGCGGCGATAAAGGCATTTCACCGAGGTCGCGCCCTGCCGGATTGCCGTGCGCACGCAGTCCATCGCAGTGTCGCCACCGCCGATGACGACAACGCGCTTGCCCGCCGCATCCAGCATGCCGTTCGCGAAATCCGCCACCTCGTCGCCGAAGGACAGCCGGTTCGATGCCGTCAGATAGTCCAGCGCCCGGACGATACCCGCAGCCCCCGCGCCCGGCGCTTCGATCCCGCGGGTCTTGTAGACGCCCGTCGCGATCAGGACCGCATCGTGCCGGCCACGGATGGCGTCGAAGGTCAGATCCTGACCCACCGTGCAATTCAGCACAAGCTGCACGCCAGAGGCCTCAAGCTGGTCGATCCGCCGCTGCACCACCGGCTTTTCCAGCTTGAAGCCGGGGATGCCATAGGTCATCAGCCCGCCCGCCCGATCGTAACGGTCATAGACCGTGACCTGCAGACCCGCGCGGCGCAGTCGGTCGGCCGCGGCCAGCCCGCCGGGGCCGGCGCCGATGATCCCCACGCTTTCGGCGCGTTCCCTCGCCGGCTGGGCCGGCTGGACCCAACCCTCCTCCCAGGCGGTATCGGTGATGTATTTCTCGACTGCGCCAATGGTCACGGTCCCGTGTCCGGCCTGTTCGATCACGCAATTGCCTTCGCAAAGCCGGTCCTGCGGGCAGATCCGGCCGCAGATTTCTGGAAAGGTATTGGTGGCCTGGGCTGTTTCCCAGGCCTCGCGCAAGCGACCTTCGGCGGTCAGGCGCAGCCAGTCGGGAATGTTGTTGTGCAGCGGGCAATGCGCCTGGCAATAGGGCACGCCGCACTGGCTGCACCGGCTGGCCTGTTCGGCGGC
>JBDHSO010000002.1:0-92745 GCA_039808125.1 Rhodobacter sp. | reverse complement strand
GCCGCGGCCTGCCGCAACAGGCGCGTGCCGCGGTCGCGCATCCCCTCCAGCGCCGCCGGCCCGCCGCCGCCGGCAAGCCCGTCGAGCAGGTTCGTCAGCCGGTTCAGCCAGCGGGCGGGCACCGTCTCGGCCTCGGCATCGCGGCGGGCGCGCGTCAGCACCACGCAGGGGGCACCGGCTGCCATCTGGAAATCATGCGCCGAGAGGCCGATCCGACGCTCTGGCAGCAGAAGCCCGGCCTCGATCCGCATCCGCCGGTTCAGCCAGGGGTCGGGCGCGGGCTGGGCCGGCCAGACGCCTTCGTTCAGCCCGGCAAGGATCACCAGATCGGCGCCCAGCACCCGCGCCTCCTGCGGCCCGAGGATTTGCACCCGGGGATCCGCCACCAGCGCCTCGCGCACCTGACCGCGCGACAGGACGCCATCGAGAAGCGCGCTGTAGTCCGCCGGAGACAGGACGAAGCCGGCCGGCGCCTCACGCGCCAGTTCCTCCATCGCCGCCAGCGCCTCGGCGCCGGCCGCCTGAAGCCAGAGTTCGCCGCTGCCCTCCGCGCCCGTTCCCCGGGCCAGCGCCTCGGCGAGGGCGCGGTGCCGGGCGATCAGATCGGGCAGGGCCGCCCCGCCCGGGCTGGCCAGCGCCGACAGGACGGCGCCCAGCCGTTCGGCCCAGAGGGCAGCCAGCGGTTCGGGGCGGGCGGCGGCCCAGGCGGCCAGCGCCGCGACATCGGGAAAGGCCGGGCCATGGCGGCGCAGGTGCAGTTCCAGTTCGCGGGTCAGCAGAAGATGCGGCCCGCGTTCGCCGCCGGTGAAGGCAAGGGGATGCTTCAGCAGCGCGAGGATCTCGTCCGGCATCAGCCGCCGGCCCATGGCCCGGGCGACCAGCCGCAGCAGCCGGCCCGGCGGCGCATGAAGCAGCGGCTGGCCGGCGGAATCGTCGGGCACCAGCCTCCAGCGATCCAGCGCGGCCGTCACGCGGCGGGTCAGTTCCCGGTCTGGCGTGATCAGCGCGGCGGTCTGCCCCTCTTCGACCGCCTGCCGCAATCGCAGCGCGATGGCCTGCGCCTCGGCACGCGGGGTCGGCGCCTCGATCAGCGTCAGCCCGGCGGTGGCCCGTGCCAGATCGCCCAGGGCCGGTCCCTCGGCGATCCATTGATCGGTGACGGGCGCGGGCCGCAGCGCCAGCGAAACCAGCGCGTTGCGGGCAGGGTCCGGCGCGGGCGCGTCATCCCAGCCCTGCACTTCGCCGGGCACGATGCCGAGCGTCTGCGTCAGCCGGCGATAGCGGTATTGCGGGTGATCCTCCTGCCCAGTCCCGGTGTCCATCGCCTGCCAGACCGCATCGGGCAGCGTGGCGTCAAAGCCGGGCAGGACCAGCGCGCCCTGCGGCAGCCGCGCCACGGCGCGAATCAGCAGCGCCGTCGTTCCGCGCGATCCGGTCGAGCCGGCCACGATGACCGGGTCGGCGGGCGGCCGCGCGTCCCAGGCGGCGACCTGCGCCTCGGTCGCGGCGCGCAGCCGCGCCTCGGCATCGGGGGCGACGGCGGGATCGAAAAACTGCTCGACCAGCGCCAGAAAGCGCTGGCTGCGGCCCCAATGCGCCGCATGGCCGGCCATGTCGAGTTGCGACAGCGCCGTCGGGGCCACCCCCTCGGCGCGCAATTCGTCCATCAGCGCGGCAAGACTGTCGGCAAGGCCGTAAAGCGCGCTGCGGGGGGCAAGGTCGGGACGGGCGGCAAGCAAGCGGTCGACCAGCACGGCAAGCTCCAGCCGGCGGCCAAGGGCCGAGACGCCGGGCGGTCCGCCGGAAAACGGATCCTCGGCAAGTTCGGTGACAAGCCGCAGCCGCGGCAGAAGAAGCGCGCCACGGTTGACAAGCGCCTCGCGCAGGCGGCGGCGCATGCGCTGGGTGTTGAGATAGAGCGTGACGCGGGCCAGCGCCTCCGGCGGGGCAGAGCCCCGCCGGCGGATCAGCCCATCGGCCAGCCGGCCAGGAAAATCGGCGCCGGGCGGCAGGGCGAAGACATGCGGCCCGGGGCCGGGAAAGAACGGCGGGTCGGAGGTGCGCGCGGTCATGACAGCAGGGCCTCGGCCTCGGCCAGCCCCTCGGGCGAGCCGATATCGCACCATTGCCCGGGATAGGGCAGGCCGAACAGGCGCCCGCCGGCGATCATCCGGTCCCAGAGCCGGTTGAGCGAGAACACCTCGTCCGTGATCTCTGCCAGCCCGTCGGGGGCAAGGATCTGCGCGCCCAGATAGACGACGCCCTCGGCGCCCCCGGCGCGTGTCAGCCCGCCAGCCGCGTCGATGCGGAAGTCGGCATTGCCGGTGCGCCCCTGCACAAGCCGGCGGTCGAGCACCAGCAGAAGCCCGTCCATGCGGGCGGGATCCCAGACCTCGGCCAGCAGGCGCAGCGGGTTCGGACCGCGCCAGACCGCATCGGGGTTCAGCGTCATCACCGGGCCGGACCCGAGGAGCGGCAGCGCCTGACGCAGCCCGCCGCCGGTTTCGAGGATGCGCCGGCTTTCGTCGCTGACAGCCACCGGACGGCCGCGCAGATGCGCGGCGATCCGGTCGCCGAGGTAATGGATGTTCACCACCACCGGCGCGGCGCCGGCCTCGTCGGCCAGGTCGAGCGCGCGGTCGATCAGCGGCCGGCCGGCAAGGGGGATCAGCGGCTTGGGCAAGTCGGCGGTCAGATGCCGCATCCGGGTGCCGAAGCCGGCCGCGAAGATCATCAGGGGGAAGCTGCGCTGCCGCATCGGGCACGGATCCTTTCGATGGCCGCGGGGTCGGGCGGCGGCAGGTCGGCGCAGGCCGCGCGCAGATCGGCCAGCGCGGGATGGGCCAGATTGTGCTGCAACTGGCCCCAGACCCGCGGCAGATGCGCCAGATAACCCGGTTTGCCGGCAACGAGGCAAAGCCGGGTGAAGACCCCCAGGATGCGCAGCGCCCGCAGCGCGCCCAGCGTGGCAATGGCCGGGGCAATGCCGGCGGCAGTCTGCCCGCGGGCGGCGGCAAACCGGGCGGTGACGGCCGTCTCCGTTTCCGGCGAAACGTCGCGCCGGGCATCCTGCAGCAGCGACACCAGATCATATTCCGGCTGGCCCATCTGGGCAAGCTGGAAGTCCAGCAGCCCCAGCCGGGCAAGGCCTCGGCGCTGCGGCAGCCAAAGCAGGTTGCCGCCGAAATAGTCGCGCAGGATCAGGACGCGGGGGCCATCCGAATGAGCCGCCAGCGCCGCCGCCAGCGCCTCCGTGACCGGTGCCGCCTCCGGCTGGTGGCCGGTGACGGCAGGGGCATAGACCTCGGCCGCGATGGCGGCGGTCGCGGCCCAGTCGGCGGCGGACAGATCGGGCAGACCCGATGGCGGTGGCGCGGATTGCAGATGCAGCAGGACCTCGGCCGCGAGCGTCAGGAGCGGACGCTCGCGGTCCGGATCCGCGGCCACGAGCGTATTGACCAGACCGTCGCCCAGATCCTCGAGCAGGACAAGCCCGCGCGGGACATCGGCGCGCAGCACCGCCGGCGGCGACAGGCCAAGCCCGGCCAGATGATCCGCGATGCGCAGGAAATCGCCGGCATCGTCGCCGCAGCCGGGCGGGGCATCCATCAGCACGGCGATCTCGCCGCCCCGGTCGACGCGTTCGTAGCGGCGTGCCGAGGCATCGCCCGCCAGATGCGCGCGCCGCGCGGCCCCCCAGCCCGCGGCCAGCAGGAAGGCGCGTCTCTCGGCCTCGCGCGCCGTCACCTCTGCCGCCCCGCGCCCGGTCACGTGCCGGCCCCGAGACACCGCAGAAACGCCGCCGGCGCCCCGGCGAGGGTGGCACGCCGGCTGTCGCCTTCCGGTTTCAGACGCAGCGTCATGGCGCCGCCAGGCCGCAGACTGCCCAGCCGGTCGGGCCATTCGATCAGGACGATGGCGGTTTCCATGGCCTCGACAAGGCCGAGTTCCTCCACCTCCGACGGGTCGGTCAGGCGGTAGAGATCGGCATGCCAGATCACGGCGCCGGGGGTATCGTAGGTCTGTACCAGCGTGAAGGTGGGCGAGGGCACTTCGGTTTCCTCGCCCGCCCGCGCCCGGATCGCCGCACGGGCGATGTGGGATTTTCCTGCGCCGACCGGGCCTTCCAGCAGGACCGTCATGCCGGGGTGCAGGCAGCGGCCCAGCCGTGCGCCGAACCGGCGGGCATCCTCGTCGGTGGCGAGCAGGAATTCGGGTGGCTGGGCGGGGCGCATGGCGCAAATCTAGCGGTTCGCCCCGCGCGCGCAAGGTGCGGGGGATCAGGCGATGCGCATGGCCAGCGCGGGCGGATCGGCGGGCGGGGCATCGGGGCGCGGTGGGCCGACACTGAAGCTGACCAGCGTCGACCCTTGCGGCAGGGGTGCCACCCGGCAGTCGATCCGGCGACCGTCGTTCAGCCGGGTTTCGCCCGACCAGCCCTCGCGCGGGGTGAAGGCGCCGATCGATCCGGCGAGTTCGGACCACAGCAGGCCCGGTGCGCTGGCCTCGCGCCAATGGGCCAGCGCGCCGGTACTGTCGGCAAAGGGCAGCACGCCGCCCATGGCCCAGAGGTCGCGGAACGCGGGGTTGGCCTGCACCAGCCGGCCATCACGGGCGAAGACGGCCACCGCCTCGGGCAGCGCGTCGACCACGGCCTGCGCGGCCTCGATCTCGGCCCGGAAGCGGCGGGTCCGGGTCATCTCGGTCGAGATGTCCTCGATCATGAAGGCAAGCGCGCCATTCGGATGCGGGCGCCCGGTGATGCGGTAGGTCTGGCCCTTGGGCAATGTCCAGGTGTCCTGAAACAGGCCCGAGGCGGCGGCCTCCTCCATCTCGACGATCTGGCGGCGCCAGCTGCGGTAATCGCGCGGTTCGGGGATCATCGAGCGTTCGCGCATCGCGTCGAGAACCGCCGCCAGCGTCGGCCGCGCGGTCAGTGTTTCGGCTGGCAGGCCGGTCAGGTCGATCAGCGCGGGATTGAACATCTGCAACACGCGATGGCTGTCGAAGACGGCAAGTCCGATGGGCAACTGGGCAAAGGTCTTGGTCAGGGTATGCTTGAATTCGGTCAGGGTGGTTTCGGCCTGCACCAGCCGGTCGGCCGGAAAGGCATAAAACTGATGCTGCCGATCGGCCGGGACGGCCATCACCTCATAGAAGCGGATCTCGGACGGCAGCGTCAGACGGCGCCGGGCCGGGGTCTTGCCGGTGGCCGTCTCGGGGCCGAACAATGCCGGAAGCGGCCAGGGCAGTTCCTTTCCGGGCTCACCCAGTTCGCCCAGAAGGCGGATGTATTCGCCGTTGGCCCAGATCACCCGGCCATCGGCCGCCTCGCGCCAGATCGGCATCGGCGCCTGGGCCAGCGTCTCGCGCAAAGCGCCGAGTTCGTCGCGCAGCACCGATTCGGCGGCGGCATCGGTTCCGGGCGCCGTGCCGTCGCCCTCGATCAGGGTCAGGCGCGTCAGCCCGCCCAGATGCTCCGCCCGCAGCACGAGCGGCGGCGACATCTCCTCATGCGCGGAAAGGACGAACCGCCCCTCCTGCGCCAACCCCTCCAGCCGGGCGGTGAGGCCGGGAAAGACCGGCTCCAGCCGAATCAGGGTCCGAAACCACGGTCCGCCGGATTCCACGACCGAATCGATCATCGCACGGGCCGGCGGCGTGGCGTCGACCAATGTCTCGCCATCGAAGAGAAGAACGGTCCCCGCGGTCGGGGCAGCGAAGATCGAGGTTGCCGAGGCCGCACCGCGCTGCGTCAGCGCCGAGACGGCAAGCAGGGCGGCCAGCGCGACCAGCAGAGCCGTGACCACCATGCCAAGAGCAAGCACGAGTTCCACCCGCCCGACCTCCCCGACCTCTTTGCCTGCCGCCACAGCCTGTCTCTGGGGCAAGGCTAGTGACCGTGATGTTAACGGGCCGTTAACGGAGCAGCCGTCAATAGTCGAAAGGCTGGTTGCGCGCGGCGGTCAGGTTGTGCGGCGCCTCGATGTCGGGCAGCGACCAGACCGCCTCGATGACGGCGCCACAGCGGGCCGGCCGCTCGTCGGGGGCAAGGAAGGGATCGGCGGCATTGGCGAAGGTCAGCGTCGCGCCCGTGCGTTCGAGCAGGGTCTTGGCAATGAACAGACCAAGGCCCATGCCTTCGTATTCGGGGCGCTGGCGGTGCGGCCGGTCGTCGCGGCGGGCGCGGACGAAGGGGTCGCCGATGCGGCCGATGACCTGGGGCGGGAAGCCTTCGCCATCGTCGACGATGCGGACGAGAAGGCTGCGCGCCGTCCATTCGCCCTCGATCCAGACCGAGGTGCGCGCGAAATCCACCGCGTTCTGGATCAGATTGCGCAGCCCGTGGATCACCTCGGGCCGGCGCAGCACGACAGGCTGCTGCGGATCGGCGCCGGAGCCGGGATGCAGATCGAAGACCACGGTCTTGCCCCGGACGAGATGCGGCTCTGCCGCCTCGCGCAGCAGAGTCTCCAGCGGGGCCTGCCGCAGGTGCAGGTCGTCTTTGCCCGCGCGCCCCATGCCGTGCAGAATGTCGCGGCAGCGGTCCGCCTGCTCGCGGATCAGCTTCACATCGTCGTAAAGATCGGGCTGGCCTTCCAGCTCGCTCATCAGTTCGGAGCTGACCAGCTTGATCGTCGCCAGCGGCGTACCCAGCTCATGCGCCGCTGCCGCGACCACGCGGCCGAGATCGGTCAGCTTCTGTTCGCGGGACAATGCCATCTGGGTGGCCAGCAGCGCATCGGACATGGCGCGCGTCTCGGTGGCGACCCGGCGGGAATAGATGCCGAGAAAGACGATGCCGACGACAATCGCCGTCCAGAATCCGATTGCGAACAGCGGCGGCACCGCAAGGGGCGTGCCATCGGGCAGGATCATCGGCCGGGACAGGACGGCTACCACCGACACCAGCACGATTGCTGAAGTGCCGAGAATCAATGTCGAACGCAGGCCGAGCGCGCTGGCCGAGATGGTGACGGGAGCAAGGATCAGCAGCGTGAAGGGATTGGTCAGCCCGCCGGTGACGCCGATCAGCAGGCATAGTTGTGCCAGATCGAACAGCAGCAGGACCAGCGCCTGTACCTCGGTCAGACGCTTGTTTTCCGGAAAGAGAAAGATCGCAAGCAGGTTGACGATGATCGAGGCGCCGACGGCCAGATAGCACAGACCCAGCGGAATGGAGATCCCGAGCCCGCGGCTGACGACGGTGATGGCGACAAGCTGCCCGGCAATCGCCAGCCAGCGCAGATGGATCAGCGTGCGCAGCCGGATCGAATTCGCCCCCGAGGCGGAAAACAGCGGGTTCATACCGTCTTGTCGCATTCCCAGGGGGCCTTTCGGGTAGACGTGCGCATTGTTAGGGAGGGCGGCGGATGCGATCAATGCCCGATGCCGGCAGGACGCGCGAGACAGGAGATCGGACGATGTTGAAATTCTTCGCGATCGGAGCGGCGATTGTCACCGTCGCGGCCGTTGGGGCGATGGGCGGCTATGTCTGGCTTGGCCGGCAGGACGATGCCTTCGCGACCTGCCGGCAGGGCGAGGCCGGCGGCGCCGCCATCGGCGGGCCATTCACCCTTGTCGACAAGACCGGCGCCACCGTCACCGACAAACAGGTGATTACCGGCCCGACGCTGGTCTATTTCGGCTATACCTTCTGCCCGGATGTCTGTCCGCTCGACATGTCGCGCAATGCCGAGGTGGTGGACATGATGGCGGCGCAGGGCCACAAGCTCGGCCTCGTCTTCATCACCGTCGATCCGGCGCGCGACACGCCACAGGTGGTGGGGGAGTTCGCGGCGAACCATCATCCCGATGCCATCGGCCTGACCGGAACGGTCGAGCAGGTCACGGCGGCGGCCAAGGCCTACAAGGTCTATTTCAAGGTGAATGACGACGGCACGGACTATTATCCGGTCGACCACACCTCATTCACCTATCTGATGATGCCGGGGACGGGGCTGGTCGATTTCTACAGGGTTGATACCTCTGTGGAAGATGTGGCAAAAAGCGTCTCCTGCGCGATGGATGTCTATGCGGCGTCAAATTGACCCGGTGTCAAAACACCAATAGGTAACGGCGGACAGACAAAAGGGGAGCACCATGGCCAACGAAGCTGGCGCGGAACTGGGAGCCGATCGTTCGCTGTTGCTGGTCGATGACGATGAACCCTTTGTCAAGCGGCTGGCCAAGGCGATGGAGAAGCGCGGTTTCCAGCCCGAGACAGCGGAAAGCGTGGCCGCCGGCAAGGCCATCGCGCAAAGCCGCCCGCCCGCCTATGCCGTGGTCGACCTGCGGCTTGAAGATGGCAATGGCCTCGACGTGGTCGAGACGCTGCGCGGACGCCGGCCGGATTGCCGGATCGTGGTGCTGACGGGCTATGGCGCGATTGCGACGGCGGTTGCCGCGGTAAAGATCGGAGCGATCGACTATCTGTCGAAACCGGCCGATGCCAACGACGTGACCAATGCGCTGCTGGCCCGGCGCGAAATCCTGCCGCCGCCGCCCGACAATCCGATGTCCGCCGATCGCGTGCGCTGGGAACATATCCAGCGGGTCTATGAAATGTGCGACCGCAATGTATCCGAAACCGCCCGGCGGTTGACCATGCATCGCAGGACGCTGCAAAGAATCCTTGCCAAACGCAGTCCGAAATAACGCCATCGCAAGGATGGCAGTTGCAATATCTGCCGTGTATTACTATTTTCGCGCGGACGGAAATACAAGGAAACCGCGCATGAATGTCAACCTCAAGTCTCTTTCGCTGAAAGAGCTTAAAGATCTGCAATCCCAGGTCGCCCGGGAAATCTCCGGCTATGAGGAGCGCCAGAGACGGGCTGCAATCGACACGCTGGAAGAGAAGGCCCGTGAAATGGGATTCTCGCTGGCGGAGCTGACCGGAATGGCGCCGGTGCGCAAGAAGACTGCCTCTATGGCCAAATATGCCAATCCCGCCAACCCCGCCGACACCTGGTCGGGCCGTGGTCGCAAGCCGCGCTGGTATGCCGAAGCCCTGGCCGCAGGAAAGAGCGACGACGACCTGCGGGTCTGAAACACCGGCCGGGCAGTCAGGGCCGGCCCGGCACCTGTTGCCAGGATGGTCTCGATCGGGCGGGATTTCGCATGGCGCGCAGTAAGATGCGCTGCGCGCCTTTGACCTTCCGCCGAATTTTCAGCGATCCGGTTCAAGTTTCCGCGCTTGCGCGAAAACGGGCGTTGCCCGCGGCGGCGGCGCCCGCCATGTTGTGGACAAGGTCATCCGTGCCGCGAAGGTTCCCCCGCAATGCCGTATCTCCTCGACAATGCGCCGGGCGCGCCCGGTATCGAACCGCGCTGGACCTCCAGCGCCAAGACGGGCGTGGGAACCGCGCTGTCGACCACTTCGCCGGTCTGGTTCACGATCAGCCACGGCATCCTGAACGAAGTCTATTTCCCCCGGGTCGACAGTGCCTGCATTCGCGATATGGAACTGATCGTTACCGGGCCGGAAGGCTATTTCTCCGAGGAAAAGCGCGATTGCATTTCGGAAACCCGCATGACCGAGGCGGGAATACCGACCTTCCGGATCGTTAATTCGTCGCGCGATGAATTCTACCGGATCGAGAAACTGATCTTTGCCGATCCGGCGCGGGCGGTGGTGCTGCAACGGATCACCTTTGTGCCGCTGGTGGGGCGGCCGTCGGATTTCCATGTGCATGCGTTGCTGGCGCCGCATCTGGGTAATGGCGGTATGGGAAATTCCGCCTGGATTGGCGGGCCGGACGACGCGAAGGTGCTATTGGCGACGGCGCGCGGGCAATATCTGGCGCTTGCCGCGTCGCTCCCCTGGCGCGCGGCTTCGGCCGGCTATGTCGGGCAATCCGATGGCTATCAGCAATTGCGCACCTGTGGCGGGCTGACCCCGCGCTATCAGCGTGCCGACGATGGCAATGTCGCGCTGTGCGGCGAGATCGGCTTTGATGCCGAGAACCCGACCGTCGTCCTGGCGCTGGGTTTCGGCCATTCGGAGACCGAGGCCGCGACCGTTGCGGCCAAAAGCCTGTGGGCGGGTTTCAAGCCGGCGCTGGAGGCCTATCGCAAGGGCTGGGCCGGGTGGCAGGGCCGGTTGCGGCATCTGGACGGCCGGGAGGCGGCTGGCAACACGGCCTATCGCGTCTCGACCGCGGTTCTGGCCAGCCATCGCGCCGCGGATCGGCCGGGCGCCGTGGTGGCCAGCCTGTCCATTCCCTGGGGCGCCTCGAAGGGCGATGGCGACCTTGGCGGCTATCATCTTGTCTGGCCGCGCGACCTTGTTGAAGCGGCCGGCGGCTTTCTGGCGGCGGGTGATGCGAAGGAGGCGCTGGCCATCCTCGATTATCTGCGCGAGGTGCAGCTTGCCTCGGGGCGCTGGTCGCAAAACCTGTGGCTGGACGGGCGGCCCTACTGGAACGGCGTGCAGATGGACGAATGCGCCTTTCCGATCCTGCTGGTGGACCTTCTGTCGCGCAAGACGGTGCTGTCGCGCCGCCGGATGGCGCCCTACCTGCCGATGGTGCGCAAGGCCGCGGGCTATATCCTGGCCCATGGCCCCGCAACGCCGCAGGACCGCTGGGAAGAGAACGGCGGCTACAGCCCCTTTACCCTGGCCGTCGAGATCGCAGCCCTTCTGGCAGCGGCCGACCTGCTGGAGGCCGCGGGCGATCCCGATGCGGCGATGCTGTTGCGCGATACCGCTGATTCCTGGAACGACCAGATTGAGGACTGGACCTTCGCGACCAGCCCCGCGATCTGCGAACCGGCCGGTGTCTTTGGCTATTACGCCCGGAATGCGCCGGATGGTCCGACCGATTCCGCCGCCATCGGCGATGCGAAGACACCGATCCGCAACCGTGGCTGCGACCTTTCGGCGCTGCCCGCGCGCGACGTGCTCAGCCCCGATGCGCTGGCGCTGGTGCGCTTCGGACTTCGCGCGGCCGACGATCCACGCATCATCGAGACCGTCAAGGCGCTGGACCACCATCTCCGGATCGAACTGCCGCAGGGGCCGCTGTGGTATCGCTATACCGGCGATGGTTATGGCGAACATGCGGACGGTGCGCCTTTCGACGGGGCGGGGATCGGCCGCCCCTGGCCGCTGCTGACCGGAGAGCGGGCGCATTACGAACTGGCCGCTGGCCGCCCGGCCGAGGCCGAAGCCCTGCTTGCAACGATGGAAGCCTCGGCCGGCGACGGCGGGCTGCTGCCAGAGCAGGTCTGGGATGGCGACGACCTGCCGGAGCGCGAACTCTGGCGCGGCCGGCCGTCGGGTGGTGCGATGCCGCTGGTCTGGGCCCATGCCGAGCATATCAAGCTGCGCCGCAGCCTGGCGGATGGCGCGGTCTTCGACATGCCGCGCCAGGGGGTGGAGCGCTATCAGAAGAACCAGGCACCGCCACGGCTGCGGATCTGGCGGCCCGACAACCGGATCCGGCGGATCGACCACGGCCTCGATCTGCGCCTGATCCTGTCGCGCCCGGCGCTGGTCCACTGGTCCACCGATGGCTGGGTCGCGCCGAGAGATCTGGAAACCCGGCGTTCCAGCCTGGGGGTCCATGTCGCGGATCTTGGTATTGCGGCACTGGAGGCCGGTTCTGTCGTGCGGTTCACCTTCCTGTGGCGCGACACCGGGCAGTGGGAGAACCTCGATTACGACGTCAGCGTGACCGCCCGCCCCTGAAAGGGACGGGCAAGTCCGGAAGGAGAGTGCGGAATGGAAATCGGAATGGTCGGTCTTGGGCGGATGGGGGCCAACATGGTTCGCCGCCTGATGCGTGCGGGGCATGATTGCGTGGTTCATGACGCCAGCCCCGCCGCCATCGCGGCGCTGGTGGCCGAGGGCGCCACGGGTGCGGCCAGCGATGCCGAGATGCTGGCCCGGCTGTCGGCGCCGCGGGTGGTCTGGCTGATGTTGCCGGCCGCCATCACCGGGCGGATCGCCCGCCAGATTGCCGCGCGGATGCAGCCCGGCGACATCCTGATCGACGGCGGCAACAGCAACTATCGCGATGCGGTCGATCTGGCCGAGGAACTGGGCCGCACCGGCGTGCATTTCATCGACGCGGGCACCAGCGGCGGGGTCTGGGGGCTGGAGCGCGGCTATTGCCTGATGCTGGGCGGCGATGCGGCGGCGGTGCGCCATATCGACCCGATCCTTGCGGCGCTGGCGCCGGGCCTCGATGGAACCGGGGCAGTCCCGGGCGCGACGGATACCGCGCCCCTCGGCTATCTGCATTGCGGGCCGGCGGGGGCGGGCCATTTCGTCAAGATGGTCCATAACGGCATCGAATACGGGCTGATGGCCGCCTATGCCGAGGGGATGAACATTCTGGCCCGCGCCGATGCCGGCGAACGCCCGCCGGCGGCCGATGCCGAGACGGCCCCGCTCGCAGAGCCGCGCTATTTCCGCTATCCGATCGACGTGGCCCGCGTGGCGGAAGTCTGGCGCCACGGCTCGGTGATCTCGTCCTGGCTGCTCGACCTGACCGCCGATGCGCTGGCCCAGGATGCCAGCCTGACCGATTATGCCGGCCGCGTGTCGGATTCGGGCGAGGGGCGCTGGACACTACAGGCCGCCATCGACACCGGAACCCCGGCCCCGGTTCTGGCATCGGCGCTGTTCCAGCGCTTCACCTCGCGCGATGAAGGCGATTATGCCAACCGGCTCCTGTCGGCGATGCGGCATGCCTTTGGCGGGCATCTGGAAAAGAAGGGCTGACTGCGCCTGAGGGGCGGACGGCCGGGTCCGAAGATCGGGTTCCTGCGCCGTTCACCCCCTATGCGGCCCGGGCGGGCGGGGCTATAGTCTGCGCACCATGCCCGCCCTTTGCCGCGACTGCTTTACCGCGTTTACCGCCGGCGCGCGCTGCCCCGCCTGCCGGTCGCCGCGTATCGTCGTCCATGCCGAGCTGAACCGGCTGTCCATCGCCCATATGGATTGCGACGCCTTCTACGCCAGCGTGGAAAAGCGCGACAATCCGGCGTTGCGCGACCATCCCGTCATCGTCGGCGGCGGCCAGCGCGGGGTGGTATCGACCTGCTGCTATCTTGCCCGCATCCGGGGCGTCCGTTCGGCCATGCCGATGTTTCAGGCGCTGAAGCTTTGCCCCGAGGCGATCGTGGTGCGGCCGCGGATGCAGGTCTATGCCGAGGTCAGCCGCGCCATCCGGGCAAGGATGGAGGAAATGACCCCGGCCATCGAACCCCTCAGCCTGGACGAGGCCTTTCTCGATCTGTCGGGAACCGAGCGCCTGCATGGTGCGCCGCCGGCCGCGATGCTGGCGCGGCTGACGAAGCGGATGGAGGACGAGCTGGGCGTCACCGGCTCGATCGGGCTGTCGCACAACAAGTTCCTGGCCAAGATCGCCTCGGATCTGGACAAGCCGCGGGGGTTTTCCGTCATCGGCCGGGCCGAGACCCAGGCGTTTCTGGCGCCGAAGCCCGTGCGGCTGATCTGGGGCGTCGGCACGGCGACGCAGGCGGCGCTGGACCGCGCCGGCATCCGCACCATCGCCGATCTGCTGCGCTGGAACCGCGAGGATCTGGCGGCCCGCTTCGGGCAGACGGGCGACCGGCTCTGGCATCTTGCCCGCGGCGAAGATCGCCGTCGTGTCAGCCGTGACCAGCCGATGAAGTCGATCTCGAAGGAGACGACCTTTTACGAGGATACCGCCGATCCCGATCTGCTGGACGGCCATCTCTGGCGGCTGGCCGAACAGGTGTCGGACCGGGCCAAGGCCAGGGGGCTGGCCGGGCGTACCGTCACGCTGAAACTGAAGCGTGGCGATTTCCAGCTGGTCGCGCGGCGGCATGCGCTGGCCGATGCCACCCAGCTTGCCGACCGCATCTATCACGCGGCCCGCGCGCTTTTCGATCATGCCGGCGAGAGGGGGCCGTTCCGGCTGATCGGCGTCGGCATCGCGGATCTGGTGCCAGAGGACCGGGCCGACCGGCTGGGCGACCTGCTCGACCCCGAGGCCGTACGCCGGGCTGCTGCCGAACGCGCGACCGACCTGATCCGCGCCCGCTTCGGGCAGGAGGCGATCATGAAGGGCCGCGCGCTGCCATAGTCCGGCAGGGGTTAGTCCGGCAGGACCGGCGGCTCGGTACGGGTAAAGCAACGGCCATCGCGCCAGACCTGGCCTTCGGGGCAGTTGCGCCGGTCCAGGCTGCCCTCGGCCACCGCCTCGACCGGGGCCAGCACGATGGAGGTCGCGTTCTTCACCGTCAGCACCACACCCGGCAGCAGACCCACCCGCGTCGCTGCCTCGGCCCGGAAGGCGGCATCCACGCTGGAGATCCCCGCCAGAAGCTGCAACAGTGCCGGCGACGTGCCGACGTTGAAATGCCCCGCCCCCTGATTGTAGGCGGCGGTATCGAGGTAGGTCACTTTCAGATCCTTGATCGCCGAGACATCCGGCAGGTTCCCCAGCCGGTCGGGTGCGCCGGACAGTTTGGACGACAGGTTCAGCACCCTGTCGCGCGACGAGCCGAAGATGATGAACGGCTCGGGCAGTTTGCCCATGTCGCGGGCCTGCGAGCGGAAGACGTCCACGTCGAGATCGGGCGAGATCAGCACCACGCCGGCAAGGCGGTTCAGGATCTGCGTGTCGCCGCGGATGGCCACCTGCCGCAGCGTTTCCATCGTCAGGGCGCCGCCCATCGAATGCGCCACGATCACGATGCGCTTGGCGCCGGCCTTGACGACCTGGGCCAGCAGATCCTCCAGCCCGTCGCGCCCGAACAGCGCCGAATCGCGGTCGTAGACATAGCCAAGGGGCGAGGCGCGCGACGGCCAGGCATAATGCACCGCCACGCCCGAGATCTGCAGGTCGTGATGCATCTGGGCGACGCGATAGACGCCCTCGGCCAGCGTGTTGTTGAAGCCATGCACATAAACCACCACCTCGTGCCGCGGCTCACGGAGTATCGCCGCTTTCAGATCGGCGCGAAAATCAGCGGAATCGGCATATTGATGCGCATCGAGCGTCAGGAAATCCTTGTCGGGCTTGGCGCGCTGCGGGTTGCGCGGCCAACTGACCTGGCCCAGTTCGCGATCGGGCGGAACCTGGATGTCATAGCGAAGAAAGCTCGCGGTTTCAGAACGTTCATAGCCGAAGACGCCATCGGTCTCCTTGCGCGAGGTGCCCACGAAAATCGCCTCGGTCGTACCGAGTTCCATCGCCTGCCGGGCCTTTTCCGGCGGCAACTGGTCGACAAAGATGAAATCGCCCCGCGCAGCGCAGGAGACGAGGACGAAGAGCATGAGAATCGTGGCAAGGGCGCGCATGTTGCATGCTTCGCCGCGCGCGCGACGGCGGTCAAGTGCGCCTGATGGCGATCCCGCCGACGTAGCGGAAAAGTCCCAGTGTTGCCAGCCCGGCCGCGACCAGCGTCAGCCAGCCCTGCGTCGGCATCTGCTGTTCGACGGCGATTCCGCGGTCGATCAGGGCGCCGGCGATCATCGGGCCAAGGGCGGTTCCGGCCACCATCAGCGCCCCGGTCAGCGCCCGGATCTCTCCCAGATGCCGGGTGCCGTAGATTTCGGCCCAGAACGCCATCAGCACGGTCGCCTGCGCGCCGGCCGTCAGCCCCATCAGGGCCAGCGGCGGCGCGGCCCAGGCCAGGCTTTCGACCTGCGGGAACAGGAAAAGACAGACGGCCATCGGCAAAAGATAGACCGGGATCAGCGGCCGGGTGCCGATCCGGTCCAGGACCGCGCCGGAGGCGAACATCCCGATCACCGCCGCGACCGTATAGGCCGGGAAGATCGCCAGAAGTCCCAGATGCGACCAGCCCTTTACCGATGCGATCTGCACCTGGTGGAAGAACACGATGGTGATGAAGGACGAGGGCGTCAGAAGGGCCGGCAGCATGCACCAGAACAGCCCGTGGCGCAGCACCTGACCGCGCGTCCAGTGCCGCCCGTCGAACCCCGCCGATTCCTCTCCAACGGACATCTGCTGCGGCGTCCGCTCCAGCCGCAGAAGGCGATGCAGAAGCGGCAGGAAGACCAGGATGATCCCGGCGGCCACGACGAAGAGCCAGCGCCACGGCATCACCGCCTTGGCGGCCGTGAAGCCGATCGGCAGGATCACCTCGCCCAGCGAATACCCCATCGCGGCGACGGCAAGCGCCCGGCCCCGGCTGCCGACGAACCAGCGGCTCATCGCGACACCGGCCGCCTGCACCGCCATGCCCTGGCCCAGAAAGCGCAGAAAGAAGACGATGACAGGCAGCATCAGCGCCGAGGTGTTCAGCGCCATCGCCACCAGCGCGCCCGCCAGCCCGATCAGTACCACGGGCGCGATCAACCGCACCCGGTAGCGGTCCAGCAGGCCGCCGGCCCAGACCATCGCCATCGCCGCCGCAGTGGTGGCGGCGGCATATTGCGTCGCCCATTCGCCGTGGCCCATGCCATATGCGGTGCGGATGTCGGCGGCAAAGGGGGCGATGAAATAGGTCAGCCCGAAGCTGGACAGGAACGACAGCAGAAGCCCCGCCAGAAGGAAGGGCGCGTTGGCGCGCAGGAAGGCGAGGAAGGGCATTGCGGATCTCCAACGCCCATCAATCACGCAGCGACGGATTATGCCATCCCGCGGGCGACATTTGCGGCGTGACATGGCGGTGCGGGCCGGCTACCCCTTTTTTGAAGCGGCAGCGAGGTTCGCGATGACACAACCCCTTTCCGGTCTTGCGGCCCTTGTCACCGGCGGCGCGGGCGGAATCGGGCAGGCCACCGTCGCTGCGCTGGGTGCGCTGGGTGCGGCCGTCACCTTCACCACCCGCAGCGCCGAAAGTCTGGCCGCTGCCAGCGCCGCGCTGCCCGGCGCGACCGGCGTCCTTTGCGACATCGCCGATCGGGTCCGGCTGGCCGAGGTTCTGGCGCCGGGGTTCGACATCCTTGTGAACAATGCCGCCGTCATCGCGCCCATCGGCCGTATCACCGACCTCGACCCAGCGGCCTTCGCCCGCAGCATCGAGATCAACCTGACGGCGCAGTTCGATGCGATCCGTCTTGCCCTGCCCGCCATGCTGGCCCGGGGGCGGGGGACCATCGTCAACCTGTCCTCCGGGGCCGCCCACCGCCCGCAAGAGGGATGGGCGGCCTATTGCACCGGCAAGGCCGGCCTTGCCATGCTGACCAGGGCCGTCCACCTCGAATACGGGACGCAGGGCATCCGCGTCTTCGGCCTTGCGCCGGGGGTGGTGGATACCGGCATGCAGGGGCAGATCCGCGCCTCGGGCATCAATCCGGTTTCGCAACTGAAGCGCAGCGACCTCGCCCCGCCCGATCAGCCCGGCCGTGCCATTGCCTGGCTCTGCACCGCCGCGGCCGATCCGCTTGCCGGCCAGGAGCTTGACATCCGCACGCCATCGCTGCGCGAGGCCATGGGCCTGCCGCCCCTTGCCTGACGGGCCTCCCGCCGATCCGGCGACAGGCGGTCCGGCTCAGAGGACATAACGCGAAATGTCGGCCGAGCGGGCCAGCGCGCCGACATTGGCCTCGACGAAACCCTCGTCGACGGTGACGGTCTGGCCATCGCGGTCGGGGGCGGCAAAGGAAAGATCCTCGAACACCCGCTCCATCACCGTGTAAAGCCGCCGGGCGCCGATGTTCTCCACGCTGCGGTTCACTTCCGCGGCGATTCCGGCGATGGCGGCGATTCCGTCTTCGGTGAAGCGCACGGTCACGCCCTCGGTTGCCATCAGCCCTTCGTATTGCCGCGTCAGGGCATTGTCCGTCTCGGTCAGGATGCGGACGAAATCCTCTTCGCTCAATGGGCCAAGTTCCACGCGGATGGGCAGGCGGCCCTGCAATTCGGGCAGAAGATCCGACGGTTTGGCGACGTGGAACGCCCCCGAGGCGATGAAGAGGATGTGGTCGGTCTTGACGGGGCCGTATTTGGTCGACACCGTAGTGCCCTCGATCAGCGGCAAGAGGTCGCGCTGCACGCCTTCGCGGCTGACATCGGCGCCGCGCGCCTCCGCACGGGCACAGATCTTGTCGATCTCATCGAGGAAGACGATGCCGTTTTCCTGCACGGCGCGCAGCGCCTCGGCCTTGACCGCCTCGTCGTCAAGAAGCTTGTCGGCCTCCTGGCCCATCAACAGCTCATAGCTGTCGGCCACGGCGATGCGCTTCTTGGTCTGGCGCTGGAAGGCCTTGCCGAACAGATCCTGCAAGCCCTGCATCTGCGTTTCCATCCCGCCGCCGCCCAGCATCATCGGAAAGCCCGGGCCGGGTTCGGCCACCTCGATCTCGATCACGGTGTCGTCGAGCTCGCCCGCCCGCAGCTTCCTGCGAAACATCTCGCGGGTCTGCTCGCGCGAATCGCGGCCAGCGATGGCGTCGATCACCCGTTCCTCGGCGGCGTGGCGGGCCTTGCCGCGCACCTCGTCGCGCATATGGGCGCGGGTCTCGACGATGGCGGCATCGACCAGATCGCGGATGATCGAATCGACATCGCGCCCGACATAGCCCACCTCGGTGAATTTCGTCGCCTCGACCTTCAGGAAGGGGGCCTTGGCCAGCCGGGCAAGGCGGCGGCTGATCTCCGTCTTTCCGACGCCGGTCGGGCCGATCATCAGGATGTTCTTCGGATAAACCTCGTCGCGCAGGTCGTCGGACAGCCGTTTTCTGCGCCAGCGGTTGCGCAGCGCGACGGCGACGGCGCGCTTGGCCTCGCGCTGGCCGATGATGAAGCGGTCGAGTTCCGAGACGATCTCGCGCGGGGTCAGGTCGGTCATGGGCCGGTCCCTTTCTTGGGCATCGGGGCTGACGTAGGACGCCCCCGCCCCGGGTTCAAGCCGCGCGCGTCAGGCCGCCCAGGGCGGCAGCCGGTCTTTCCCGGGGAAATCGGGTAGCGCATTCAGCACCGCACGGCGCAGTTGCACCCACCATGTGCCGGCAGCGGTGATCAGGGCGCCCATCACCAGCAGGATCGCCACCCAGTTGCCGAAATCGCGGGTGTCGCCCAGGATCCAGAAGATGACGATGGCGATGTATCCCAGCGCGGCGGTCAGGAAGGAGCGGCGGTCGATCGCCAGCGCCAGAAGTGCGATGGCCAGCAGCGCCAGCGCCAGCAAGCCGACATTCGCGCCGCTGCCGCTGTTGTAAAGCGACAGGGCAACCGTGTTCACCAGTGCCGGCGCGGCCATCAGATGCAGCCAGAAGGCGGTGGCGGCGTAGCGACCCAGGCGATGGGGATCGCGCAGGTCGAACCACATGCCGGCCGCGAAGGTGCCGAGGCCGAAGATCAGCGTCGCGGTGGCGAAGGCGGGGCTCTGGCCCAGATCGAAAAAGCCGCCGAAGCCGGTCCGGCTGCCCGTGATGAAAGCCTGAAGCGCCGTGGCCGAGGCCGTGATGCCGTAAAGGACGGTCAGAACGAAGCCGCCCAGGACGAACATGGTGAACGGCAGGTGGAAGCGGCGGTACCAGAGCAGCAGGGCCAGGGCCGCAACGAGGGCGGGAACAACGGCGGTGGCGCGGGGACCAAGATCGACCCCCCCGACCTGTAGCATCAGCGCCAGAACGAAAAGCCAGACGCCGCCGCCGAACGCCAGCACAAGGACCATGGACGGCAGGTTCATCCGCCGCTTCAGGGTGAAATAGCCGGCCCACCACCAGGAAACCGCCGCCACGGCCGCGGGGACGGCCATTGCCATGCCCAGCCCGCCGACCCAGAGCACCAGTGCCACCAGGCCCGACATCAGGATGACGAGGCCGAGCGAGATGAAGATCTCGGAAAACCCGCGGAAGAACTCGAAGGGCTCGTCTTCCGCCGGAAGCCGGGCGCGGCGGCCGGCGCGGTCCTCGGCCAGAGCCTTCACGCTTGCGGCTTGGGCCTCGGTCAGAATCCCGGCCTGAACGGCGGCGCGAAGGTCTTCGAGGGTCATGGATGATGGCTCCGTTCGGTTCGGACCGGGGTCGGTCGTGTCGCGCGCAGGCTAGCCTGCGGGACAGGCGGCGCCAAGGGCGGAGGTCCTGACCCCGATTCCGCCCGGAAGAAGGCCCGGGCCAGGGGCAATGCAGCGGGCGATGCCGTTCCTGAAACGGCCGGAGCGACAGAAAGCGGCATTGCATCGGGCAGGCCGCGAAAATCCCTTGCGCCCGGGGCTTGGGGCAACGAAAATTGCAGCAAGCAGGGATGTAAATCCCCGATACATGTATAAGTCAGATTTGACAGACCCGGCAGGAGGGCCAGATGGCGGATTTGCAGAGCCAGATTATCGAAAGCGAAAAGCAGGTGAAGGCGGCGCAGGCCAAGATCACCGCGATTACCGCCACGATCGAGGCCGCGCGGCAGAAGGTCGACGATGGCGCGATGCTCGATGTCGAGAACGCCACGCTGGAGGATGTGCACAAACACACCGAGGTGATGAATGCCAACATCGCCGAACTGATCATGGGGCTTGACGATGTGACCGCCGCTTTCTCGAAGGATTTCGACGAGATGCGGACCAAGTCGGGCTGGGAGAGCTTTGTCGGGATCTTTTCCAGCGCGAAATCCGAATCGATGCGGCAGGAGCGCCTGCGGGATGCGACCATCGACGACAAGTTGCAGGATCTGATCTCGAAATCGGATGTGATCGTGAAGCTGTTGCAGGGCCAGCTGGACCTTCTCAACAACCAGAAGGCCAAGGTCGAGGTCAACCTGTCCGCAACGCTGACCGACCGCGAGGAGACCGTGGCCGCGCTGGAAGCGGTGCGGGCCGAAATCGCGGCGATGGATCCGCGGCTGATCGAACTGGAAAACCGGATCGCGGTCGAGATGGACGCCACGGCGCGGACCCGGCTGGAAAGCGAACTGGCCGAACAGAATGCCAGGCACAATGCGCTGGTGCAGGACGAACAGGTGAAGCTGGCTCGCAGCCAGACGCTGGAACGCTATATCGAGAAGGGCAAGACCTGGGTCGATTCGCTGACCAACCAGGCGGCGACGCAACTGGTGCTGATCAACAAGCTGCAGACCGACACCAAGCAGCGCGTGGTGCTTTACGATGCGCTGACCTCCAGCCTGAAGACGGCCCAGCAGCAGGATGTGGCGCATCGCATCAACGAGATCGGCGTCAAGACCGACCAGGAGGCGCAGGCCGCCATGGCCGGGATCGGCGCCGCGACCAATGCCAAGATGGCCGACATGCTGGAATCGCATGAGGCGAACATGGTCTTCGCCCGGAAGATTCTGGAACAGAAGGCCAAGGCCGACGAGCGTTTCGCCCGGCGCTTTGCCGCGATCGTCGAGAAACACGACAAGAACGCCTACGGCGGATGATCTCTGCCGGCGGGGTCAGGACAGATGGCGGATTGCGCCGACCGGCCGTGGCCGGCGCGATCTTGCCGGCGGGTTGCACCGGGTCCGGCGCGGGGGAAGCGGGAAAGGACCGCGATGGCTGACAATTCCGTCAAGGAGGCGCTCGTCTCGGACCATGCCGAGTTGTACGACGCCGAGGTCGCACGCCGCTATTTCGCAAAGTTCGCGCGGATCGGCAGCCATCTGGCCCGCATCGCGGCGGAACTGGAAACCGAAGGCAGCCTGACGCGGACGGAATCGCGCCTGCTTGGCCGTTATCTGGCCGGCGTGATCGGTACGTTCCAGGCGCTGAACCACAAATATCTGATGACCGGCCGCGCCGAGGGGGCGCCGCGTCTGACCATCGACCGCCATGAAAGCGGCTTTCCGGTGGCGCAGGAAGTGCTGATGATGGCGGTCGACGCGCAGCAGGCGGACAAGCACCTGTCCGGCATGGCCTCTGAAACCGAATTCAAGGACCGCATGGTGCATACCATCCTGCGCGACCTGAAGGTGCCTGTCGGGTTGCAGTTCGCGCTGTCGCAACGGTTGTATTACGAGGCGCTGAAGGCCGGCGGGCTGTTCTGGGCCAGAAACGACCCCGATGCGCAATGGCTGGGCCAGAACGGAGGCCGGCGAAAATACCTGATTCACTGGGCGGTCTGGGACGGGCAGGTCAACCTGCCGGTGGTCTATCTGCTCGATGTGGAGGAGGACGGCAGCCGCCCCCTGCCCGAGGATGCCTATCGCTGGCCGCCGATGCAGCAGAAGCTGCTGGCGCAGTCGGTGGGCGGGCTGAAGCTCCTGACCATCGCGACGGGCTTTGACGACGATTTCGAGGCGACCTATCCCAAGCGGCTGCGGCGCATCACCCTTGGCCCGATGTATTCGGCCGGGTTCACGCTGCAATCCGGCCCGATCTCGAAGGTGCTGGAGGATGCCCGCGCGCCCGAGGGCGAGGACTGGGCACTGGTCTGGACGGTGGAGGATCTGGTGTCCGACCGCGAGGAGATGGTGAAGAACGGCTGGTTCTCCTCGCGTCCGAAGCAGATCTTCCGGCTGGATCCGCTGACCGGGGCCGACACCGGCACGACGGGAACGGAGCGGATGATTGTCCTGCCGGAGCGGCCCTATCAGGTGCTGGTGGAGCAGGATCCGCCCGGGCTGCGCGGGATTCGGAAATTCGTGGTGGGGGCCGGCGGGCGGTTGATACCGGGGGTCTGAAGGATCGGGCCCCGGGGGGCCAGCCCCCCGGACCCCCCGGGATATTTATGGACAGATGAAAAGGCTTGGGAATGGTCGTGCGCGATACGATGGAGTTGAAGGAAGAGGCGGTCCGCGCGCAATACGATGCGGCGCTGGGGCTGGTTCAGGGCTTTGACTATGCGCCGCGGCTGGCAAAACCGCTGGTCGAGGCCGCGGTCGCGGCCGAGCGGTCGCCCGGTACCGGCACCCGGCCGCGGTTCCGGTCCACGGTGGTCGGGATGGCCACGCGCCCGCCCGCCCGTCCCGGCGGCGTGCGTCTGGCCGAACGGGTGGAGGCGCTGTCGGACGGGCTGATCACGCCAGTCGAGGCGGCGAGCCTGACGGCCCTGCGCCGGGCGCTGGCCATCGCGCTCGCCATGGGCGAGACCTTTGCCGCGGCTTCGGGCCTCGCAGAGCTGAAGCGGGCCAATCTCGAAGGCCGCCTTCCCGAGCCCCGGCGCGCGGAATTCGCCGAATTGCTGCAGGCCGAGGCGCTGGTGGTTCTTTTCACCTTCGCCAATGCCCTGGCCTTCCTGATTGCGCCGCATGTCGGCAGCCAGACGGTGGAACTGGGCGAGGTGGAGGAGGTGCTGACCGACAATGCGCCCTTGGCGCTGCATGGCGCGCTGTGGGAACTGGACCAGGACATCGCCGCGCTGGCGACGGACGACGCCCGGCTGGTGGCGGTGATCTCGGCCTTTGCCGAAGCGCTGATGAAGAAGGTGCAGATCCGGGCCGAGGCCGGCGCGCGGGTGTCGGTCTTCACCGCCGGATCGTGGCGGGTCGAGGCGGACGGGCTGATGATCGCGGGGTTCAAGCCGGCGCGGGCCGCGAAGGGCGGCGCGCTGGTCATGGCCTTCAAGAAACCGCAGGAGGTGGTCGGCAACCATATCGCCAAATACCAGAGCCTGCGGTTGGCCAAGATGCTGATGGCCTATGATTTCGAGCGCCGGCTCAATCCCTTTGCCGAGCTGGGCGGTTTCATCTTCACCTTCATGGGCGACGGCAAGCCGGGAACGGGCAAGACCACGCTGATCCAGATGATGGCAGGACTGCTGGACGGCTATTGCAAGGTTGCGGGCTATCCGTTCCGCTACCAGAATTTCTCCATCGACCAGATCGACAGCTATCAGGGCAAGTCGGGGCAGAATGCCAAGGCCTTCATCGACGCGGTGCTGGACCCCACGGTGATCGGCTTTGGCACCATCGACGACATCGACCAGGTGGCGGGCAAGCGCGGCGACCGGCAGTCCTCGGCCGGCCAGCAGGAGGTGACGGCGGTCTTCATGCAGGCCTTCGCGGGGGCGGGCACGGTGGTGCGGGGGAATTGCACCTTCGGCATGTTCTCGAACTACCCCGAAAACGTGGACGACGCCCTTCGCCAGCGGGCGGGCGCCCGGTTTCTGGTCGACGGCCCGCAAAGCCGCGAGGATTACATCGACATCCTGGCGCTGCTGCTGGGCAAGAACCATGCGATTCCGCTGGGCGCACACGATCTTTTCGCCGCGCAGGAGATCAAGCGCGCGGTGGCGGCAAGTTTCGAGGGCCATTCCCGCCCGCATGAGGCGGGTCTGCTGCGGGTCTGGGACAGGGTGGCGGCGGAGATCGGCCCCCTCGACACATTGACGAAGATCGGCACCTATCTGAAGGCGATCCAGCAGGCTGACGAGCGGTTCACCGGCCGGGCGATCAAGAACATCACCGATGCGGTGAAGGTCCGGGCGATGGATTTCGAATTGCCGGACGAATGGATGGAAGAACCGGATCTGTTCCTGTTCAAGCCCTATGACGAGAAAATGGCGATGATCCGCGCGCTGATGCGGCCGATCACCGTGGATATGGTGATCCAGGAAGTGAACCGCTACGCGGATTCCGAGTTCCGCTATGCCGACAAGTCGGATGAGGTCGCGATCGAGACGATGGTGCGCGACATGCAGCGGGCGGAAGAGGCGCGTCGGCGGTATCTGGCGGGGCAGGGGTGATCAGGTTCGATCCGATGACCGGGCCGCAGCCCATCCGCGATACCGGGGCAAGCCGGCCGCCTGTGCGCGGCGGTGACGTGGGCGCGCGCGTCTGGCGGGGGGGCGGCACTGTCTCCGGCGGGCGGGTCGCGGCCGCCGCGATGCGCATTTTCCGGGGGAAGCCCAAGCCATGAACCCACTCATCGCCCGCGGCCTGATGTTCGGCAACCTGATCGAGGTTTCGTCGCCGCAACTAGTGGAGCGCTACAACCGGGCGCTGGCCCATCTGACCGGACGCACCACGACGCTTGACGATTTCCATATCGATCTGTCGGGCTACAGCCCCGAGATCGGCGACGAATTCGGCGATCCACTCTATCTCAATCCCGACGGGGCGAACCGGCGCTTCATCCTGCTGTCCACGGCGCAGAAGGAGGCACCACTTCTGAACATCCGCTTCTCGACCAGCCGCGGCATCCTGACCCAGTTCATCGAACGCAACGAGGCCCAGCTTTTCGCCCTGACGGCGCGCGATGCGGTGGCCGGCGAATTGCAGGGGTCGGTCTATGCCGTCGACAGCCCGGCGAAGCTGTTCGAGATCCGGCAGATCACGGTCGAGGCCGATACCATCGGCGGCCATGTCGCCGACGCGGCGAAGCTGGGCCGGCTGATCGAGCGTTTCCGGCGCGAGCCGGACGGCTGGCGCGACGAGGGGCTGATCGGCGAGATGATCGCCCTTGCCCGCCGCACCGGCGACGTGACCCGCGTGCCGATCAGCCTGCCGGCGATGACCTTCGAGCAGGGCAATTTCTGGACCAGCCTGTTCGGCGGGCTCTACATCTTTCGCGACGTGAAGTTTCCCGCCGCCATTTCCCGGCAGCCGGTCGGCACCCTGGGCGCGCTGCCGGTGCCGCAGGCGATGGATTTCAGCCATCGCAACCATATTGCCGACTGGCTGGAGCGCAACCAGCTCGCAGAGCCCATCGTCCAGGCCCGTGGCGCGGATGCCGGAGCGATCCTGCGGCAGAAGATGGATTTCATCCTGCTCGATGCGGCCGATCATCTGGGGATCGAGGTGGGCGATGCCCGGCGAACCGAATTGCGCAAGGTGGCCTATCGCCTCGGCACCGCGCTGCCGGACGAATTCCTGGGCCTCGCGGCGCTCTTGCGCTGGGCCGAGGGGGCCGGCCCCTGGCCGCGGATCTCCAGCGAGCATCCGGCCTATTTCTATACGCTGCGCGCCCGCCCGGGCCGCGACCGGGACCTTGTGAACATGCTGTTGTCCGAGCTTTCGCCCATGGATGTGCGACAGATGTTCATTACCCACAAGGAACGTTTCTATGAGGCCTATCGCGGCTGGTCCGAGCAGAAGCGGATTCACGTCGCCGATTTCCTGGCGCGGGAATATCAGGTCGACAAGGAGGGCGCGCGCGAGGCGCTGTTCGGGCCCGAGCCGAAGATGGACGAGCTCTCGCGGCCCGAAATGCGGGCCGGACCGAAACCTTCGCGCGATCTGCGCGACATCGTGGGCCCCTGGGGGGCCGTCAGGGGGCGGGGATGATCGTTGCCGGCTGGCTGCGTCTTGCGGTCTTTGCGCTGATCGTGCTGACGATCGCCTATTGGCTTGCCGCCACCTATTCGCGCTCGGTCCGGCGCGAAAAGCTGGAAAAGCGCTGGATTGCCGAAGAGATGATCGGCGACCGCGACGCCTGGATCGAAGAGGGCATGCGAAGCTATGAAAAAGGGCTGAAACGGCGCCTGCTCTGGCTTATCTACATCCTGCCGATGGCATTTTTCTTCGCCACGGTCTATTTCGTGAACTGGTAGGGATCGCCGCAGATGTGGACGAAGATCAAATGGACGCTGCGGATCATCCTGATCGTGATCGTGGGGTTGTTTCTGGATTACACGCTGCCGCAGCGCGACGTGGTGCAGATCATCAACACCTACAACAAGCTGATGCCGATCGGATCGAACTGGATGTTCTATGCGATCGAGGATTCCGGTACCGGCTCCGAAACCACCTCGACGCAGCGCGACATCCGCTTCATCGACGCGGTGTTTCCTGACGGCAAGACGGTGATGGTCTACCGCAACGAGGATACGGGCTGGCTCTGGCCGCCCTATTTCAAATGGGATTCCAGCACGCTGCAGGCCGAGGCCACGAACTACAAGTCGGACAAGGCAAATCCGCAATGGGTTGCGATCACCCATTACGGCTGGCGGATCGCCATGATCTCGATCTATCCCAATGCGGTCAAGGTCACGCCGGTTTCGGGGCCGGATGTGGTGCTGATCCCCTGGCTGAACATCATCATCATCGCGTTCCTGCTGTTCGTCCTGGTGATGGCGCGGATGATGTGGATGCAGTTCCGCGAACGGATGGTCGATCCGGCCATCGACCGTATCGACGCCGAAGCCGATGCCGCCGCCGCAGGCGCGCGCGGGGTCTGGGGCCGCTTCACCCGCTGGCTGGACACCTGGCGCGGCAAGCCGCGCAGGTAGCCACGCGGCCTAAGGTGCATGATCGCGGTCCGGTCCGGCGGTCATGATCAGCATCGGCGAAGGCCGCAACCGGCGCGGGCGCCGGATGCGTGACCGCCGGAAGCCCAAAAGCAAGAGCGGCTTCCGCCTTCCCGGGCGGGGGTCGTTTATCCGCGAAGCGATCCGCCGGTGGCCTTCGTCACCTTCTCGATGATCTTCTTCGAGACGGCCTCGATCTCGGCCTCGGTCAGCGTGGCCTCGACAGGTTGCAGCCGCACGGTCAGCGCGATGGACTTCTTGCCCGCACCCATCTGCGCCTCGGCCTTGTCGCCGGCGAACTGGTCGAAGACGCGCACGCTTTCGATCAGCGTCTTGTCGACGCCCTGCGCTGCATTCACCGCGCTCAACACCTCGACCCGGGCATCGACGACAAAGGCGAAATCGCGCTCGACCGCCTGAAGGTCGCTTATCGCCAGCGCCGGGCGGACGGGCGATTTCGTCTTGGGCTGGGGCACATTGGCCACAAGAATGCTGAAGGCGACCGCCGGCCCCTTTACCCCCATGGCGGCCAGAATGCGCGGATGCACCTCGCCGAAGGTCGCCAAAGTGTTCGGGCCAAGCCCGATCGCACCCGCGCGGCCGGGATGCCACCAGCCCGGCACCTTGCGGCCGATCTGTGTCCGAGCCGGCGCGCCAAGGGCGGCCAGGACAGCCTCGGCATCGGCCTTGGCGTCGAAGACATCGACCGGCCGCCGGCTGCCATAGGGATCGCGCGGGGCGCTGGCGCCGATCAGAAGGCCCGTCGCCTGCAAATGCTGGTCGCCGGGTTCGCCGCCCTGAAAGGCCGGGCCGACCTCGAACAGCGCCAGATCCATGAAGCCGCGCGCCTGGTTGCGGGCCGCCGCCGACAGCAGGCCAGGCAGCAGGTCCGGGCGCAGATGCGTCATCTCGGACGAGATCGGGTTTTCCACCCGCACCGCGTCGGCCCCGCCGCCGAACAGCAGCGCCGCCTTTTCGTCGATGAAGCTGTAGGTGACGCATTCGTTGTAGCCGAGGGCGGCAATCGTACGCCGCGCGGTCCTTTCGCGCACTTGCAGGGGCGTCAGGATCGGACGGGGCACGCCGGGCTGGCCCCGCTTCATCGCGGCGCCCTTCAGGCGGGCAAGGCTGGCGATGCGGGCGACTTCCTCGATCAGGTCGGCCTCGCCCAGCACGTCGGGCCGCCAGCTTGGCGGTGTTGCCATCAGCCCGTCCATGCTGAAGCCCAAGGCGATCAGCGTGCGGATCTGCTCGGCTTCGGGAATGTCCATGCCGACGAGGCTGACCACCCGGGCCGGGTCCAGCCGATAGGCCCGCGTCGTATCGGGGGGGGCGCCGTCCTGCACGACATGGCTTGCCTCGCCGCCGCAGAGATCCAGCACCATCTGCGTGGCGAGTTCGAGCCCCGGAACGGTGAAGGCCGGGTCGACCCCGCGCTCGAAACGATAGCGGGCATCCGAATTGATCTTCAGTGCCCGCCCCGTCGCGGCGACGGTGATCGGGTCCCAATAGGCCGATTCAAGAAAGACCTCGGTCGTCTCGGCGGTGCAGCCCGACGCCTCGCCACCCATGATGCCGGCCAGCGACTCGGGCGTGCCCTCGCCATCGGCAATCAGCATCTGACCCGCCGACAGCCTGTAGGTCCGCCCATCCAGCGCCAGCAGATCCTCGCCGCCCGCCGCCGGCCGGATCTGAAGCATCCCGCCCTTGACCTTTGCCACGTCGAACACATGCAGTGGCCGGTTCAGCCCGATAGTGAAGAAGTTGGTGATGTCGACCAGCGCCGAGATCGGGCGCAGGCCGATGGCCTTCAGCCGGTTTTGCAGCCAGTCGGGCGAGGGGCCGTTCTTCACGCCTCGAATGACGCGGCCGGCGAAATGCGGGCAGCCCCTGGCCTTCAGCGCCGGGTCGATCCGGACGCCCACCGGGCTGTCGAAGCGCCCCTGCACCGGCACGATCGCCAGCGGTTTCAGCCGGCCGAGGCCGCGCGCCGCCAGATCGCGGGCGATGCCGCGGATGCCCAGCGCATCGGGGCGGTTCGGCGTGACCTTGATCTCGAACACCGGATCGTTCAGCCCGCGATAGTCGGCGAACCGTGCCCCCATCGGCGCGTCTTCCGGCAGGTCGATGATGCCGTCATGATCGTCCGACAGCATCAGCTCGCGTTCGGAACACAGCATGCCGTTCGATTCCACGCCCCGGATGATGCCCGGCTTCAGATCGACGCCGGTGCCCGGAACATGGGTGCCGGGCGGGGCGAAAACGCCGACCAGGCCGGTGCGGGCATTCGGCGCGCCGCAGACGACCTGGACCTCCACCATCTCGGTGCCCGGGCCATCGGGCCAGGTGGCCACGCGGCAGACGCGCAGCCGGTCGGCATTGGGGTGCTGCACCGCCTCGATCACCCGGCAGATACGGAAGGCCGACAGCGCGGCGGCCGGATCCTCGACCCCTTCGACCTCCAGCCCAAGGTCGGTCAGCGTCTCGGAGATCTCGTCGACGGTTGCCGAGGTGTCGAGATGATCGTGCAGCCAGGAAAGCGTGAATTTCATTGCAGGGCCCGCCGGATTGGGAATGGCCCGGCATTAGCGCAAAGGGCTGCCGAGGGAAAGGGCGGCAGGCTGCGGCGATGCTTGCCCGCGGCGCGGCCGGGCGCTATCCCGGCGGCACGAGGCATACGGGGCGTGGATGGGGTGGCGGTGATCTTGTTCAGGGCGGCATTCGGGCGGGCGGCTTTCGCGCTGGCGATGCTGGCCGCGGGATGTGTGTCGCCGGGCGGTGGGGGCGGCGGAGCCGGGCGGGTGGCGCTGTTTCAGGGCGAGATGGTCGCCCGGCCCCCTGCCGGCTATTGCGTCGACAGGGAGGCCAGTGCGGCGCAGGGTGGCGGCGCGGTGGTCCTGATGGGCCGTTGCAGCGGCAAGACGGCGGCGGTGCCGGCCCTGATCGCGCTCTCCGTGGGTGAGCCGGGATCCTCTGCCGTGCTGAGGACCGGGGCGAAGGCGCTGTCGGACTATTTCCGCTCTCCCGCCGGGCGGGCGGCGCTGGCGCGGGACGGCAAGGCCGCATCGGTCCGGGTGCAGCAGACCTCGATCGCCGAGGGTGCGCTGCTCCTGCGGGTGGTCGACCAGGCCGTGGGTGATTACTGGCGGGTCGTTTTCGGGCTGAAGGGGCGGCTTGTGACGATCTCGGTCCGCGCGGAGGACCCGGCACAGGGCCGTCGCATTGTCGACCTGGCGCTGGCGGCGATGCGGCAGGCAAATCCCGCCACGGCGGAGTGAATTTGTTTACTGCGGCGGCATATGCTATTGGCAGGGCGACGATTTCTTCGTCATAAGGGAATTGTTTCGCGCAGAGAGACGATTGTCAGGGGTGGACAGGGCGGTCATATGGTGCGTCGGATCGACAGGCTGATCGACCGGTTGGTCTTCCGCCGGACGCTGGCGCGCTGGGCCGCGGCGGCGGCCGAAACGTCGCAGCTTTCGCCATCCGACTTGCGCCTCCTGCGGGGCCGTGCCCGCGACCTTCGGCGCGAGGTCGACCGAGTTCTGCATCGGGTCGACGACCGCCTGGCCCTGCCGGCCATCGGGGCTGCGGCGTTGCGCCGTCCGATCGGGACCGACTGGATCTGGCGCCCCGATCTGTGGACGGGGCCAATCCCGGTGCCCGGTCAGGCATCGGTCGCGGGCAAGACGCCGGTCTGCGATGGCACGACGCTGTTTCACGATTGCCGCCGGTCCGAGCTTTCGATCCGGCAGATCCGCAACACCCGGGCCGAGGACATCGCCCCTTTCGGCTTTCGCATCGACGTGTTCCGCTTCGACGGCAGCTTCCTGTCGCTGGTGCTGGACCTGCCGGACGAGGCCGCGCTTGGTCTGGGGCTGCGCCACCTGATCCGCCTCGACGCGGTGGTCGAGGTGGAAAGGCCGCTTGACATTCTGGCCCGGCTGAACGTCAAGCACGGGCCGAATGTGGAACAGATCGTGCGCGACCTGCCGTTGCGGGCCGAGGAGGTGATGGTCGAATTCGATCTGGCCTACACGCGGATAAACGAAAAGCGGATCGAGAAACTGTGGATCGACCTGATCTTCGAGGGGCCGGAGATGAACCAGGTCATCCTGCGCGACGTGACGGTCAGCCGCCGTCCGCGTGCCGAGATCTGACGGAGGGGGAATGACCCAGGGTGCAAGGCTGACCGAGACGCGGATCCGGGCCGGGGCCTGGGAAGGTGTCCTGACCGATGCCGGCCCCGCGCCGGTGCTGGATGTGGTGCTGGGCGGCCAGACACTGGGTCCGGCCGAGGTGCGCCCCGTTCGGGGACAGGCGGGGGAACATGCGGTTCGCGTGGCGATCCCGGCCGACAGGCTGTCGGAAGGGGTGCAGACCTTTCTGATCCGGATGGGCGGCGAGACGCTGGCGCATTTCACCATCGTGACCGGGGTCGCGCTGGAAGACGATCTGCGTGCCGAGATCGACCTGCTGCGCGCCGAGCTCGACCTGCTGAAACGCGCCTTCCGCCGCCATTGCACCGAGACGGAGGGCTGACGCCCGCCGGATTGCGCGGCGCGTCCTGATATTGACGCCCGCGGCCGCCCGCCCCGCTAGCCGGCGAGGCCCGGTCGCAATGCGATATCGGCCAGGGTCGAGCGGTCCAGATCGGCCAGAAATGCCGCTTCCGCCGACCTGAGCCGCGCCTTCAGCCGGCAGTGCCCGTCGATGCTGCAATCGCTGCCATCGGCGGCGAAACATTCGACCAGCGGCTGCCCGTCTTCCAGCAGGCGCATGACATCGCCCAGGCGGATCTCGGTGGCGGGCCGCGCCAGCATCGCCCCGCCGCCGCCGCCCCGCCGCGTGGTGACATAGCCCGCCTGCGCCAGCTTCTGGATGATCTTGGACAGGTGATGGCGCGACAGGCCGAACTCCCGCGCCAGTTCGGCGGTGGAAAACCCCCGGTCGGCTGCGCCCGCCATGCGCATGAGCATCCGGAATCCGTAATCGGTGAAGGAGGTAAGGCGCATGGCAGCGGCGATCCGGCTTGAATGGGTATTTACAATACCAATTAGCAAGGCTAGACAGGATTGCAAGGAGAACCGGAGCTTTCGTCATGACCGATGCCCAGCCCCGTGTCGCCACGCCTTCGGCCCGCCCCGCGATCACGGCGGCCTTGATGGCGGAAACCGGGCTGAACGGGCAGATCCTGCACGATCTGGTGCATCGGTTCTATGCCAGAGTCCGTGCCGATGCAGTTCTGGCGCCGATTTTCGAGGCGCGCATCAAGGACTGGGGGCCGCATCTGGAGCGGATGGTCGATTTCTGGTCCTCGGTCGCGCTGATGACCGGGCGGTATCACGGCGCGCCGATGCCCGCCCATGCGACGCTGCCCGTCACCTGGGCGCACTTCGACCGCTGGCTGCTGCTGTTTCGCGAAACCGCCGGGCAGGTCTGTCCGCCGGCGGGCGCCGCCCATGTCATCGAACGGGCGGAGCGTATCGCCCGCTCGCTGCATATGGCGGTGGAGGATGCCGCGCACGAAGGACGGGCGGTCCCGTCCCTGCGCTGAACCCCGGGAGGATCCGATGACCGACGCCCTACCCCTGGACGACCCCGCCGCGCTGACGCGGTATATCGAGACCCGCTTTCACGTCCGCCACCGGGAACAGTTGCCCGCGCTGGCCGCCCTGGCCGAAAAGGTGGAGGGCGTGCATTTCGGCGACGAGGACCTGCCCGAGGGGCTGGCCGGCGTGCTGCACCGCATGATCGGCGATCTTGAGGTGCATATGAAGAAAGAGGAGCTGATCCTGTTCCCCGCCATGCGGCGCGGCGGGATGCCGGGAATCGAGAATCCCATTGCGGTGATGCGGGCCGATCATGACAATCATGAAACCGAGGTTGCCGAGATTCGCCGCCTGACGCGGGATCTGACGCTGCCGGCCGGCGCCTGCCGTTCCTGGACGGCGCTGTACGGCGGGTTGGCGGAGTTTCTCGACGATCTGGCGGAACACATCCGGCTGGAGAACGATGTGCTTTTCCCGGCCTTCGAGAGCGAGGAGCAGCCCCATGCCTGACCCTGCAGCCCGGCGCGCGCGGCAAAAGGCGACGCGGGGGCGTTCCACCCCCGGCCTGCCGGTCCGGGGTGCCGGGACATGACCGGCCTGCCCGACATTGCAATCGCCCGGGTCTATGACCGGCCGCAGACGCCGGGCCGGGCGCGGCTTCTGGTCGACCGGCTCTGGCCGCGGGGCATATCGAAGGTGGAACTCGCGCTTGACGACTGGCTGCGCGACATCGCGCCCAGCAACGAATTGCGCGAATGGTTCGGGCACGATCCGGTGCGATGGGTGGAATTCCGCACCCGCTATCGCGGCGAACTCGACGCCGAACCCGCGGCCGTGGCCCAGGCGCTGGGCTGGTGCCGCCGCGGGCCGGTGACGCTTTTCTATTCCGCCCATGACCGGGAGCACAATCAGGCGGTGGTCCTGCAGGAATACCTGACAGAGCGCCTTGAAAGGGAGCCGCGGGCCGATGGCTGATCTTGCGACATCTTCGCCGGAGGCACGGCCGGCGCCGCGCCCTGCCGCCGCCGGAGACCGGCGGTGACAGGCGACCCCGACGCCACCGGCCGCTATGCCTCGCCACCCTGCATGGCGGCAGAGGTCGACCCGAGCTATTTCGATCCGCTGGCGGTCGACCCCCAGCAGGCGCGCGATGTTGCCCGCTGGCGCAAGGCCGAGCGTATCCGCCTGCGGGGCGAACGCGACGCGCTGGGCGTGGCCGAACGGCAGGCCGTCGGCGCCGCCATCGGCGGGCATCTCGCCGAATTCCTGCGCCAGCGGTTCGGCGATCTGCGGGGCCGAGTGTTCTCGGGCTACTGGCCGATCAAGGGCGAACCCGATCTGCGCCCGCTGATGGCGGATCTGCATCGGGCCGGCGTTCTGGTTGCGCTGCCGCTGGTCGAGGTGAAGGCCGCGCCGCTGGTGTTCCGCCGCTGGACGCCGGACACCCGCATGGTGCGCGGTGACTGGAACATTCCCGTGCCCCCGCCGGATGCGCCAGAGGTCACGCCGGACATTGCCCTTGCGCCGCTGGTCGGCTGGACCGGGGACGGCTATCGGCTGGGCTATGGCGGCGGCTATTTCGACCGGACTCTGGCTTCCCTGTCGCCGCGGCCGTTTACCATCGGCATCGGTTTTGGTTCGGCGCGCCTGGATACGATCTTTCCCCAGCCGCATGACATCGCATTGCAGGCCATCGTGACGGAGGCCGGAAGCCGGCCAATGCCGCCGCACCCCTAGCCGCGAGCCGGCTCACGCCCTTCGATGCGCTCTGGGTTGCCTGCCAAGCGGCCCCCCTGCGGGCTGGCGGACAAGCCCGGCGGCGGCGCCCGGCGGCGGTGCCGCCGGGCGCTCGGCCGGCAGGCCAAGACGCGGGTCGATGGCAAGTTCGGGCTGGGCCACGTCAAGCTGTCGGTGATGGGCGATGCGCGCGGCGCCGATGGTGCATTCCTCGGCGCCGAGCGGCGACAGCTGGCAATCGGGCAGGCCGGTGCCGGGAATGATCTGCGCCGCCAGTTGTGCGGCCAGATCGGGAAGAACCGTCGCGATCAGCGGCCGCATGCTGCCGCCGAAGATGATCGTCTCGGGATTGAAAAGATTGACCAGCGACACAAGGCCCAAAGACAGGTTCCGCGCCAGAGCCGAGGCGATTGCCCCGGCATCGGCATCACCCGCAGCAATCCGTTGCGCAACCAGCGCCGGCAAATCTGCGACGTCGACGTCTCGCGCCCAGTCGAACCCCCGGCACTGATCGGTTAGCGCCGCGAGATTGACAAAGGTTTCCAGACAGCCGCGCTGGCCGCAACTGCAAGGCGGGCCATCGCTTGCGATGCGGATATGGCCGGCCTCCATCCCCGTTCCATGGGCGCCGCGGAACAGCCGGCCATCCAGAATGGCGGCCCCGCCGCAGCCCGTCCCGATCTTGAGATAAAGTGTGCTGCGCCCTACCGCTTCGGGATGGCCATAGACCGCGCCGAAGGCCGCGGCATTGGCGCTGTTCTCGATGGTGAAGGGCATGGGCAGCACTTCTGCCAGAATGCCGTGCAGATCGAGGTCCTTCCAGCCGACGATGGGCAGGTTCACGACATGGCCCGTCAGTTGCACAAGGCCGGGAACCGTCACCGTCGCGCCCAGCAGGCGGTTGCGGAACCGGCGATCGGCGCAGAGAACCTCGACCTGCCTGCCGATTGCCCGCGCCACGGCCTCGGGCGCGACCGGATGCGGCAGGGTCTGTTCGATCGAACAGGCCATCTGCGCGGCCAGGTCGATGACCGCAAAGCGCAGTACCCCCACGCCGATCTCGATCCCAAGGAAATAGGCGGCCTCGGGATTGATCGCCAGCGCGGTGCCGGGGCGGCCCAGTTCCCGCTCGCCCGATCTGTCGCGGCTGCCGGTCGTCTTGCACAGCAGCCCGCGCTGCATCATGTCGGCCGTCAGGCGGCTGATCGACGGCGGTGTCAGCTCCAGCATGCGCGACAGTTCCGCCCGGGTGGCCGGCTGGCGCAGCAGGACGGTCAGGATGTTGCGTTCGTTGACAAGTTTCGCCAGCGTCTGATCAGCCATCGTCCAGTCCACAGCCAGCGGCGCGGCGGAACGCGGGATGCGTCGCCGATGCGCCGACATGCCGGATGCTGGATGGCGGGGCGACCGAAGGCAACGGAAATCCGCGCGGGGCCGGGCCGGTGCGGAAACTCATGCCGGACCGCCTTGCGTCATTCTAGATTGGTATGGTTGGCCCGCATCGCCTCTGCCGTCACGCCTAGCCGCTTCTTCAGCTTCAGCACCATCACCTCGAACAGGACGAACAGCGCGCCCTCGTAAAGCGAGCCCATCGGCAGGACCGAGGTCGCGGCCGCTCCCTGATCGTCGGCCATGGTCTGGGCCGGCAGATGCAGGATGAAATCGGCCAGCGCGGCGCAGCGGCCCTCGGGCTGGGCGGTGATGAAAAGGACATCGGCGCCGGCATCCCTTGCAACCTGCATCAGTGCCTCGGCGGTCGAGATCCAGCCCGGGCCGCAGGTCACGAGGAAGACGTCGCCCGGTCCAACGGCGGGGGTCGTCATGTCGCCTTCGACCGCGGCGCCCATGCCCATGTGGAACATCCGCATCGCGAAGCCCATGATCTGGAGCCGTTCGCGTCCGCCGCCGAAGACCACGATCCGCCGCGCCTTGGCCAGGCGTTCGACAAGCGCATCCACCTGCGAATCGTCCAGCCGCTTGAAAACGCCGGCAAGTTCGCCCAGTGCCGTTTGATAGCTGTCCATCCCGGTACCTTTCTCTGCCAGGTCGCGCATCCGCTCGCGCCGACACCAGCACTATTTGTTGCCTGCTGCAAGAAATAACGCGACCTCGCCGCACCGGCCGAAGATGGTCGAAGAAATTCCATCGCATCGGCTTTTCCTGCTGGATTTCTTACTAAAAGAAATTATTGTCGATTCTGCAAATGAGCGGGCTGGCAGCCGGGGGTGGGCGATGACGGAATATGCCATTCATGCGATGGTCTGGGTTGCGGGATGGAGCAATGCCGAGGCCGAGCGGGCGATCACCTCTGCCGCCGCGCTGGGCTATGACATCCTGGAAATCCCGCTGCTCGATCCCGACCGAATCGATCTTGCGACCACACGGGCGCTGCTTGACCGCGCGGGTATCCGCGGCGCGATCAGCCTTGGCCTGTCGGTGGCCGGCGACATTTCCAGCGAGGATCCGGCCGCGGTCCGCCACGGATCGGAGACCCTGCACAAGGCGCTGGCGGCCACCCGCGCCATCGGCGGCAATTACCTGGGCGGCGTGATCTATTCCGCGCTGACGAAATACACCCGGCCGGCCACGGCGCGCGGCCGGGCGAATTCTGTGGGCGTGATCCGGGAACTGGCGCAGGAGGCTGCCCGGTCCGGCATCACCATCGGCATCGAGGCGGTGAACCGCTACGAGACCAATCTTCTGAACACCGGCCAGCAGGTGCTGCGCTATCTCGATGACGTAGGGCTCGACAATCTGATCGTCCATCTCGACACGTTCCACATGAACATCGAGGAGGCCGACGGGCCGGCGGCGATCCGGCAGTGCGCCGACCGGCTGGGATATTTCCACGTCAACGAAAACCACCGCGGCATCCTCGGGACCGGCACCATGCACCTGCAACCGCTGTTCCGGACGCTGGCCGAGATCGGCTATGACGGCCCCGTCGGGTTCGAGGCCTTCTCGTCCTCGGTCGCCGATGACGTTCTGGGCGGCATGGCGGGGATCTGGCGCGACCTCTGGCAGGACAGCGATGCGATTGCCGCCGGTGCGATCACGGCGATGCGCCGCGAAATGGAAGAGGCGCGCAGCACCATGGCGCTTCTGGCGAAGGTCTGACGCCCGGCGGCGATCCGCCGTCAGGCCAGCAGAGTCATTCAGCTTTGTAGAGGGAGACAACAAGATGAAGAGACGTCAATTCTTTTCACTGGCGGCCTCGGTCAGCGCGCTTGCGCTGGCGGGCGGCTGGCGTCCCGCGCTCGCGCAGGACCGGCTGTCGATGGTCTCGATCCCGAAGGTCCGCGCGCCCTGGTTCAACCAGTTCGAGGTCGGCCTGAAGCGCGCGGGCGAGGAATTCGGCGTCGACGTGACGCAGCAGGCGCCCGCCAGCGCGGATGAGGCGTTGCAGGTCCGTCTGGTCGAGGATGCGATCAGCCAGGGTGTCAATGCCCTGATCGTGGTGCCAAACAACGCCGCCACGCTGGTGCCGTCCTTCAAGCGGGCGAAAGAGCAGGGCATCGCGGTTCTCACCCATGAATCGCCGGCGCAGGAAGGCGCCGACATCGACATCGAGATGATCGACAACGTGGCGTTCGGCGCAACGGCCATGGATACGCTGGTCGAACAGATGGGAACCGACAGCGGCAAGATCGTCATCTATGTCGGCTCTCTGACGGTGCCCGCACACAATATCTGGGCCGATGCCGCGCTGGCGCGGGCGGCCGAGGCCTATCCGGGGATCGAGGTGGTGGCCGAGCGCTTCCCCGTCTCGGAAGACCAGAGCCTTGCCCGCCAGACCTCGCTTGACGTGCTGACCGCCAATCCCGATCTGAAGGGCGTGCTGGCCTTCGGCAGCCAGGGCGCCCCCGGTGCCGCGCAGGCGGTGAAGGAGCGCGGCCTGATCGGCAAGGTTGCCGTCATCGGCACCACCAGCCCGAAACAGGCGGCGCAATATATCCGCGACGATTCGCTCAGCGCCGTCGTGCTGTGGGATCCGGGCGAAGCGGCCTATGCGCTGGTCTACCTGGGCCAGCAGCTTTTGCAGGGCAATACCGGCCTGCTGTCGACCGAACTCGACATTCCCGGCCTTGGCAAGCCGCTGTCGGTCGAGGGCAATACCATCATCTACAACCGCCCGCTGATCGTGACCAAGGCGAACCTGGACGCGAACGAAACGTTCTGACGCCCTCCCCCGGCAGCCCTTCCCCGGCTGCCGGATCGCCGGCGACCGCACCCTGTCTTTCGGGTGCGGCCGCATCTTGTTCCGGAGCGGCCGACCATGCAGCCCTATCTCCAGCTTGATGGCATCAGCAAATCCTTTGCCGGCGTGCATGCGCTGGTCGATGTGGATCTGACGGTGAATTCCGGCGAGATCCTGTGCCTGATGGGCGAAAACGGTTCGGGCAAATCGACGCTGATCAAGATCGTCTCCGGTGTTCAGCCGCAGGACAGCGGCACGATCCGCGTCGAAGGCCAGGAGGTGCATGACGCGACCACCGCAGAAATGATCCGCCACGGCATCCAGGTGATCTACCAGGATCTCTCGCTGATGCCGAACCTGACCGTGGCCGAAAACATCGCCATGGCGCGCACCATCCGCGAGGGCCGGCGGCTGGTGAACTGGGGCCAGATGCGGCAGATCGCGCAAGAGGCGATGGACCGGATCGGCGCCCGGATCGACCCCGATGCAACGGTCGGCGATCTTCCGGTTGGCCTGCAGCAGATGGTTGCCATCTGCCGCGCCTTCACCAGCGACCTGCGGCTTCTGATTCTGGATGAGCCCACCGCCTCGCTGAACCGCACCGAGATCGAGCATCTTCTGGCGCTGGTGCGCGAGATGAGGGGCCGCGGCATCGCGATCATCTTCATCACCCACAAGATCGACGAGGTGATCGACGTTGCTGATCGCGTCACCTGCCTGCGGGACGGGCGCAACGTCGGGTCGCTGACGGGCGGGGACCTGACCTATGACCGGATCGTGGCACTGATGACGGGCCGCGAGGTCGTGCCCGTGCCCTTCGTGGCGCGGATCGACCCGACGCAGGCGCCCGTCCTGAGCGTGCGCAACCTGACGAAGCGGCACAACTTCGCCGATGTCACCTTTGACCTCTATCCCGGCGAAATTCTCGGTATTGCGGGCCTTCTCGGCTCGGGTCGGACAGAGATCGCCAAGGCGCTGTTCGGGTTCGCGCCCGCCGACAGCGGCGAGATCCGGATCGGCGGAAAGATGCAGCCCATCCGCAACGTGCGCGAGGCGGTGGAGGCCGGAATCGCCTATGTGCCGGAAAACCGCCTGACCGAGGGGTTGTTCCTGCAAAAGGCCGTGGGCGACAATCTGGTGTCGAACGTGATCGACGACCTGACCGGCGGCGGCATCCTGATCGACGAGGAGCGCAAGGCTGCCATGGTGACGCAATGGATCGATGCGCTGTCGATCAAGGTTGCGGATCCTTCGGCGCCGGTGCGCAGCCTGTCGGGCGGCAACCAGCAGCGGGTGGTCATCGGCAAATGGCTGACGCGGCGCCCCAAGGTGCTGATCCTGAACGGGCCGACCGTCGGCGTCGACATCGCGGCCAAGGCCTATATCTATGAAATCGTGCACAATCTGGCCCATGAGGGCGCGGGGGTCATCCTGATCTCGGACGAGGCGCCCGAGATCGTGAACAATTCGAACCGCATCCTTCTGGTCCGTGGCGGCCGGGTCCAGCGAGAGCTTGAGACGCGCCAGACCTCGGCGCAGGACCTTCACCGCATGGTCGCCGCATCGTGAGACCGGATCGTCCGCCCCAGGGCCGCAACCGCCGAGGCACAAGATGAAACTGTTCCAGCGCAGCGAATTCTACCTTCTGGTGCTGATCGCGCTGATCTGCATTTTCATCACCAGCCAGAACCCGAATTTCCTGACCCTGCAGAACATCTACGGCGTTCTGCGCAGCGCCTCGGTCAACGGGATCTTCGCGGTCGGCGTGCTGTTCGTGCTGATCCTTGGCGGTACGCCCGACGTGTCCTTCCCCGCCATTGCCCAGGTCACGCAATATGTGGCGGTCCTTGCGCTGATCGCCATCGGGGGCGGCAACATCGCCCTGGCCTTCGCCATCGCCATCGTCCTTGGCGCCGTCATGGGCGCGCTGAACGGGATCATCATCCAGGTCTTCCGCGTGACGACGATCGTCGTCACCATCGCGACCTTCAACCTCTATTTCGGCATGCTCTACGTGCTGTCGCGCGGCGATGTCCTGTTCGAGGTGCCGCGGCCGTTCCACGATTTCGGCGGCACGCTGCTGTTTGCGCGCGAAGGTGCAAACGGGGCGGTCTACGGCCTGTCGCTGCTGCCGGTGCTGTGGCTCGCGGTGATGATCGCCGGCTGGTTCATCCTGCGGCGAACGATGCTGGGGCGGTCGATCTTTGCCATGGGCGGGGATGAGGTTTCGGCCGTGCGGATTGGTGTGAACACCTTTGCCGTCCGCCTGTTCGTCTTTGCCTTCGTGGGCGCGCTGGCGGGTGTCGCGGGGATCGCCCATGCGTCGCTGGTGCTGTCGGCAATCCCGAACAGCATCGTCGGGGTCGAACTGGAGGTGATCGCGGCGGTGGTTCTGGGCGGCGCCAGCCTGTTTGGCGGCAAGGGAACCGTGACCGGCGCCATGCTGGGCGTGCTGCTCTTCGCGATCCTTCGCAACGGCCTCGTCCTGCTGAACATCTCGTCCTACTGGTATGACGTGACCATCGGCGTGGCGATCATCCTCGGCATGTCGGCCAATGCCTGGCAACAGCTGCGCGCGCGCCGCAACCAGGTGCATGTCGCGGTGGAAGGAGAGGCGCCCCGATGAAGCCCGGACAAAAATCCTTTCTGGGGCGCCTGTCGGCCGATGCTCCGCTGCTGTTCATCCTGATCGCCATGGTCGTGCTGATGGCGCTGCTGCTGCCGGGGCGGTTTCTTGCCAGCTACAACCTGATCAACCTGGCCAACCAGCTGCCGGTGCTGGCGCTGCTTTCGATCGGCATGATGGTCTCGATGCTCAGCGGGGGCATCAACCTGGCCATCGTCGCCGCCGCGAATTTCACCGGCATCGTGACGGCACTGACCATGAACTGGCTGACCGGGGGGGCTGCGGCAACCGCCGGCCTGCCGGTGATCCTGATGTCGATGGCGGTCGGCCTTGCCGCCTGCATGGTGATCGCGCTTCTGACCGGATTCCTGATCGCCTGGCTGGAAATCCCGCCGATCCTGGCCACGCTGGGCGTGATGATGCTGCTGGACGGGCTGTCCATCGTGATGACGCGCGGCTACACGCTGTCCGGCTTCCCGCCCTTCGTGATCGAGATCGGCAACGGCAGTCTGCTCTGGGCCATTCCCAATGCCTTCGTGATCCTTGTGCTGGTGATCGTGGCGCTGCATTTCGTGCTGAACCGTTCGCCCTTCGGCTTCAAGCTCTACATGCTGGGGGCGAACCCGCGGGCCGCGGAATATTCCAACATCGACACCCGCATCGTGCTGATGAAGCAATACGCGCTGTCGTTCCTGCTGGCGGCGCTGACCGGCTTCATCATGATGGGCCAGTTCAATTCGGTCAAAGCCAATTATGCGGAAAGCTACGTGCTGGTCACGGTTCTGGCCTGCTTTCTGGGGGGTATCAACCCGTTCGGCGGCGACGGGCGGTTGTCGGGAATCGTGCTGGCGGCGGTGATCCTGCAGACCATCTCCAGCGGGGTGAACCTTCTCGGCGTCGACCCGTTCTTCGTGACAGCGATGTGGGGTGCGATCATCCTGATCGTGATCGCCGTCTCACATGTGACCGGCCGCTATTCCGTTCAGACCATGATCCGCGCCCTGGGCCTTGGGCGCGACAGGGCGGATGCCGGGTCCAAAACCAAGGAGTGAAGACCATGCTGGAACCCGATTTTGTCAGGATCGACGGCGTTTCGGGCGCCGTCGCCCCCCAGACCGGACATTACGTCAAGAAGCTGAGCGACCTGCGCGGCCTCTACCAGGATGCCGGCGCCTATGACGCGCTTCTGGCCCGGGGCGATGCTGTCGCCTATGAGGTGCAGGAATACCGCAAGCCGGGGTCGGATCTGTTCTTCGGCACCACCACCATGTATCCCGGACAGGTGGCTGGCGAATATTTCATGACTCGCGGGCATTATCATGTGCGTCCCGATCTGGGCGAGGTCTACTACACCCAGCGCGGCCATGGCGTGCTGCTGCTGGAAAATCGCGCCGGCGAGACCCGCGAGGTCGAGATGTCGCCGGGCAGCATCGCCTTCATCCCGCCGGGCTGGGCGCATCGCTCGGTGAACACCGGGGAAGAGCCACTGGTCTTTGTCTGGGTTCTCGATGTCGAGGCGGGCAATGATTATGCCGAGATACCGACCCGGGGCATGCGGCGCATCGTCGTGGCCGACGGGGGGCCGCAGGTCCGGCCCAATCCGAAACATCCGGGTTAGGGATCTCGGGCCTCCCATGGGCGCCGCTATAGCGTGGCGAGAAATCCGCGCAGCGCGGCGGCAAAGCCGTCGCGATAGGCGGTGTGGTCCGTGGTCTTGTCGGGGATCTCGACCATCCGCGCGCCGGGAATCGCATCGGCGGTGGCGCGGGCGAGCGCCAGCGGGTGGATCGCATCGCGGGCAGAGCCGATCACCAGCGTCGGCACCCGGATCGCCGCCGCATCGCGTGGCAGGATGCCCGGCCCGTCGCCGGCGATCCCGGTCAGCAGGGCGGCCGTCACCGCCTGCGGCGCGCGGGTGAAGAAGCCGCGCAGCGAGGCCAGGTTGTCGGGCGAGGTTTCCGCCAGATCCCGTGCGGTGGGGCCGGCCTCGAACAGCGCCCGCGCCTCTTCGGCCGGATGATTGGTCAGCAACCTGCCGACCTCGCGATTGGGTTGCAGGTTCGCGGGTGCGGCCGCGAAAAGCCATGCCGGGCGGGCAAGGATCAGGGCCGAGACCAGATCGGGGCGCAGCACCGCAATCCGCAGCGCCAGCGCTGCCCCCATGGAAATGCCGCCGACCGGGATCGGTCCGAGTTCGCAGTCGTCAAGCCAGGCGATCAGGTCATCGGCAAAGGTCGCGAGCGAGAATTCGGCCGGATCGCCGGCCTCCGACGCGCCATGCCCGCGGCTTTCCACCGTCAGCACCTGCCAGGCGCCACCGGCGGGGAAGACCTCGGCCGGCTGGGCCGCATCGCCGCACAAGCCATGCTGGAACAGCATTGCCCGGCCCGCGCCGGTGCTGTGGACCGCCAGCGCAACGCCGCCATGCCGGAAGGTGCCGGCCCGGGTCATGCGCCGATCAGCCGGCGCAGGAAGCGGGCGGTCGAGGCAGCCTCGGTCTCGCGCAGCCCGTGCGTGACCAGCGCGCCGTCATAACCCGCACGACGAAGCGTGCCGATATAATGCGGCCAGTCGATCACGCCATGCCCCGCCGTGGCAAAACCGCCGGCGGCATCGCGATCCTTGGCATGGGCCAACGCGATATCGGGGCCGAGCAGGTCCACCGCCGCCTCGACGACAGAACGACTGTCGGCGTTGCCGGCCTCGAACAGGTTCGCTGCGTCGATCACGATGCGGATCGGCCCGCCCGGGAACAGATCGAGCAGCCGGCGCGCCCGTTCCGCGGTGCTGACGACATTGGCAAGTTCCGGCTCGACGCCGACGGTAACGCCAAGGCGTTCGGCGAGCGGCAGGATGCGGCGGAACTCGGCCACCATCGCGTCCCAGCTTTCGGGCAGGTCGTTGTCGGGGTGGCGGCGCCATTGATCCTCGGCGTCGCGGCTGCCGGTGCAGACCGTGACCATCCCGGCGCCCATCCGCGGTGCGGCGGCGACGATCGCGGCAAAGGCTTCGCGGCCGGCTTCGCGCCGGGCGGCATCGGGGTGGATCATGTTGTAGGTTGCCGATACGGCGACGACGCCAACCCCGGTATCGGCGGTTGCGGCGGCCACCGCCTCGGCGGTGCCGGGCGGAATTTCCGCCGGCAGCGCCGACAGGCCCGAACACGCCATGTTGTACTGCACCACCCCATATCCCGCGGCGCCCGCGGCGCGGAGGACCGCGAGGGGTGTGGTGCCTGGGAAGGTCTTGGCGAAAATTCCGGCCTGCATCACACCGCCCCCGAAACCGCATCCAGCCGCACGGGGCGGCCGCTGTCCACCGATTCGCGGATTGCCACCAGCGCCCGGATCGAGGCGATGCCATCCGCCGCGTCGGCGCCCGGCACGGCTGCGCCGGTCTGCGCGGCCAGGGCCAGTGCCTCGATCTGGCGGCGGTAGAAATGGCCGTCGGCGCCCAGCACCCGCGTGGTCTCGCCCGTCGCCTCGCGGAAGATCTCCACATCCGAGGATTTGTAGAGCCAGGGGTTGTAGGTCCGCGCCTGCACCGTGCCGTTCTGGCCATAGACCTGGAACCCTTCGCTCCAGTCGAGGCAGATCGGCACCGTCAGGTCGAGATGGCCCAGCGCGCCGCTCTCAAAAGCCACGTCGATGAACCAGCAATGCGCCTTGCCAAGCTGGCGGAACCGCGCGTCGACCTCGGTGATCGGGCCGGCCAGATAGCGCGCGGTGTCGACCAGATGGCTGCCATGGGCCAGCGCGTAATACTGGCGCAGATCCGCTTTCGGATCCGCCGCCGGCTTTCTTGCATGAGTGCTGCGCAGGATCACCGGCTGCACCGCATTGGTCACGTCATACCGCCGCGTGCCGTCGCAATACCACGCCTTCAGCGCAAGCATGTCGCCCATCTCGTCGGCGACGAAGGCGCGGGCGCTCTGGATGCCGGCATCGAACCGCTTCATGTGGCCGACCTGCAGCAGCCGCCCGCTGCCCGCGGCCACGCGCGCAAGATCCTCGACCTCTTCGACGGACATGCCCAGCGGCTTTTCGCACAGCACATGTTTGCCGGCCTGAAGCGCGCGTTTCGAGGCGTCGACATGAAAGGCATCCGAGGTGGCGACGATCACCATGTCGATGTCGGGGTCGGCCAGCATCTCGTCATAGTCGAGATAGACCCGGTCGGCGCCATGGGTGATCGCCATCCGCCTCGCAAGGTCCTCGGCCACGTCGCATACGGCATGAAGGCGGGTGTTCGCGGCCTTGACGACGCCTTCCAGATGCGCGGCCTGGGCGATGGGTCCGCAACCCAGCACGCCCACATTCAATGGTTCAGCCATGTCAGTCCAACCCCGTCGCCAAGGAATCGGCCGCAACGGCCAGATGCCGCGGGTCAATTGATTTCATTACATTACGTAATTAATTTGGACTGTCCACCGCCAAACGCGGCGGATTGCGCGGGTCGTGGCCGGGAAACGCAGTTTTGGCAAAGCCCGGACCGGGCAGGCGAGGCAACGGCCAGACCGTGACCCCGTTCGCGCTGGATACCGCCCCGCCCCGACCCCGCAGGCGCGTGTTTCGTTCGAAAGCGTCGAATGTGGGGTCTGCCATTTCGACGCTGGTGCCGAACGGGCGCCCCTCGATATCTTTCACAGGGGAAAAGGGGTCGGAATGTTCGGCCCCGATGGGCCGGCGGCAGCCCGGCGCGCTTCTGCAACTCCCGCGAAGCCGAAGCCTCACGCGGCCAGGAATCATTGAAAGGAGAAGACAATGCCCGATCAATCTGCAACGCGCTCCACCGGCGGGACCAGGGTCATCCGCTATGACAATTTCCAGTCTCCGGCGGGATACGGGACGGAAGATTACCTGCGGCACTGGAACAATATCTACGGCCCCGGCGAGTTGGCGCAGGGCGGCACCCGGACGTTCGAGGGCGGCGCGCTCACGGTTTCGGCGATTCCGTTCCGGACGGGGGCGGATGACGGCGTTCTCGACCATATCAAGTATTTCGCGGCAAGCGCCGAAACCTTCGCTGTGCCGCGCGAAGGGTCGGTCATGCTGGAGGCGACGATCACTGCCCGTACCCCCGGCACCGAAGAGGGTCGCCGGGTGCGTGCAGCTATGGCCCCGGCGGATCCTGGCCTGCAGGCCCGGGTTTTGAGGCCACGCTGCTGGAACCGCAGCAGGCGGCCGCGACGATCCATCTGGTCGACTTTCACACCGGGCAACTGTTCGACTGGTTCGTTGCCGGCGGCAAGGCAATGTCGCTGGTGGAGCGCCTGCCGTCCGACGTCACCGGCTCTGCGCTCGCCGCCGGATCGCAGCAGATGTACACGCAGATCATCCGCGAACATGCGATCGCGGCGGGTCCGCACCGCTACGGCATCCGCTTCTGGCGTAATGCCGAAGGGTCGGGCACCGATTACATGCTCGATGGCGAGGTCGTGGACCGGATCCGCCGGATCGGCGTGCCGCTCGACCGTCAGGGCGTGGCCTACAGCGGCCGCTGGCCCGCACTGGGCGATGGCGAGGAAATCGCGTCGCAGATCGATTCCATTGCGATCGCACATGGGTTGTTCAGCGTGCTGGACAGCTTTCCCTTCCAGCATCACGACGCGCCGGAGTTGAGCGTTTCGATCCCTCTTTCCGAGCGGCTGTTCGGACAGGGCGCCGAAGGCCGGTTCGAGGATTTCGTCGTGACGATCAGGGAAAACTGACGGCTCCCCCGGGGACCGGCTGGCGCCGGCCCTACCCTTCGACCCGCATCACGATCTTGCCGATATGATGGGCAGATTCGATCCGTTCATGGGCGCGGGCGGCCTCGCGCAGCGGGAACTCGCTGTCGAGCACCACCTTCACCGCACCGCGCGCGATCATCGGCCAGACATGGGTCTCGACTTCGGCGGCAATGCGCGCCTTGGCCAGCTCGCTCTGCGGCCGCAGGGTCGAGCCGGTGATGGTCAGCCGCCGGCTCATCACTTCGCCAAGGCCGATCTCGGCGCGGGCGCCCTGCAGGAAGGCGATCTGGACCAGCCGCCCGTCATCGGCCAGCGCCTTCAGGTTTCTGGCGATATAGGGGCCGCCCACCATGTCCAGGATCACATCCGCGCCGCCGGCCTCGCGCAGGCCGGTGACGAAATCCTCCTCGCGATAGTTGAATGCGCGCTGTGCGCCCAGCGTTTCGCAGACCCGGCATTTCTCGGCCGATCCGGCAGTGGCGAAGACCCGCGCGCCAAGCGCCCTTGCGATCTGGATCGCTGTGGTTCCGATGCCGCTGGTGCCGCCATGGACAAGAAAGGTCTCTCCCGCCCTCAACCCGCCGCGCATGACGACGTTCGACCAGACGGTGAAACAGGTTTCCGGCAGGCAGGCGGCCTCTTTCAGGGTCATCCCCTCGGGGATCGGCAGGGCGTGGCTGGCGGGGCAGGTGGCATATTCGGCATAGCCGCCGCCGGGCAACAAGGCGCAAACCTTGTCGCCGATCTGCCAGCGGGTCACGCCGGGGCCGCATTCGACCACCGTGCCCGAGCATTCCAGCCCCGGCAGCGGCGAGGCATCGGGCGGCGGCGCATAGGCGCCGGCGCGTTGCAGGGCATCGGGGCGGTTGACCCCGGCCCAGGCGATCCGGATCACGATCTGCCCGTGTCCCGGCACCGGCACCGGGCGCGAGCAGGCCTGCAACACATCGGGACCGCCGGGGGCCACGATCTCCATCGCCAGCATGGAATCGGATAGGGTCATGTCTGTTGGGGTCCTTCTGCGGTGTCAGGGCCGGTCGGACATGCGACCGGGCAGGTCATCGGGATGGGAGGGCGCGCGGATCCGCGCCATCAGGCCGAACGGGCCGGCCAGAAGCGCCCGGCCGATCGGATTGGCGCGCAGCGCGGCCTTGGCCTTTTCGACGCGCATCACCTCGTCGATCCGGCGGTCGAGGAAATCGCGCGTGGCTTCCTGCCCCATGCTGTCGTCGCCCAGCCAGAACAGTACCGTGGCGCCGTAGACGGCCGAAAGCGTGGCGCGCTTGGTATACCAGTTCACATCGTCGGAGGTGTCGCCCAGCGCCGTCCAGATCGCATCCGCCGTACCCCAGAGCGCGCGCGCGCCTTCGGCGGCGTGCTGCGGCAGGGAGAACAGCGCCATGCCGCGCCGCACCGCCTCGCGGTCGGCCAGATCGAGACGCAGCCAGACCGCCCGGGCCACCCGGTCGCGAAAGCGCAGGGCCGTCAGATCTTCGGACGCAAGCGCGCGCGCCATCGCCCGGTCGCCGGCCGCGTGATAGGCCAGCGCCAGATCGGGGCCGCCACGGGGGAAAAGGACGCGGGCCAGCGCCGGATCCACGCCCGAATCGGCCACGGCCAGCCGGAAGGTCGTCTCGGACCAGCCATCGAAGGCCACGTTGCCCAGGGCCGCCTCGATCAGCCGGTCGCGCGCTTCGATATGTTCCATCGTTTCCTCCGCCTGCAAAGGTGGACAGGCCTGCCGAGCTTTGCTATAGGCCACCGGCCTGCACATCAGTGCAACTCTAGCTTAGGAAGGTGGTGACAACCACATGCAGGTCAGCGTCCGCGACAACAATGTCGAACAGGCCCTCCGGGCCCTGAAGAAGAAACTTCAGCGTGAAGGCGTTTTCCGCGAAATGAAGCTCAAGCAGCATTTCGAGAAACCGTCGGTCAAGAAGGCGCGCGAACAGGCCGAGGCGATCCGCCGCGCCCGTAAACTCGCACGCAAGAAGGCCCAGCGCGAAGGCGCTCTCTGACAGGTCCGGCCAAGGCGCCTTGCAAGGCGTTCGGCGGCACTGGGCGGGGCGACCCGCCAGCCCGATCAACCCCCGTGCGCTGCGCGGGGGTTTTTCCATGCGGGACCGGGGCCGGACCGGGCGGGTCGCACCCCCCCGCCGGCGAGCGCGCCCGAAGTCAGACGCCCAGTGCCTCGGGCGTGACGGCATAAAGACCGGCCGCACCTTCCCGCGCCTCGACCAGAAGCGCCGCATGGCCGGGCAGCAGGCGGCGGATCATCACCCGTGCCAGCGGCAGGCGGGCGGGATCGGCCAGCGCGGCCTTCAGATGCGCATGGGCGCCCAGAATCAGCGCAAAGGCGCGCAGATAGGGAACGGCGCCGGCGAAACGGTCGTCCATCTCGGTCGTCAGCAACTGTTCGGTCGCCTCGCGCAGGGTTTCGGCCGCCTGCCAGACCTCGTTGGCCAGGTCGGGGGCGGCGGTGCGCGCCTTGGCGGCCGCGGCCTCGATCTCGCCGATCAGGCGGAAGGCCGCTTCGCCGCGATCCGAAAGCTTGCGCCCCACGAGATCCATCGCCTGGATTCCGTTCGTGCCCTCGTAGATCGCCGTGATCCGGGCGTCGCGCAGATATTGCGCGGCGCCGGTCTCCTCGATGAAGCCCATGCCGCCGTGGATCTGTATGCCAAGATCGGCGACGGCAATGCCGACATCGGTGCCGTAGGCCTTGGCGATGGGGGTCAGCAGCGCGGCGCGGGCCTGCCATGCGGGATCCGCCGTCGCGGTGGCCATGTCGGTTGCCTTGGCGCAGGCCAGCCCGATCGCGCGTGCGGCGAAGATCTGCGCCCGGCCTTCGGCCAGCATGCGCCGCACGTCGGCATGGCCGATGATGCCGGGCACCCCTTCGGCGGTCTGGCCCTGAACCCGGTCGACGGCATAAAGCGCCGCCTTCTGCAAAGCCGCCTCGGCCACGCCCACACCCTGCATGCCGACGCCGAGCCGCGCATTGTTCATCATGGTGAACATGGCCGCCATGCCCTTGTGCGGCGCGCCGACAAGCCAGCCGGTCGCGCCGTCGAACTGCATCACGCAGGTCGGGCTGCCGTGAATGCCGAGCTTGTGCTCCAGGCTGACCACCTTCAGGCTGTTGGCCTGCCCCGGCCTGCCACCGGCATCGGGCAGCAGCTTCGGCACCATGAAGAGGCTGATCCCCCGGGTGCCGGGTGCGGCATCGGGCAGGCGGGCCAGCACCAGATGGCAGACATTCGCCACCAGGTCGCTGTCGCCCCAGGTGATGAAGATCTTCTGCCCGGTCACGGCATAGCTGCCGTCGCCGTTCGGTGTCGCGGTGCTGCGCAGCGCACCCACATCCGAACCGGCCTGCGGTTCGGTCAGGTTCATCGTGCCCGACCATTCGCCCGAGATCAGCTTCGGCAGGTAGATCGCCTTGATCTCGTCGCTGGCATGGTGTTCCAGCGCCTCTATCTGGCCCTGGGTCAGCAGCGGTTTCAGTTGCAGCGCCAGGCAGGCGCCGGACAGCATCTCGTTCACGCAGGTGGCCAGCGTATGGGGCAGGCCCATGCCGCCATGGTCGGGGCTGGCCGAGACGCCGATCCAGCCGCCCCCGGCAATAGCCCGGTAGCCCCGGTCATAGCCGGGCGACGAACGGAGCACGCCGTTTTCCAGCCGGGCGGGCGTCAGGTCGCCCGCGCGGTTCAGCGGCGCCACCTCGGCATCGCACATCCGTGCCGCTTCGGTCAGGATCGCCGTCACCGTATCAGGCGTTGCCTCGGCGAACCTGTCGGTGGCGGCCACATCGGCGAACCCGATGACGTGATCCAGAATGAAACGCTGGTCGGCCAGGGCGGCTTTGGTCATCGGAACTCTCCGGCTTGTCTCGAGAGCGTGGCTCTCCTATGACGCAAGGCTAGCCAAGTCGCCCCTCCCTGCAAGCTGGACGCTGCGTCAGATGGAAAAGACCGAAACCCTTGCCGCCGACGATGCCGGCGTGGCGCGGGCCGCGCAGCTTCTGGCCGCGGGGCGGCTGGTCGCCTTTCCGACCGAAACCGTCTACGGCCTTGGCGGGGATGCCCGGCAGGATGCCACGGTGGCGCGGATTTTCGCGGCGAAGGGGCGCCCGCGGTTCAACCCGCTGATCGTCCATCTGCCTTCGGTCGCGGCGGCCGAGGCGGTGGCGGTTTTCGACGGCCGCGCGCGCGCGGTGGCGGCGGCATTCTGGCCGGGGCCGCTGACGTTGGTGCTGCCGCTGCGCCCGGAGGCCGGCATCTCGCCCCTGGTGACGGCGGGATTGCAGACCGTCGCGATCCGGGTTCCCGCCCATCCGGTGGCCCGGGCGCTGCTGGCGGCGTTCGGCGGGCCGGTGGCCGCGCCGTCGGCCAATCCGTCGGGCAAGGTCTCGCCGACACGGGCGGCGCATGTGCTGGCCGGGCTGTCCGGGCGGATCGCCGCGGTGGTGGATGGCGGACCCTGTGCCGTGGGGGTGGAATCGACCATCCTCGGACTGGCCGGCGATGCGCGGCTCTTGCGTCCCGGCGGGGTCCCGGCCGAGGCGCTGGAGGCGCTGCTTGACCAGACCCTGGCGGCGGGCGGCGATGCGGCGCGGCCGAATGCGCCGGGGCAGCTTGCCTCGCATTACGCGCCGGGGGCCATGGTGCGCCTGAATGCGCGCGCGGCGGAAACGGGGGAGATCCTTGTGGGCTACGGTCCGGTGAAGGGGGACCTGACGCTGTCCGCCGCCGGCGATCCGGTCGAGGCGGCGGCGAACCTGTTCCACATCCTGCGCGAAGCCGATGCGCTGGCCGGTCCCGAGGGCCGGATCGCCTTTGCCCCGGTGCCCGACGCCGGCCTTGGCCGCGCGATCAACGACCGGCTCCGGCGGGCCGCCGCGCCGCGGTGACGGGCGGGCGCACCGGCGCGCTTCAGGCCGTCTGCGCCGTCAGAGGTCTCTCGCGCACCGGCAGCATCACCAGCGTCGAGAAGGCGCCGACGCCCACGCCGATCCACCAGACCAGCGTGTAATCGCCATTGAGGTCGTACATCTTCGCGCCCAGCCAGACGCCGAGGAACCCGCCGATCTGGTGGCTGAGAAAGACGAAACCGTAAAGCGTGCCCATGTAGCGCAGCCCGTAGATATAGGCGATCAGCCCCGAGGTCAGCGGCACGGTGGCCAGCCACAGCGCGCCCATCACCGCCGAGAAGATCAGGACAGAGGCCGGCGTGATCGGCAAAAGGATGAAGACGGCCGCCGTCACGGTCCGCGCCAGATAGACCCCGGCCAGCAGGTATTTCTTGGTGTAGCGCTTGCCCAGCCAGCCCGCCGTCACCGTACCGATGATGTTGAACAGCCCGATCACCCCGATCGACACCGCGCCCAGGATCGAGGTCGTCCGGATGCCGATCGCCGCCAGCATCCCCGACTGGTCGATCGGCCCGCAAAGCTCGGTCACGAAGGCGGGGAAATGCGCGGTGATAAAGGCAAGCTGATAGCCGCAGGAAAAGAAGCCCAGAAAGATCAGCGTGTAGGACGGGTCGCGGAAGGCCCGTGTCAGGACCGTGCCCATGCTGTCCTCAAGTTCGCCCCGGCTGGCGAGTTTGGGCGAACGCAGGAACGGCAGCGCGAAAAGCGAACACAGGATCACCACGGCAAAGATGATGAAGACGATCTGCCAGCTGTAATATTGCAGCAGAATCTCGGCGACCGGCGCGCCGATCACCTGCCCCGCCGATCCCGCCGCCGTGCCGATCCCGAGCGCCATCGAGCGGTTTTCCGGCGATGCCGCACGGCCGACAATGGCCAGAATCACGCCGAAGCCTGTTCCTGCGATGCCGAAACCTACAAGGATTTCAAGCATCTGGTGTTGCCAGGGCTGCACCGCAAAGGCCGACAGGACCAGCCCCAGTGCATAGAGGATCGCCCCGCCGACAATCGCCTTGCGGTCGCCCAGACGGTCGGCGATGGCACCGAACAGCGGCTGGCCAAAGCCCCAGGCCAGGTTCTGGATGGCGATCGCCAGCGAGAATTCGGTCCGCGCCCAGCCGAATTCCTCGGCGACCGGGATCTGGAAAACCCCGAAGCTGGCCCGGACGGCAAAGCCGATCATCAGGATGACCGAGCCGGCCACCAGGACCGGGGTGATCAGCGGCGCGCGGGCGGGCGATGCGGTGGCGGACATGTCAGACTCCTGTTCGGGCCGGAACCTGCGCCCCGGCGCCGGCGCCGTCAAATGCTGAATTGTGATGTTTCGCTGTGGCAGGCCGGAGCGTGTTGCTTCGCCAACATGCCGGGTCCGGCCGGCCTGCGCGGTTCATGGCCGCCGTCACGCCAACGCTCCCGCATCGGGCCGGTCAGCGACGCAAATTCGTTCCCTTCGCCACGGCTGGCCAGGGCACCAGGCCGACCCCGGCATGCCGATGGGCGGCCACAAGCAATCGGGTCCCGGCCGCGAAATGGGTGCGGTATCGGTCAAGGCCCATACCCGGACCAGTGACGGTTCGGGGCCAAGGCCCGCAAACGGCGCGCGGCCCCGCGTTCATCGCGAGGTGCCGTGGGCCCGGTCTTCCGATAGCGGCAGGAGGCAGCGGACGATCAGCCCGCCGCCGCCGCGGTTTTCCGCCTCGATCCTGCCGCCATGCAGGCGCAGCGCATTTGCTGCGATGGTCAGGCCAAGCCCGGTGCCTTTGCCCTCCTCGTCGCGCACGAAAGCCTCGAAAATGGTGGCGACCTGCGCCTCGTCGACGCCCGGCCCGCGGTCGCTGACGACGACGCTTGCCGCATTCGGCATCGTCACGACCTCGACATCGATGAACGTGTCTGCCGGCGCATAGCGCAGCGCGTTGCGAAGGATGTTCTCGAAGGCGCGATGCAAAAGCTCCGGGTCGCAGCGTGCGGGCAATTGCTCGGGGCCGGCATAGCGGATGCCGATCCTGCGGGGCTGCCCTTCGAGTTCCGCGTCGCGCAGGATGGGGTCCAGGATGTCGATCAGATCGATTGCAACCGGCGTGAGCGCGGCCTCTCCGCCATGTTCCAGTCTGGCCAGCATAAGGATTTCGCCGACCAGGTGATTCATCCGGGCGATATCGCCCTCCATGCGGGGAAGCAGCCCCGTCAGCCGGGCCGGGTTCTGTTGCAGCAGCGCAATCCCGGCCTGAAGGCGGGCAAGGGGCGAGCGGATTTCATGCGAGAGGTCATGGAAAAGGCGGGACCGGCCTTCGGTCAGTTCCTGAAGCTTTCCGGCGGCGGTGTCGAAAGCCCGCCCGACGCTGGCGATGGCGGGTTCGGAATGGTCCAGATCCGGTCCGATACGCTGGCCGAGCCGCCCTTGCGCCAGTTCCGCAAGCCCCGCGCCGATCCGCTGGATCGGCCGGGTGAATCGCTGCGCGAGGGCGAGGGAGATCAGCAGGCTGATCGCGGCGCCGACGATCATCGGTGTGAGGAAGGGCACGAACGGCTCAAGGCCGGCCAGCGGGATCGGCACCGGATACAGGGTCAGGCACTGGCCGTCCGCCATTGTTCCGACCCATGCCGGGGACGAACAGGCGGCCTCGTCGCGCGCCTCCTCCAGCGAAAACTCATCCGCAATGGAACTGTCGCGCGCAAGCAACTGTTCGACCCCCGTGCGACCATCGCGCACAAACGCATTGCGCGCCGCCGTCCGCATCAGCTCGGCAACGGCCTCCACCGGCACATGGCCCGGCGGCGGCAGGCCAAAGCTGACGGCCAGGGCGATGACAAGTACGGTCGTGCCGAGGATCGCGCCCCAGATGTAGAGAAAGAAGCGCAAGACCATCTGTCTCATGGGAGGACCAGTTGATAACCTTGGCCGCGGATGCTGAGAATGGCGGGCGGCGCATCGGTCACGGCCGCCATCTTCTGGCGGATCGCCGAGACATGCACATCGACGGAACGGTCATAGGGGGCCAGCGGCCGCCCCAGCCCCTGTTCCGACAAATCCTGCCGCGAGATCACGCGGCCGGCATGGGCGCAGAGCACCTCCAGCAGGTTGAACTCGGCCCCGGTCAGGCCCAGCATGGCGCCATTCCAGCGGGCGCGCCGGCTGGAACTGTCGATCTCCAGGGCACCGAACTTTACCGCGGCGGCATTTGCCGGACCTCTCGCCCCCAGCCGGCGCAGGATCGCGCGCAGCCGCGCGGCGAGTTCGCCCGGCGAACCTGGCTTGGTCAGGTAGTCGTCGGCGCCCAGATCGAGGCCGGCGATCCGGTCCACCTCGTCGCCCCGCGCGGTCAGCATCAGCACCGGCACGCTGCTTTCGCGGCGGATGCGGCGCAGCACCTCGATCCCGCTGATGCCGGGCATCATGATGTCCAGCACCACGATCTCGGCCCGCGCCTCGATGATGGCGCCAAGGCAGCGGCGGCCGTCGGCAAGATGGGTGACGGCGAACCCCTCCTGCCCCAGATATTCGGCCAGGAGTTCGGCAAGCGCGGTATCGTCGTCAATCAGCAGAACCGAGGTCATGGCCTTTCTCCCTGCGCGGTCCCGTCATAGCGCCGCCCGCTGGCGGTTTGGCGAAAATTACCTTTCTTTGCGGTCGCTTTACACATCTTAACAAAGGCGCGGGGCAATAAGGGCGCGACATGCTCCGGAGAGTTTCCATGCGTTCCCTGATCGGCCTCGGGGCGATCCTTGCGCTGGCCGCCTGTTCTGCCGCAATCGTGCAGCCCGCACCGAAACAGGTGGTTTCCGCCCGTTTTGCCGCGGGCGCGCGCCAGGCCGGCAAGGCCATCGACACGGGATGGTGGGCGCAGTTCAACGACGCCCAACTGAATGCGCTTCTGGCATTGGCCCGCGAAAGCAGCCCCGATCTGCGTTCCGCCGCGGCAAGTGTAATGAAGGCCAGGGCGGCGGCAGGGCAAGGCACGGCAGATCTGTTTCCGGATTTGACGGGCAGCGCGGCCCATACCGTCGCCAGGGAACGATGGCGCCTCCACGCAGCGCACGGACAATACCTCTCTCGATGCGTCATGGGAGATCGACCTGTTCGGGCGTGTCCGCCAGACCGCCGATGCCTCACGCCTGTCGGCAGCGGCCGAAGAGGTTGCCTTCGCCGGATCCTATACCAGCCTGTCGGCCGAGGTGGCGGATTACTACGTGCAGTACCGGGCGTGCCGGATGATCGAGGCGATCTATCGCCAGTCCGTGGCCTCGCAGAAGGAAACCCGTAACGCAACCCGTGCGCTTGCCTCGGCGGGCCTGTCGCCTGACAGCGACCGCGCGCTGGCCGATGCCAGTGCCGCGACCACGGAGATCTCGCTGGAAACCCAACGCGCCGATTGCCGGGTGATCGCGCAGACGCTCGCGGTCAGCGCGGGGGCGTCACAGGGCCAGGTCGACGCGATCCTTGCGAAAGGCGGCGGATTGCCTGCCCCGAAGACCTTTCGTATCTCCGCGATCCCGGCCGAGGCCCTGCGCCAGCGGCCCGATGTGATCGAGGCGGAACTGGCCTTCGCCAGCGCGATGAAGACGATGGGGGCGGCACAGGCCGACCTTTTCCCCTCGTTGTCGCTCTCTGGTGCGGTGTCGCTGGCCGATCCGACAAGCTGGTCCTTCGGCCCGGCGCTGTCGCTGCCGATCCTTGACGGCGGCGCACGTCAGGCCAGCCTGCGCAGCGCCAATGCCGATGCGATCACGGCCGGCGAGACCTGGCGCAAGACCGTGCTGTCGGCCGTGGCCGAGATCGAGGGCGCGCTGACCCGGTTGCACGCGGCGCGGAAGAACGGTGCCAGCGCAGGCAGCGCGGTGGCGGGCTATCGGGCCTATTTCACCTCGGTCGATGAAAACTGGCAGGCCGGCGGCGATACGCTTCTGAACCGCGAAGATGCCCGCCGCAGCCTGCAAACCGCCCAGATCACCGAGGTGCAGCAGCGCGCGACGGAGGTGCGGCAGTGGATCGCGCTTTACAAGGCGGCAGGCGGCGGCTGGACCCGCCCGACGACGGAATGATGGAGGCAGCAATGAAATCACTGGCAACGATCGCGACAATTCTGCTGGCGGGCGTGCTGCCGCCCGCCGCCCGCGCGCAGGAGGCCGCCGCCGAAACCAGCGCCGCGCTCAGCGTCGAACTGGCGCCGCCGCAGCGGCTGATGTGGCCGGTGACGCTGGAGACGAACGGCCGGCTTGAGGCCTGGCACGAGGCGGTGATTGCGGCGGAAATCGCCGGGCAGCGGATCGAGACGGTCAATGTCGACGTGGGTTCGGTGGTGAAGAAGGGCGACATCCTCGCCCAGCTTTCCACCGAGACCTTGCAGAACACCATCGTGCAGCAGGAGGCCACGGTGCTGTCGGCCGAGGCCGCGCTGGATCAGGCCAGGGCCGATGCCGACCGCGCCCGCCGCCTGACATCGGGGCAATCCGGGGCACTCTCCGAGCAGCAGGCCAGCGAATATTTCGTGATCGAGCGCAAGGCCGAGGCCGATCTCGCCTCGGCCCGGGCAGCGCTGGCGAGTTCCCGGCTGGATCTCGACCGTACCCGGATCCGGGCACCCGACGACGGGGTGATCTCATCGCGCTCGGCCGCGATGGGAACGGTGGTGGCGACCGGGACGGAGCTCTTCCGGCTGATCCGGCAGAACCGCATCGAATGGCAGGCCGAGGTGCCGCTGCGGTTCCTGCCCCAGGTCATGGTGGGCGGCAAGGCCGCGATCCCGGCCCCCGACGACACCGAAGTGCCGGGCGAGGTGCGGTTGATCGCGCCAACCAGTTCGGAAACCACCGGCCGCGTGGTGGTCTATGTCGCGCTGACCCCGCCCGAGGGCGCACCGATGCCGCCAACCGGCATCATGATCACCGGCCGTTTTGACCTGGGCCAGCGCGAGGCGCTGACCGTGCCGGCCACCGCCACCTCGATGCGGGACGGCTTTACCTATGTCTTTGCGCTGGACGAAGGCTCGGACCTCGCAAAGGTCACCCGCAAGCGGGTGGAGACCGGGCGGCGGATCGGTGACCGGGTCGAGATCACTGCGGGCCTGACCGGCGACGAACGGGTGGTGCAGTCCGGCGGCGCTTTTCTCAACGAAGGGTCTGTGGTCCGGGTCGTGGAGGCGGCGGAATGAACTTTTCCTCCTGGGCGATCCGCAATCCGGTACCGCCGATCCTTGCGTTTCTGATGCTGACGGTCCTCGGGCTGATGAGCTTCAACCGGCTGGACGTGCAGAACTTTCCCGATATGGACATGCCGACGATCAGCATCTCGGCCAGTCTCGACGGCGCCGCCGCGGCACAGTTGGAAACCGAGGTCGCGCGCAAGATCGAGGAAAAGCTGACCGGGCTGGCGCTGCTTGATTCCGTGACGACGACGATTACCGACGGATCGGTGTCGATCAATGTCGCCTTCGAGGTCGGCAAGGACGCGCAGGTCGCGCTGGACGAAGTGTCGAGTGCCGTCGATCAGGTGCAATCCGACCTGCCGTCGGGGATGAACGCGCCAACCGTCAACAAATCCGACCTGAACGGCTCGCCCCTGATCACCTATGTCGTCAGTTCCGACCGGCTGGACGAGGCCGAGTTGAGCTGGCTGATCGACAACGACATCGAACGGGTGCTGATGGCGGTCGATGGCGTGGGCGAGGTCAGCCGGCTGGGCGGCGTCGACCGCGAGATCAGCGTCCAGTTGAGCGCCGACCTGATGTCCGGCCTGGGGTTGACTGCCGCGGATGTGAACGCGCAGCTGGACGATGTGCAGCGCGACCTGTCCGGCGGCAAGGGCAGGGTGGGCGGCGAAAGCCAGTCCCTGCGGGTTCTGGCCGCCGCCGCCTCGGTCGAGGATCTGCGCGCCACGCCGATCCCGCTGCCGAACGGCGGCTGGGTACGGCTGGACGAGCTGGGGACCGTCACCGACACCCATGCCGACCGCTCGTCACTGGCCTGGCTGAACGGCGAGCCGGTGATCGCGTTGCAGGTCAAGCGGTCCAAGGGCTTTTCCGATGTGGCCGTCACCGACGGCATCCGCGCGGCGATGACGGGGTTCGGCGCGACCCATCCCGAGGTCGCGCTGCAGGAAGCCTACAACACCATCCGCGCCACGGTCGAAAACTACGAAGCCTCGATGCATATGCTCTACGAAGGGGCAATCATCGCCGTCATCGTGGTATTCCTGTTCCTGCGCGACTGGCGCGCGACTTTCATCGCCGCCGTCGCGTTGCCCTTGTCGATCATTCCCACTTTCTTGGTGATGGATCTGATGGGCTATACGCTGAACACCGTCACCTTGCTGGCGCTGTCGCTGGTCGTCGGCATCCTGGTCGATGACGCCATCGTCGAGGTCGAGAACATCGAGCGGCATCTGCAGATGGGCAAGACCGCCTATGACGCAGCGATGGAGGCCGCGGACGAGATCGGGCTAGCGGTGATCGCCACCACCTTCTCGCTGGTCGCGGTCTTTCTGCCGACCGCCTTCATGGGCGGGATTCCGGGGATCATCTTCAAGCAGTTCGGCATCACCGCTTCGGTCTCGGTACTGTTCTCGCTGCTGGTGGCGCGGCTGATCACGCCGATGATGGCGGCCTATATGCTAAAGACCTCGGCCCATGTCGAGCGGCCCGACGGCTGGCTGATGCGGCGTTATATGGCGCTGGTAAAGCTGATGTTGCGGCGGCGCTGGATTCCGGTGCTGGGCGTGATCGCCTTCCTGGCCGCCACCGGCCTGGTGGTCAGCCAGATGTCGACCGGGTTTTTTCCGGCCTCGGACGACAGCCAGACCCGGGTCGTCGTCACCGCAGCACCCGGCACACTGATCGAGGAAACCGACACTGCGGCCCGCGCCGCGGTCGAGGCGATCCGCGACGTGCCCCATGTCACCGGGATCTTTCTTGCCACCGGCACGGCCTCGACCGGAGGGATGGGTGGCGCGCCTTCGGATTCCGCCAACTCGGCAACGCTGGTCGTCAATCTGACGCCCATCGACGACCGCGATGTCGGGCAATCCGAGATCGAAAGCGGGTTGCGCCAGGCACTGGCAGAGGTGCCGGGCGTGCGGATCGAGGTCGGCACCGGCGGCAATGGCACCGAATTGCAGGTGACGTTGGCGGGCGACGATTCCGCCGTGCTGGAAGACGCAGCCACACGGCTGGAATCCGAAATCCGCGGCAAGGTGCAGGGCATCGGCAATGTCACCTCCTCGGCAGCGATGCAAAGCCCCGAGATCGTCATCACCCCCGACCTCGCCCGTGCCGCCTCGATGGGCGTGACCTCGCGGGCGATCTCCGACGCGATCCGCATCGCCACCGCCGGGGCCTACGATTCCGCGCTGTCAAAGCTGAACCTGCCGGAACGGCAGGTGCCGATCCGCGTCATGCTGGACGATTCCAGCCGCGCCTCGCTGGACAGGATCGCGCTGATCCCGGTGGCGGGCTCTGCGGGCAATGTCGCGCTGGGCGCCATCGCCGAGATCGGAATGGGTTCCGCCCCGAGCGAGATCACCCGGCTGGACCGCAGCCGCAATGTCTCGATCACGGTGGAACTGAACGGGCGCAACCTGTCGGACGTGATGGCCGAGGTGAAGACGCTTGATGCCTATATCAACCTGCCCGCCGGGGTCTCGGATGTCGAGCAGGGCGACCTGAAACGGCAGTCGGAGCTGTTTAGCTCCTTCGCCACCGCGATGGCCATCGGCATCTTCTGCATCTATGCCGTGCTGGTGCTGCTGTTTCACGATTTCCTTCAGCCGGTGACGATCCTGATGGCGCTGCCTCTCGCGCTGGGCGGTGCGCTGCTGCCTCTGGTGCTGTCGGGGACCAGTTTCTCGATGCCGGCCGTGATCGGTCTGCTGCTGCTGATGGGGATCGTATCGAAAAACTCGATCCTGCTGGTCGAATACGCCATCACTGCCCGGCGCAACGGGATGAGCCGCTTTGACGCGCTGGTCGATGCCTGCCACAAGCGCGCCCGGCCCATTGTCATGACCACGCTGGCCATGGCCGGTGGCATGGCCCCGGCAGCGCTGAGCCTGGTCTCCGGTGACCCGAGCTTTCGCCAGCCGATGGGTGTGGTGGTGATCGGCGGCCTGATCACCTCGACCTTCCTCAGCCTCGTCGTCATCCCGGTCGTGTTTACCTTTGTCGACGATTTCGAGCACGGGGCGGTGCGGCTGCCGGGCCGGAAGGCAGCGCAGGAATAGACCGGCGGAGGCCGGATCCGCGGCCCGTTCCGACAGGCGATACCGTGGCACGGGTTCTTGCCGGTTTCGGGCGGCGGGCATGCAGGTCACTTTGCGATGCAGATCGGCCACAACCATGAATCCGCCCCTTGAAACCTTACCCGTTGCTGCGCTTTGATCCCGCGATGCAGGCCCCGTGCGGCGGGGTGGCAGCCAGGACAGGAGAGGCCGATGCCCGGAACACAGATCAATGCGCGGGCCTTTCCGGCCCGGGCGTGCCTCCGGGGACGGGCATGAGCGACTGGTGGAAGGGTGCCGTCACCTATCAGGTCTATCCGCGCAGCTTTCAGGATTCGAACGGCGACGGCGTGGGCGATCTGCCGGGGCTGGTCAAGCGACTGCCCTATCTTGCCGACCTCGGCGTGGATGCGGTCTGGCTGTCGCCGTTCTTTCGCAGCCCGATGCGGGACATGGGCTATGATGTCTCCGATTACACCGACGTCGATCCGGTCTTCGGGACGCTCGCGGATTTCGACGCGCTGGTCGCGCGGGCGCATGATCTGGGGCTGAAGGTCATCATCGACCAGGTGCTGTCGCATTCCTCGGACCGCCACCCGTTCTTTGCCGAAAGCCGGGCAAGCCGCACGGGTCCGCGGGCCGACTGGTATGTCTGGGCCGATCCGCATCACGATGGCAGCCCGCCCAACAACTGGCTGTCGGTCTTCGGCGGCAGCGCCTGGACCTGGGACGCGCGGCGCCGACAATATTACCTGCACAACTTTCTGGCCGAGCAGCCGGATTTCAACTACCACAACCCGCAGGTGCAGGACTGGGCGCTGTCGGTGCTGCGTTTCTGGCTGGACCGCGGCGTCGACGGCTTCCGCTTCGATACGGTCAACTACTTCTTCCATGACCGGAAACTGCGCGACAATCCGGCCGATTTTGTCGAGAGGGAAGAGCCGGAAAGCAATCCCTACGGCATGCAGTACCATCTGTTCGACAAGAACCGGCCCGAAAACCTGGACTGGCTGGCGCGGGTGCGCATGCTGCTGGACGAATATGGTGCCGCCTCGGTCGGAGAGGTGGGCGACAGCCACCACGCCATCGAGATGATGGGCGCCTATTCCGCCCCCGGCCGGCTGCACCAGTGCTACAGTTTCGAGATGCTGGGCCGCGACTATGCGCCGGCCTTCTTTCGCAACAGGATCGAAGGGTTCTTCCGGGGCGCGCCGCAGGGCTGGCCGATGTGGGCCTTTGGCAACCACGATGTGCCGCGGCAGGTGACACGCTGGCTGGCGCATGGCGCGGATGCCGGGACGCTGGCGAAGCAGGCGGGCGCGTTGCTGTTGTCCTTCGAAGGGTCGATCTGCCTCTGGCAGGGCGAAGAGCTTGGCCAGACCGATACCGAACTTGGTTTCGACGAACTGACCGACCCGCAGGGCATCGCCTTCTGGCCGGCGCCGGTCGGCCGCGACAACACGCGGACGCCGATGGTCTGGGACGGCTCCCCTCGCGGCGGCTTCACGACGGGCACGCCCTGGCTGCCGATCAAGCCGCCGCAACTGGCCCGCAACGTTGCCGCCCAGACGGGCCGGCCGGGGTCGGTGCTGGAATTCTACCGCGCAATGCTGGCCTTCCGCCGGGCCACGCCCGCGCTGCGGGCGGGACGCAGCACCTTTCTCGATACGCCCGATCCGGTGCTTGCCTTCCAGCGCGGTGCGGGTGAGGGCGCGCTGCTATGCCTCTTCAACCTTTCTGCCACCACGGTCGCCCTTGCGTTCGAGGCGGCTGCCCGCCCGATCGGCCCGGTGCAGAATGCCGCGCTGGATGAGGGCGTGCTGACGCTGGGTCCGAATGCCGTGGTTTTCCTGACGCTGGACGGCTGATCCCGGTCGCAGGCCGGCCGGTCAGAGCACGACCAGCGGCTCGGGCAGGCCGCGGCCGGCGCCGGGAATGGCGAAGGTCTGGCCTGACCGGGGCCAGGCCGCCAGCGCCGCGTCATTCATCCCCTCGCGCGCGGTGGTGACATACAGCACCGAAAGATCGGCGCCGCCGAAGGCCGGGCACGAGGCTTGCGGCACCGGGACCGCAACCGTCCTTGCCAGCGTTCCGTCCGGCGCATAGGCCGCCACCCGCGATGCGCCCCATTGTGCGTTCCAGAACAGCCCGTCCGCACCGATCACCGCGCCATCCGGATTCAACCCCTCGGCCGCGAGGTCGAGGTAGAGGTCCGGCTCGCCCAGCGGCCAGCCCGCCGCGTCAAGCGTCACCCGCCAGACCTTCGCGGGCGCGGTATCGGCAAAACAGGCGCTGCGGCCATCCGCGGCAAAACAGATCGCATTCGGAATCGTCAGGCCGGTGAAAAGCCGCCGCACCTCGCCGCGGAAATAACGAAAGATCGCGCCAAGGCCGGGATCGGCCCCGCCGCGCCGGCCCATCGTGCCCCACCAGAACCCGCCCTGCCGGTCTGCCCTGCCGTCGTTCGACCGGGTGGCCGGTTGACCCGCCGCCACCGCGTGCAACGGCGTGAAGGTCCCGTCGTTCAGGTTCACCCGCAAAAGGCCGGATTCCGCGGCCACCACTGCCTCGTCATCCGAAACCCTGCCCAGTGCCGAGACCATCTCGGGAAACTCGAAGCCCTGCGCCCCGCTGTCGCCGCGCGACAGAAGCCGGCGGTTCAGAATGTCGAACCAGTAAAGCCGGCCCCGGCCGGGATGCCAGACCGCGCCCTCGCCCAGGTCGCACGGCCGTGGGTCGAAAATCATGCCACGCTGTCCCAGGCTGCGACCATGGCGCGCGCCCGCGCGCCCGCTTCGGCCGCGGTAAGACCCGGCGTGTAGATCGCCGTGCCGATCCCGAAGCCATCCGCCCCTGCTGCCCGCCACTGCGCAAAATTCGCCGGCCCCGCCCCGCCTACGGCATAGACGGGGCAGGTCTTCGGCAGCACGGCGCGCATGGCCTTCAGCCCGTCGGGGCCGATCAGGCTGCCGGGAAACAGCTTCAGCCCCGTCGCCCCGGCCTTGAGCGCGGCGAAGCATTCGCTCGGCGTCATCACGCCGGGCCAGCTTTCCATGCCCAGCCAGCGTGTCGCCGCGATCACCTCGATATCGGCATTGGGCGAGACGATCAGCGTGCCCCCGGCGGCGTATACGTCATGCACCTCGTCGACGGTCAGGACGGTGCCCGCGCCGATCTGCGCCTCATCGCCAAAGGCCCGGGCCATCGCGGTGATCGAGACCAGCGGCTCGGGCGAGTTCAGCGGCACCTCGATGCGGGTGATCCCCGCGGCGATCAGCGCCTTGGCCACCGGCAGGGCGTCGGGCGGGGTGATCCCGCGAAGAATGGCGATCAGCGGACGATGGGTCATCTTGCGGCCTCCTGCCGGTAAAGCGAGGTCAGCCCCGCCAGGGTGCAGGCGGTGCCGTCGAGAATCAGTGCCCGCACCCCCTGTGCGGCCAGTGCGCGGGAATAGGCGGCAGACAGGCGGGGAGAGCCGATCAGCGCAACGGGCTGGCCCAGCCAGTAGGGCCGCGCGGCGGCCAGTTCCATGCCGATCAGCAGGCCCGACAGCCGCGCCCGCGCCGTGGCCGGGGCAAGCCCGGTCAGCAGCGCCTCGGCACGCAGCGCGAACAGCCGGGTGCCGATCTTCTCGGGCCGCGACAGCGTGTCGGCCACGGCGGCGTCGAAGGCATCGTCGTCACGCCCTTCGCCGTCGTCCTGCATCCCGTGCCGAAGGACCGACTGGCGGGCGATCAGGTCGAACAGCTCGCCGGTCATGAAGGTCTGGAAGCTGACGACCTCGCCCGCGCTGACATGCACCCATTTGCAGTGGGTGCCCGGCAGGCAGAGCACGCCGTCGAACCCGGGGTTGAGCGCGAGCGCGCCCGCGATCTGGGTTTCCTCGCCCCGCATCACGTCGGGTGGCTGCGCCTGCGACAGGCCGGGTGCGATGCGAACGGAAATCTGCGGATCCTGGATGGGCGCCGCGATCATGGCGGCCGCATCGACGGCGGTGCACGGCACGGCGCGGTAGCGCGCCTCGATCCAGCCCTGCCGGGCGCCAACCATGCCGCAGGCGATGACCGGGATCCGCCGCCGCCCGTCCAGCCAGGACGCGATCAGCCGCAGGAGCGCGGGCTCGAATTCCCCCGGGGCAAGCCGGCCCATCCCCTCGTCTGAACCGGCCTCGGCGCGTGGGGTGCCATCGGCGGCCATCGCCCAGACACGCAGGTTCGACGTGCCCCAGTCGGCAGCAATCCAGTCCGCCACGATCCGGCCCGATGTCATTCCGATCCCCCGCCCCGCACGGCCGAGAGTTCGTCCAACCGCGGCCAAAGGTCAAGGGCAGATGGCCGCCACGCGTTCCGGGGCGTCAGAGCGTCAGCGCGGTGGTCTGCACGACGGTGCGCAGCGAAAAGCTCGACTGCACCTTGGCCACGCCCGGCAGCCGGCTGAGAAAGCGGCGGTGGATGCGGGCGAAATCCTCGGTGTCATGTGCGAGGATCTTCAACAGGTAATCCGCCGTGCCGCTGGTCAGATGGCATTCGAGCAGGTCCGGCACGCGCGCGACCTCGCGCTCGAAGGCGTCGAGCGTTTCCTCGGACTGGGTTTCCAGCGTGATCTCGACGAAGACCACGGTCGGCCGGCCCATCAGCCGGGCATCGAGCAGCGCGACATAGGCGGCGATCACGCCTTCGTCTTCCAGCCGCTGGACCCGGCGGTGGCAGGCCGAGGCGGAAAGGTTCACCCGTTCCGACAATTCGGCATTGGTGATGCGACCTTCCTTCTGCAACAGGCCAAGAATCCGCAGGTCGATTGCGTCAAGTTGAAGGTCCATGAAGATTTCTTCGGCGATTTTCGGATTTCTTCGAAGATTCTATCATGGATTCGATGTGGTTGCAGCAAGAAGCGCAACCAATGCGGCCGAAATCGCGAGATGCTGCGCACACAGAGCCGCCCTGTCCGGGGCGGTCGGGAGGGTTGAAAAATGAAGATCGGTTGCCCCAGGGAAATCAAGCCGCAGGAGTTCCGCGTCGGCATGACGCCGGATGCGGCGCGCGAGGCCGTGGCCCATGGCCACGAGGTATTGATCGAGACCGCGGCCGGATTGGGTGCGGGATTCTCGGATGACGATTATCGCGCGGCGGGGGCGGTGATCGCCGCTTCGGCCGACGAGGTTTTCGCCGCTGCCGACATGATCGTGAAGGTGAAGGAGCCGCAGGCCGGCGAGCGCAAGAAGCTGCGCCCCGGTCAGGTCCTGTTCACCTATCTGCATCTGGCGCCCGATCCGGAACAGACCCGTGACCTTCTCGCCTCGGGCGCGACCTGCATCGCCTATGAGACGGTGACGGACAACCGCGGCGGCCTGCCGCTGCTGGCGCCGATGTCCGAGGTGGCCGGCCGCCTTGCGCCGCAGGTCGGCGCCTGGACGCTGCAGAAGGCGAACGGCGGGCGCGGCGTGCTGCTGGGCGGGGTGCCGGGGGTGCGGCCGGCGAATGTCATGATCATCGGGGGCGGCGTGGTCGGTGCGGCCGCCGCGCGGGTCGCCGCCGGCATGGGGGCGAATGTCACCGTGCTGGACCGTTCGCTGCCGCGGCTGAGCTATCTTGACGACATCTTCATGGGCCGGCTGACCACGCAATATGCGACGGGCGGCGCCATCGCGGAACTGCTGCCCGATACCGACATGGTGATCGGCGCGGTCCTGGTGCCGGGGGCGGCCGCGCCCAAGCTGGTGACGCGGGCGCAACTGGGAATAATGAAACCAGGTGCGGCGCTGGTCGATGTTGCAATCGACCAGGGCGGCTGTTTCGAGACCTCGCGCCCGACGACGCATCAGGATCCGATCTACGAGGTGGACGGGATCATGCATTATTGCGTCGCCAACATGCCGGGTGCGGTGTCGCAGACTTCGACCCGGGCGCTGGGCAATGCGACGCTGCCCTTCCTGCTGGCGCTGGCCGACAAGGGCTGGAAGCGCGCCTGCGCCGAGGATGCGAACCTGCTGAACGGGCTGAACGTCCATGCCGGCAAGCTGACCTATGCGGCCGTCGGCGCGGCGCTGGGCCTGCCGACGATTCCGGCGGCCGAAGCGCTGACACTCTGACAGCCGGTGGCCCGCCGCGCGTTCGCATTGCGGCGGGCCGACCGTCCCGAGCGGATCAGGCTTTCTTCAGCTCGACCAGGATCTGCTGCAGCACCTCGACCTCGGTCGGCGCCGCGGGGGCGGCTGGTGCGGCCGGCGCCGGCTTCTTCACCGCGGCGTCGCGCAGGCGGTTCATCGCCTTGACCAGCAGGAACACCACCCAGGCGATGATCAGGAAGTTGATCACCGCGGTGATGAACGAGCCATAGGCGAAGATCGCCGCGCCGGAATCGCGTGCCGTCTGCAGGCTGGCACCTTCGGGAACCGTGCCCTTCAGAACGAGATACATGTTGCTGAAATCGACCCCGCCGAGGATCAGGCCGATGATGGGGTTGATCAGGTCGCTGACAAGCGAGTTCACGATGGCGGTGAAGGCCGCACCGATGATGATACCGACCGCGAGGTCCATCACATTGCCGCGGGCGATGAAGTCCTTGAATTCTTTTATCATGCTGTCGTTCCCGTATGTACCGGACCGCCGTGGTCGGGCATCGCGCGCACATGCGCCGGCGAAATATTGCACAGAGTTTTCATGTTTCGTATGGGGAATTTTACCGTATCAGCGAACAGGAAACCGAAGGAGATCCGCATGACCACGCTTGCCGAGCATCCCGTCACCCGTCGCTGGCCGCCGCAGAACCCTGACGCGATCCAGCTTTATTCGTTGAACACGCCCAACGGAATCAAGGTCGCGACGATGCTGGAGGAGACGGGGCTGCCCTATGACGCCCATCTTGTCGACATCGGGCGGGACGATCAGTTCACGCCCGAATTCCTGAGCGTGAACCCCAACAACAAGATTCCGGCGATCCTCGACCCCCACGGGCCGGGCGGCGAAATGGTGATCCTGTTCGAAAGTGGCGCGATCCTGGTGTATCTGGCCGAGAAGACCGGAAAATTCCTGCCCGCCGCTCATCGCTGGGAGGTGCTGCAATGGCTGATGTTCCAGATGGGCGGGATCGGGCCGATGTTCGGACAGCTTGGCTATTTCCACCATTTCGCCGGCAAGGAGATTGCAGATCCGCGCCCGAAGGAACGCTACCGCGCCGAGGCCGAGCGGCTTCTGAAGGTGCTGGAGGGCGCGCTGGAGGGTCGCGAATGGATTGCCGGCGAATACAGCATCGCCGACATGGCGATCGCGCCCTGGCTGCGGTCGCTGCGCGACAATTACAAGGCTGCCGATCTGGTGGGCTGGCAGGCGCTGCCGAATGTCCGCGCCTATCTCGACCGTTTTCTGGCCCGCCCGGCCGTGCAGCGTGCCCTTCTCGTCACCGCGAGGGCGTGACGACGCGAAACGGATGTGAAGATGGGGCCGGGCGGCGCATGGCGCGCGCCCGGCCTCTCCGGTTTCAGACCGGGCGCTTGGCGAAGCGCAGATAGGGCAGGCGGATGTCAAGCTCGCCGAAACGCTCCTTGGCCTGGGCATCGTTCAGCGACAGCGCGACGATCACGTCCTGACCCGGCACCCAGTTCGCGGGCGTCGCCACAGGCACGCCATCGGTTGCCTGTACCGCATCCAGCGCCCGCAGGATCTCGGCGAAATTCCGGCCCACCGACATCGGATAGGTCATCGTCAGCCGCACCTTCTTGTCAGGCCCGATGATATAGACCGTCCGCACCGTCGCCGTATGGGCTGGTGCGCGGCCCTCGGTCGGCAGGTAATATTCCGCGGGCAGCATGTCATAGGCCTTGGCCACCGTCAGGCTGGTGTCGTCGATGATCGGGAAATCGGCCGGCTTGCCGCCGAAGGCCTCGATATCGCGCTTCCACTTGTCATGGTCGCCCACCGAATCGACCGAAACGCCGATCACCTTGGTGTTGCGTTTCTTCCATTCCGGCGCCAGCTGCGCGACGGCTGCGAATTCGGTGGTGCAGACCGGCGTGAAATCGCGCGGGTGGCTGAAGATGATGCCGTAGTTGTCACCCAGCCAGTCGTGAAAGCGGATCTCGCCCGCGGTCGAGGAGGCGGTGAAATCGGGGGCAATGTCGTTGATGCGAACGCTCATCGGTCGGTCTCCGTTTCTGGTTCCTTCCTGAGGTAAACCCTGGCCCCGGATTTTGCAGCCCCCTGAATCGCCGCCTGCGCAAATAAGTCTGGCGTTCCGCCGGCTTCGGCTGCCCCGGGAAATTCTTGGCCGCGGCCTGCGATGGCTGGAACGCGGCGCCGGGCCGGGCCGGCGGGTGGCGGAACGCCCACGCCCGGGTTTCGTCGCGCCGGCGCTGGACAGGGCGGGCGCGGGTTGATTTAACGGCTTATCCGCCCCTGGAGAAGCCGAATGGTCGATATCGCCACCCGCGTTCACAATCACAACTGGAAGATCGACCCGATCGTGCGTTCGCTGATCGACACCGATTTTTACAAGCTGCTGATGTGCCAGTCGATCTTTCGCAACCGGCCGGATACCAATGTCGTCTTCAGCCTGATCAACCGCACCACCCGGATACGGCTGGCCGATCTGATCGACGAGGGCGAACTGCGCGAGCAGCTCGACCATGTGCGCAGCCTGTCGCTCCGGCGCGGTGAAAGCACCTGGCTGCGCGGCAACACCTTCTATGGCAAGCGCCAGATGTTCCGCCCCGATTTCATGGAATGGTTCGAGGCGCTGCATCTGCCGCCCTATCATCTGGAAAAGCGTGACGGCCAGTATGAACTGACCTTCGAGGGCAAATGGCCTGAGGTGATGCTGTGGGAAATCCCAGCGCTGGCGGTGATCATGGAATTGCGCTCCCGCGCGGTGCTGAAGGACATGCGCAAGTTTGAACTGCAGGTGCTTTATGCCCGCGGCATGACGCGGCTGTGGGAGAAGATCGAGCGGCTGCAGGCGATTGCAGATCTGAAGATCGCCGATTTCGGCACCCGGCGGCGCCACAGTTTCCTCTGGCAGGACTGGTGCGTGCAGGCCATGCGCGAGGGGCTGGGCGAGCGGTTCACCGGCACCTCGAACTGCCTGATCGCCATGACGAGCGACATCGAGGCGATCGGCACCAATGCCCATGAACTGCCGATGGTCTATGCCGCGCTGGCCCGGACCGATGCCGAACTGGCGCAGGCGCCCTATCAGGTTCTGGCCGATTGGCACGAAGAACACGATGGCAACCTGCGCGTCATCCTGCCCGACACCTTCGGCACCGAAGGTTTCCTGCGGAACGCCCCGGACTGGCTGGCGAGTTGGACCGGCATCCGCATCGATTCCGGCGACCCCGTTGCCTCGACCGAACTGGCGATCCGCTGGTGGCAGGAACGCGGCGAGGATCCACGCCAGAAGCTGGTGATCTTCTCGGACGGGCTGGATGTCGACACGATCGAGATGCTTTACGCCCGCTTCAACGGCCGGGTGAAGGTATCCTTCGGCTGGGGCACCAATCTGACCAACGATTTCCGTGGCCTCGTTCCGGGCGATGCGCTGGCGCCGTTCAGTCTGGTGTGCAAGGCGGTGTCGGCGAACGGGCACCCAACGGTGAAACTGTCGGACAATCCCAACAAGGCCATGGGCCCCGCCGACCAGATCGAGCGCTACAAGCGGGTCTTCGGTGTCGGCCAGCAGGTGGCGCGGGCGGTCGAGGTCTGACCCTCAGAACAGCAGGCCCAGCCCCCAGTAAATTGCGGCCGACAGCAGCGCGGTCAGCGGCACGGTGATGACCCAGGCGGCGGCTATCCCCAGCGCATGGGTGCGCCGCACCAGCTTGCGCCGCGCGCGTTCTTCGCCGCTGACCGGCTTGCCCTTCTGCCGGTCCAGCCGGCGGGAGCGGCGCTCGGCCTCCCATTCGCGGTAGAACCCGACGCCGAACACGCCTCCCACCGCGATATGCGTGGAAGAAACCGGCAGCCCCAGCCCCGAGGCCACGATGACCGTGATGGCCGCCGACAGCGCCACGCACCAGGCACGCATGGCGTTCAGCCGGGTGATCTCCTGCCCGACCATGCGGATCAGCTTCGGCCCGAACAGAAGAAGGCCGAAGGAAATGCCGAAGGCACCGATCAGCATCACCCAAAGCGGGATGGAGACCTTTTCCGAGGCGCCCATGCCCTCGACCGCATGGACGATGGCGGCCAGCGGACCGACCGCATTGGCCACGTCGTTCGCGCCATGGGCAAAGGACAAAAGCGCGGCCGAGGCGATCAGCGGTGCGCCGAACAACTGCTTCAGGCTGCGCTTGCGATTCTCCATCCCCGCCGACTGGCGGCGGACGATGGGGCGGAAGATGGCCCAGGTCGCCAGCCCGATTAGCAGGCCCAGCAGCAGTGCCTCGTTCAGCGAAACGTCGATCAGCCGCTTCAGCCCCTTCATCACCAGATAGGCCGAGAAGGATCCCGCCATGATGCCGATCAGCACCGGCACCCAGCGGCGCGCGGCCGCCAACTTGTCGGGCACATCGTTGATGACCGCCTTGATGAAGGCGAGAAAGGCCGCCGCGATCACCCCGCCCATGATCGGAGAGATCACCCAGGAACCGGCGATCTGTCCCATCCGGCTCCATTGCACCGCGTCGAAGCCCGCGGCGACGATTCCCGCGCCCATTACGCCCCCGACAATGGCGTGGGTGGTCGAAACCGGGGCACCGAGCCAGGTGGCCATGTTCAGCCACAGCGATGCGGCAATCAGCGCCGCCATCATCGCCCGCACGAAGGTATCGGGATCGGCCACCGCCGAGGGCGCAACAATGCCGCCCGAGATGGTGGACACCACATCGCCGCCGGCAATCAGGCTGCCCGCCGTCTCGAACACCGCGGCGATGACCAGCGCGCCGCCCATGGTCAGCGCATTGGCGCCGACCGCCGGACCCATGTTGTTGGCCACGTCGTTGGCGCCGATGTTCAGGGCCATATAGGCGCCGAAGGCCGCCGCCGCGATGATGATGAGGGTTCCATGGCCCACGCCGACAAAGGCGGCGGCACCAAGCGCGCAGAGGACGATGAAGGCCAGCGCAATACCTATGGCCACCACGGGCCGGGCGATCACGGTGCCGGCCTGCTCGAGCATCAGGATCCGACCGAGATCCTTGTCGAGCGTCTTCCACTTGTTCTGATTGCCGGGAGAGGAGTCTGACATTCCGGATCGTTGCGTGGATGTTGCCGGTTTTCGCGAAAACGTTGCATGGCTGACTAGCCCGCCCGCCCGCGGGCTGCAACCGGATTCGCCGCTCAGATTCCGCGGGCGCGGGCGAGTGCGCGCGCGATGAAGCGGGCGGTGACGGGACTCTCCGGTGGCACCCGTCCGATCATCCACCCCACCGAGGCGCAGCAACGTGCCAGAACCATGACCTCGACCGCTTCGGTGTCGGCGGAGCCATAGCCTTCCATCAGGGCCGCGCGCAGATCGGCATAGGCGGGTTCGTCCACGCTTTGCGACAGGGCGGTCCCCAGATCGTAGAGCGGCAGGCCCCAGCCGGAATCGTCGAAGTCGATCAGCGCCAGCCGCTCGCCCGTCACAAGCACGTTTTCGCGCAGCACATCGGCATGGATGGGCAGCAGCGGGTCGTCCGGTAGCCGCTCGCGCAGATGCGCGCGGGCGCGAAGAAGCGTGGCGCGATCCGCCGGCCCGAGGGCCGGGTGATCCCAGAACCGCCCCCAGAGCGGCGCCTCGCCGACAAATCCGTCGCGGTCCCAGCGGGGGCGGGTGAAATCCGGCGGCAGCGCCAGGCAGACGGTGGCGCGCTGAACGGCCGCGATCAGTGCGCCCAGCCGGCGATGCAGATCGAGAAGCCGGGGCACGGGCTGTCCGAACGGCTGCCCGGCCCTGCCCATGGCCTCGCCCTCCAACCAGCCGAGAACCGAGGCGCGGCGTCCGCCCGGCAGCACCGCCAGCAGGTCGCCCGATGGTGCCGGCACCGGGCGCGGCACGGCAAGGCCGCGGACCGCCAGTTCCGAACACCACCACAGTTCCGACCGGATCGCCGGATCCGGCTGATAGCCGCGCCGGTGCAGCCGCAGCGCCGCCCGGCCCCCCGGCAGGGCCAGTTCAAAGATCGCATTCTCACGTTCGGCCACCGGCCGCAGGATCCGCCCGCCCCAGAGCGCGGCGGCCGCTTCCGCTTCGGTCATTCCTCGCCATCCACCTTGCTGCGTAACTGCTTCACCTCGCCGCGCACGGATTTGGCGGCCAGTCGACGCCGCTGGCTGCCCAGCGTGGGCTTTGTGGCGATTCGCCGCTTTGGCACCACCAGGGCCGCGCGGATCATCTCGACCAGCCTGTCGCGGGCGATGTCGCGGTTCCGGGCCTGGCTGCGGGTATCGTCCACCTGCACGACGATGGCGCCCTCGGCCGTCCATTTCCGCCCGGCAATCCGCTTCAGCCGCGCCTTCACCGGCGTGGTCAGATGCGGAGAGCGCTCGGCCTCGAATCGCAGTTCGACGGCGGTGGAGACCTTGTTGACATTCTGCCCGCCGGGGCCCGAAGCCCGCATGAAGCTTTCGGTCAGTTCCCAGTCGGCGATGGCAAGGCTGTCGGTGACGTGCAGCATGGCGAATCCACAAGAGAAAGGGCCGCCAGAACGGCGACCCTTTCCGAGTTCCAAGGAGATGGGCCAGTTAGAGACAGGCCCAATCAGTGTTGCGTCGCCTGAGGGGCTGCCCTCAGTAAGCCGCCCTCCTGACTGTCCCGACACCTCTCTCCAATATCACTCTCGACACTGGATCACCTCCTTTCAAAAGTTGCGATAAACCAACCCTGCCACAGATGTTGTGTGGGTCAATACCTTTTCCGCGAGCTTTGTGCGGGCTTTTGCGGTGTGGCGGAAATTCAACATCCGCCCCCATCCAGCCCGTCAGCCGGTCAGGTCGTCCGGGCGATGTAGCGCCCGACGAACAGGCGGAACGGGATCAGCGCGACCAGTGCCATCAGGAGCTTGACCCCCCAGTCTGCCACCGCCAGCGAGACCCAGAACGGTACCTCCGGCCCAAGCCCCAGCAGCGGCATCCGCTCGCCCGCCCAGGAGACATCGCCGGTCGGGTCGAGAAACGACAGGCTGGCCGAGAAGGCGATCGAGAAGAACAGCACGGTGTCGAGCGTCGAGGACACGAGGGTTGAGACGAGCGGCGCCTTCCACCACCTGTCGCGGGCGAACAGGGTAAAGACCGAGACATCGGTCATCTGGCCCACCAGATAGGCCAGCCCCGACCCCAGGGCGACGCGCAGCGTGACAAGGGGGCCGAAGTCGCCGTGAATCTGGGTGCCGATGAAAGAACAGCCGATTCCGGTGATGAAACCCGCCATCACCACCTTGCGCGCGGCCGAAGGACCCTGCAGCCGGTTCACCAGATCGCCGACGAGAAAGGCGAAGGGATAGCTCCAGGCGCCCCAGGTCAGCCAGGCGCCCATCGGAAACTGCACCAGGATGTTCGACGCCACAACGATGGCGGCCATGGCAAGGATGCCGGGCAGAAGGCGGGTCATGATCTCTTTGTTTTCCGTTTTTACAAGGTTGCGGAGACTTGGTTCCCGTCATCGGGAACGGGGCGGGGCATAGCGCCGGCCGGGGCGGCCGTCAACCGCCTGCGCCAGGCAGCGCGGGAATCGCGGGAAGGCGATATTCGACGATCTCGTTCCGGAGGTAGAACTTCTGATTGTCGTCAGAGACCATGGTCAGCCGGATCGTGCCGTCGTCATCGGCCCAGACGGACAGGCCCTCAAGATTGTCATGCACGCCGGGATCGGTCCGCAACACGGTTTCCTCGGCGGCGATCCCGGTGGCGGACAGGGTGAAGGCGCGAACCCGGCTGGCAAAGCCGCCGAGGCCGTAGAAGGCGCGCTCCAGGACGTAGAGCCGGCCGTCGGGGCCGAAATCGGCGCCGACCGGCAGGAATTCATCGCGCCGGGGCAGAAGGAAGGGCTGGCTCCAGGCCGCGCCATCCCAGCGCCAGACCGGAAAGTCGGCGCCCGTCTCGCGAGTGTCTTCGGGCAGGGTGTAAAGCAGGCCGCGACCATCCACCGCCAGCGCCTCCAGCGCGGCATTCCTCGGCATCTTCCGGAACGCCTCGGGCGTGGGCAGGTTGACGGCCGGGCCGTCCAGCCGGGCATAATGCAGCACGCGCGCCACGCCCTCGAACGAGACATAGGCCGAGCCGTCGGGCGCCAGCGCCAGCCCTTCACTGTCGGCGCGCGACTGTTTCAGCGGCGCCTCGCCGGTGGCCTTCAGCAGCATCATCGGGCGCAGGGACACGCCGGTGATCCGGCCCTCGGCATCGCGCTCGACCGCGCCGTCGGTCCAGGCGCCCCGGTCGGACAGGGCGGTCACATGGCGGCCCTGGTCCGTGATCTCGACCGCAGAGAAGCCGCCGAAGCGCGGATCCTCGGCCCGCCAGGCATAGGCGCCGACAAAGCCCGCAGGCCGCGACGATTCCGCCGCGCCCTGAAGCCCCAGCGCCAGGAGGGCGATTGTCAGTGCGAGGCGAGCACGTCTTTGCATTGGCCCGGAAGATCCGCCATGGTGAATTCGCGAGGCCCCTTCTTGCGGGGGGTATCTTCGTCCTTCGGTTTCTTCTTGCCGGTCCCTTTCGGCGGATGCAGATAATCCGTGACCCACCAGGTCAGCGTTTCGTCGCAGCCGTCGCCTCCCTTCGACAGTTCCGATACCGTGGGCTTCTGCGTTTCGCAAAGCCGCGCGCCGCGGGGGCATTTCAGTCGCACATGGAAATGCGTGTCATGCCCGCCGATGGGGCGCAGTTTCTGCAGCCATTTCCTGTCGGCACGGGTCGCGGTCTGGCAAATCTCGATCTTGATCGCCGCGGCGACAAAGATCCGGTCCACCCGCGGATCGGAGGCGGCCGTCTTCAGCAAGGCACGCGCCTTCGGCCCCCAGGCCGAGGTCACGCGCAACTGGTCGGCCGAGCGCATCGGGATCGAGCTGATCTTCTCGCGATCCTTGACCGACAGGTCCAGCCGGTTCGGCGCCAGCCACCAGATATCGGCGTCGAGGCCGATCTGATGGCTTGCATGACCGCTGGTCATCGGCCCGCCGCGGGGCTGGCTGATGTCGCCGATGTAAAGCCCCTTGCCCCAGCCCATCGCCGCAGCCTGGGCCGAAAAGTCCATCAGGAACTGCACCATCGCCGGATGGCCGAAATTGCGGTGCCGCGACAGGCGCATCGCCTGCCAGGTCGGGCCGGTTTCGGGCAGTTCGATCAGCCCCGCGCCGCAGCCCCGGGCGTAGGAACCGATCGGCATCGCATCCTGGGCCGAGGGGTCGACGGCGGCGCCGAACAGCTTGTTCGCCAGCTTTTCGGCCGAGGCCGGCATGGGCATGGCAAGCGCGACCGCCAGTGCGGCCCGCCAAAGAAGGCGAAAACGGATCATCGGGACTGTTCACCTCTGGGATTGACCCAAAGTAGCAGAAGCAGCCCGACCAGGAACAGCCCGATCAGCGGAGAAATGCCGATGCGCTGCGATCCGCTGATCTGGGTGGCCAGCGCGATCAGGGCCGGCGACAGGAAACTGGCCACCTTGCCCGACAGCGCGAACAGGCCGAAGGCCTCGGTCGCGTGGTCGGGGTCGGTATGGCGGACCATCATCGTCCGGCTTGCGGCCTGCAAGGTGCCGCCGGCCGCGCCGATCAGCGCCCCGCAGAAGAAGAACAGCCAGTCAGAGGCGCTGCCGGCCGGATCGAGGGGCAGGCCCCAGACCGATTCGCGTGTCATGCCGACGATGATGACGCAGACGACGATCAGCACCAGGATCGAGACCGAGATCACCGGCTTTGGCCCCCAGCGCCGGTCGGCCCGCCCGCCCAGCCAGGCCGCGATCATCGCCGTCACCGCGCCGACAATGCCGAAGACGCCGATCCGGGTCAGCGACCAACCCAGCACGCCCGAGGCATAGACCCCGCCAAAGCCGTAAAGCGCGTTCAGCGCATCGCGGTAGAACAGCGACGAGGCGAGATAGGCCGAGAGGCTGCGGCGGAACCGCAGCGAGGCGAGCAGATCGCCAAGCTGGCGCATCGCGCGGCCCAGATGCAGGCCTTGCGGGGCCGTCTTCGGCTCTTTCACCCACAGGAAGAACGGGATCATGAAGACCACGTACCAGATCGCCGTGAAGGGGCCGACGGCGCGGGCGCCCTCGCGCGCCTCGGGGTCGAGGCCGAAGGGCGGCGTCAGCCCGAGGAAGGTCAGCCCGGTATCGGCATTGTCGGCGATGAACCCGAGCATGATGACCAGCGCGACCAGCCCGCCGAGATAGCCGAAGGCAAAGCCCGAACCCGAAATCGCGCCCAGATCGTCATGGTCGGACAGGGTGGGCATCAGCGCATTGGTGAAGATCGTGGCGAATTCCATGCCGATGAAGCCCAGTCCGAAGAAGACGACGCCCCAGAACAGCATGCTCTCGCTGCCGCCGGGCGCCACCCACCACAGCGCCCAGGCGCCGACCACGTAGAAGACCGAGAAGGTCCAGACCCAGATCAGGCGCCGCCCGGTGGTATCGGCGATGGCGCCCAGGATCGGGGCCAGGATCGCGATGGCGAAGGAGGCGATCGCCAGCCCCCACCCCCAGTAACTTTGCGCCGCGGCGGCGGCGGCATCGGCATCAAGCCCGGTGCCGAGGTAGTAGCCGCGCGCGATCTCGGCAAAATAGGGGCCGAAGACGAAGGTCAGGAGAAGCGTGTTGTAGGGCTGGCTGGCCCAGTCGAAGAAATACCAGCCCCAGATTCGTTTTCTTGCGCTGACCATGTGCCCCATCCCCTGTTTGGGGCGGAGTGAATCCGCAAAATGCGGCCCGCGCAAGCACAGCTTCCACCGCAGAGGGGCTTATTGCTGCGGCGGCCAGGGGCGGGTGGCCTCGGCGTCGATCCAGGCCTGCACCCAGGCGGGTAGGGGCGGGCTTTCGGCCGGCAGGCCCAGCGCCAGCGCCAGTTCCGCCGGGTCGACGATGCCGCGCGCGCCCTGCGTGATGGCCGAGCGGATCAGCGCCTGCGAGGTGCATTCGCCGCCCTTCCACATCGTCTGGTCCATGTAGACGAAGCGGTTGTCCCAGCCGATCAGCCGGCTGCGCATCTCGAACCGCTCGAAGGTCTTCACCCGTTTCCTGTAGCGTACCGAGGCGCCGGCGACGGCCAGACCCCAGCCCCTGGCCTTTGCAACCTTGTGCAGCCCGGTGCGGACCGCCATCGGGATGCGGCCCAGGTCGTACAGGGTCAGGGTGCGGCCGTTGTTCAGTTCCAGCCAGGGGTCGATGTCCCAGGGCCAGCAGATGTGCTGGCCGACATGGAGATCCAGCGGATGCAGCGGCGCATTGCGGTATTTGACCAGTTCCTTGACCATGCGGAACCAGGGATACATGTCCGGCCTCCTCGACACCTGTCTGCCTGTCTGTCTTCGGCCTGCCGCGCCCTGCCGCGAAGGTCAAGCGTTACCCCGCGTCGGGTATCCCCGCCGCCCCTGCTTCCGCTTGCCCTCTGGCCCCGCAGCGGCTACCTCTCGGGCATATCGAGCAGAGGCCCCGCATGACGTCGCTTTTCCAGATCCTGTTGCTGATCCTGAATGTGGTCCAGTTCGTCGTCCTGGCGCATGTGATCCTGTCCTGGCTGATCAACTTTCAGGTCCTGAACCTGCGCCAGCCGCTGGTGGCCCAAATCTGGGACGGGCTGAACCGGATGCTTGAGCCGCTGTATTCCCAGGTCCGCCGGATCATTCCGGCCACCGCGGGAATCGACTTCGCGCCGCTGATCGTGCTTCTTGCGGTCTATGTCATTCGCATCGTGCTGATGAACAACATCTCTGCCTTCTATTGATGGCCGACCCCGCTGCCTATCTGTCCCGGATCTTCGGCTTTCCCGGGTTTCGGCCCGGACAGGAAGAGATCGTGGCCGCCGTCACCGCGGGGCGGAACACGCTGGCGATCATGCCGACGGGCGGGGGCAAATCCTTGTGCTATCAGCTTCCCGCGCTTTGCCGCGAGGGGGTCACGGTCGTCGTCTCGCCGCTGATCGCGCTGATGCGCGACCAGGTGCGCTCCCTGCGCGAGGCGGGGGTAGAGGCGGGGGCGCTGACCTCTGGCAATACGGGCGAGGAGACCGAGGAGGTCTTCCGCGCGCTGGACGAGGGGCGGCTCAAGCTTCTCTACATGGCGCCGGAACGGCTGGGATCGTCGCAGGCGCTGCTGCGCCGGATCGGCGTGTCGCTGATCGCCGTGGACGAGGCGCATTGCGTCAGCCAGTGGGGCCACGATTTCCGCCCCGACTACCTGCGCATCGGCGAATTGCGCCGGGCGCTGGGCGTGCCGCTCGCGGCCTTCACCGCAACGGCGGATGAGGAGACCCGGGCCGAGATCGTGGCGCGGCTGTTCGATGGCCAGCCGCCGGAAACCTTCCTGCGGGGGTTCGACCGGCCGAACATCCACCTTGCCTTTGCCGCAAAGGACGGCCCGCGCGAACAGATCCTGCGCTTTGCCGCCGCCCGCAAGGGGCAGTCCGGCATCGTCTATTGCGGCACGCGGGCCAAGACCGAGACGCTGGCGCAGGCGCTGCGCGAGGCCGGCCATGCGGCCATGGCCTATCATGGTGGAATGGACCCGGACGACCGCCGCCATGTCGAAACCCGCTTTCAGCGCGATGACGGGCTGATCGTGGTCGCGACGGTGGCTTTCGGCATGGGGATCGACAAGCCCGATATCCGCTGGGTGGCCCATGCCGACCTGCCGAAGTCGATCGAGGCCTATTACCAGGAGATCGGCCGCGCCGGCCGGGATGGCGCGCCGGCCGAGACGCTGACGCTCTATGGCGCCGACGACATCCGTTACCGCCGCAGCCAGATCGACGAAAGCACCGCGCCGCTCGACCGCAAACAGGCCGACCATGGCCGGCTGAATGCGCTTCTGGGGCTGGCCGAGGCGATTTCCTGCCGCCGCCAGGTGCTGTTGCGCTATTTCGGCGAGGATCCCGCGCCCTGCGGAAATTGCGATCTTTGCGACCGTCCGGCCGTGGTCTTTGATGCCACAGATCCGGCGCGGATGGCCCTGTCGGCGGTCCTGAGGACCGGCGAAAGCTACGGCGCGGGGCATCTGATCGATATCCTGACCGGCACGCGGACCGACCGGGTGCGCGAACGCCGGCACGACGACCTGCCGACCTTCGGCGTTGGCCGGACGCTCAGCAAGGCCGCCTGGAGCGGTGTCTTCCGGCAGATGATGGGGCGCGACTGGCTGCGCCCCGATCCCGAGCGGCACGGTGCCCTGCGGATGACAGAAACCGCCCGCCCGGTGCTGAAGGGCGAGGTGCGGGTGATGCTGCGCAAGGACAGCGCCCCCGCGCCCAGGGTCGCCATCCGCACCATGGTTGCCGAAGAGGACGCGCCGCTTCTTTCGGCGCTGAAGGCCAAGCGCCGCGCGCTGGCCGAGGCGATGGCCGTGCCCGCCTATGTCATCTTCCCCGACCGAACGCTGATCGAGATGGCCGAAAAGCGGCCGATGACGCTGGACCGGATGGCCGGGATCACCGGCGTCGGCGCGAAGAAGCTGGAAAGCTACGGGCGCGCCTTCCTGGCCGTCATCACCGGGGCCGAGGCGGATATCCATCCCAGCCGCCGCGCGCTGGCCGGCCGCCCGGTGGGCGCGCTGTTCGACCGGCTGGTCGAGGCGCAGGGCCGGTTGATGCGCGGGCCGGACGGGACCGGAAAGCCGCTGTCCTGCACGCCCGCCACCCTGCGCCACATCGTCGAGCGGCGGCCGCGCAGCCTGGCCGCGCTGGAACGGATCGCCGGGATGGACCGGCAGAAGGCCGAAAGGTTCGGCCCCGCCTTTCTGGAGGTCCTGTCCGATCCCGCGGACTGACCGCGGCTCAGCCGTGCTTCACCATCACATGGCGGACGACCGTGTAGTCCTCCAGCGCATAGGTGGACATGTCCTTGCCATAGCCCGATTGTTTCAGCCCGCCATGCGGCATCTCGTTCACCAGCATGAAATGGGTGTTGATCCAGGTGCAACCGTAGCGCAACTGCGCCGCCGAGGCCATTGCCCGGCCCACGTCCCGCGTCCAGACCGAGGAGGCAAGGCCGTAATCGCTGTCGTTCGCCCAGGCGACCGCCTGATCCACATCGTCGAAGGGGGTGACAGAGACCACGGGCCCGAAAACCTCGCGCCGCACGATCTCGTCCTGCTGGCGGGCGCCCGCGACAACCGTCGGCCGGTAGTAGAAGCCCTGCGCCATCGCCTCGCCGCCGGTGGTGATCTCGACATGGTTCAACTCGCGCGCCCGGTTGACGAAGCTTGCCACGCGGTCGCGCTGGCGCTGGCTGATCAGCGGGCCGATCTCGTTCGTCGTGTCGTCCTCGGCGCCCAGCGTGATCGATGCCGTGGCCGACGTGAGATCGGCCACAAGCCGGTCATAGATCCTGCGGCCGGCATAGACCCGGCAGGCCGCAGTACAATCCTGCCCCGCGTTGTAGAAGGAAAACGCCCGCAAGCCCTCGACCACGGCGGCGATGTCGGCATCGTCATAGACGATCACCGGCGCCTTGCCCCCCAGTTCCAGATGGGTGCGCTTCACCGTCTTCGCCGCGGCATCCAGCATCTTCCTGCCGGTCGCCACATCCCCCGTCAGGCTGATCATGTCGATGCCCGGATGATGGATCAGATGGTTTCCGACGGTCTGCCCCCGGCCGGTGACGACATTGACCACACCCTCCGGCAGCACCTCGGCCAGCGCGCGCGCCATCTTCAGCGCGGTCAGCGGCGTCTGCTCGCTGGGCTTGAAGACCACGGTATTGCCCCCCGCGATCGCCGGCGCCAGCTTCCAGGCCATCATCATCAGCGGATAGTTCCAGGGCGCGATGCTTGCCACCACGCCGATCGGGTCGCGCCGGATCATGCTGGTATGGCCGGCCAGATATTCCCCGGCGACCTGCCCGTGCTGGGTGCGCACCGCGCCTGCGAAAAAACGGTAGCAATCGGCGATGGCCGGGATCTCGTCGCCGCGCGCGGCATTGATCGGCTTGCCGCAGTTCAGCGCCTCCAGCGCGGCGAAGGCCTCGGCCTCGGCCTCGATACGGTCGGCAATGCGCAGCAGCGCCGCCGCCCGCTCCGCCGGGGTAGTCCGGCTCCACCCGGCGAAAGCCCGCCGCGCCGCCTCGACCGCGCGGTCGACCTGCCCGGCCGAGGCCTCTGCTACCTCCAGGATCAGCCCGCCGGTGCGCGGGTTCAGGACCGGCTCGCTGGCTTCCTGCCCGGCCTCGAAGGCGGAACCGATCAGCAGGCCGGTATCCAGCGCGAATGCATCCATGGCGATCTCCGTCATTTTCCCGATCCGGCGGTCTCTGATCCGCCGCGGGTAAGATAAAAGGCTGCAAGGATGGGCACGAAGGTGGCGCAGAACACCACGACCGCCACGACATTCGTCACCGGCCGCTGCCGCGGGCGGACCAGCTCGTTCAGCATCCAGATCGGCAGCGTCGATTGCTGGCCGGCGGTGAAGGTGGTGACGATCACCTCGTCGAAGGACAGAGCGAAGGCCAGCATGCCGCCGGCAAGGAGGGCCGAGCCCATATTGGGCAGCAGCACATGGCGAAGGGTCTGGAACCCGTTGGCGCCAAGATCGGCGCTCGCCTCCAGGATCCCGCCCGACAGCCGCCGCAACCGCGCGACCGCATTGTTGTAGACGATGACGATGCAGAAGGTCGCATGACCCAGGACGATGGTCCAGGTCGAGAACGGGATGTCGAGAATCCCGAAGGCCGAGCGCAGCGACATCCCCGTGATCACCCCGGGCAGCGCGATGGGCAACAGGATCAGCAGCGTCACCTGGTCGCGGCCGAAGAACCGCGCCCGGCTCATCGCCGCCGCCGCAAGCGTGCCAAGGATCAGCGCCAGCACGGTGGAAATCGCCGCCACCTTCAGCGACAGCAGCAGCGGCGGCCAGATGTCCGGCCGTTCCCACAATGCGACGCCGAACCATTTCGTCGTCAGCCCGGGTGGAGGAAACTGATAGCTCTTCTCTTCGGTGGTGAAGGCGTAAAGGAAGATCAGCAGGATCGGCAGATGCAGGAACAGAAGGCCGCCGATGGCCGCCAGCCGCAGCGACAGGGGGCCGCGGTCAGAGCGCATCGAACGCCCCCGCCTTCTTGGCAAGCCACAGATAGACCAGCATGATCACGATGGGCACCACGGCAAAGGCCGCCGCCAGCGGGATGTTCCCCGCCGTTCCCTGCAACTGGTAGACCGCCATGCCGATAAAGTTCCTCGAATTTCCCACGATCTGCGGAATGATGTAATCCCCCAGCGTCAGCGAGAAGGTAAAGATTGACCCGGCGATCACCCCGGGCAGCGCCAGCGGCAGCACCACGGTGCGGAAGGTCTGCGCCCGGGTGGCACCCAGATCGGCCGAAGCCTCCAGCATCGAGGCGGGCACCCGCTCCAGCGCCGCCTGCATCGGCAGGATCATGTAGGGCAGCCAGACATAGGTGAAGACAAGGAAGGTCCCGAGGGGCGAGGTCGACAGCGACGATCCCTCGAACCCCGGGATCGACAGCAGCCCGTCGATCACAAAGCCGGTGCCGGTGGCGCCCGCCGCCCAGCCCAGGATGCCCTCCTTGGCCAGGATCAGCTTCCACGCATAGACCTTGACCAGATAGCTCGACCACAGCGGCAGCATGACGCCGAGGTAGAAGGCCGCCTTCCAGCCCCCCCTCGCGTAGCGCGCGGCGTAATAGGCGATCGGAAAGGCCAGCACCGCCGAGGCCAGCGTTACCGCAGCCGCCATCAGCGCCGTGCGCAGGATGATGTCGAGGTTCTGCGCCCGCAACAGCTCGGCATAGGTCTTCAACGTGAATTCCGGCACCACGATCCCGGAAAACTCGTCGATGGCATAGAACGATTGCAGCAGCAGCGCCGCCAGCGCGCCAAGATAGATCACCCCCAGCCACAGCAGCGGCGGCAGGATCAGCAATGCGACCAGCACCGCCGGCCAGCGCCAGAACAGCCCGGTCAGCCGGTCGCCGGCGCCCCGCGCCGGAAGGATGGCCGGCGCGATCATCCCGGCGCCCCTCCGGCCTGACCCGCCGCTCCTTCTTCTCTGCGGTAAATATCCCGGGGGTCCGGGGGCAGCGCCCCCGGCCGGGGCGGCGGTGCGGTGCGGATCGCGGTCATGGCGCAGCTTCCATCACATGCAGGGCGGCGGGGTCGAAGGCCAGGGCGACCCGGGTGCCCTCGCCGGGCAGGGGCTGGCCCGCCGGGACCAGCGCCGCGATGCCGGTGCCGTCATCGGCGTCCAGCATCACCCGGGTGCTGCTGCCCAGATAGCGCAGCGCGATGACGGTACCCGTCACCGTGCCGGCCGCCGGCCCACTCTCCGCCCCGACCCCGACCAGCCGCACCGCCTCGGGGCGCAGCGAGGACCAGGCGTCGGGGCCGCCCATCGCGCGGGTCAGTGCGGGGGGCAGCACGTTCGACGACCCGACGAAATCGGCGACGAAACGGGTGCGCGGGCGGTCGTAGATCTCCTGCGGGGTGCCGATCTGGGCGATCCTGCCCTGGTTGAAGACGGCCAGGCGATCGGCCATCGACAGCGCCTCGTGCTGGTCATGGGTGACGAAGACGAAGGTCAGCCCCAGCCGGATCTGCAGCGCCTTCAACTCGTCCTGCATCGCCTCGCGCAGCTTCAGGTCAAGGGCGCCAAGCGGCTCGTCCAGCAACAGCACCCGCGGCCGGTTGACCAGCGCGCGGGCAAGCGCCACGCGCTGCCGCTGACCGCCCGATAGTTGCGCCGGCTTGCGGTCGCCGTAGCCTTCCAGCTTGACCAGCGCCAGCATCTCCTCGGCCTGGGTCAGCCGGTCCGCCCGGCGCACGCCCTTGACCATCAGCCCGTAGGCCACGTTGTCGCGTACGTTCATATGCGGAAACAGCGCATAGTCCTGAAAGACCGTATTGACGTTGCGCCGGTTCGGCGGCGTGTCCGATACATCCTCGCCAAAGATGCGGATCGTGCCGGACGAGGGTTTCTCGAACCCCGATATCAGCCGCAGGCAGGTGGTTTTGCCCGAGCCGGAAGGGCCGAGCATGGCGAAGAAACTGCCCTCATCGATGGCTAGGTCGACGCCATCGACGGCCTTGATCGGGCCGAAATGGCGGAAAACGGAGCGGAATTCGACGGCAACGGTCATGGCGGTTCCGGGTGGCGGCGGTGGGGTGTCGGGTCGGGTCCGGTGTCGGCTTGCGGGTGGAGGGACTGTGCGCAGGCCGGCCCCCGACCTGCATGCTTTATGCGTTCGGGGGCGCAGGCACGGGCCGGGACGGGCAGGGATACCCGGCGACGGATCCCCGCACGCCCCGCCCCACCGGCGTTCGGGGAGGCGGGGCATTGGTTCGCGACGCGACCCGCCATGCGGGCGAGGTCGCGCGCCGGGGCGGGCGCGGCTTCAGCGCCCGCCGATCACGCCGATATAATCCGACACCCAGCGGTAATAGGGCACGCATTCGCCCTGCGCGCATTTCGAGACCGGCGTGGTCCAGAACCGGATGCGGTCGAAATCGTCCATGCCGTTGTCGTGGCAGCTTTCCTTGGTCGACATCCCGCTGCCGTCGGTGCAGGCCTCGGGAACCGAGGGGTTGGCGCCGAACCAGACCGCGAGGTCGGATTGCAGGTTCGATGACAGCGTGTGCTCCATCCACATATAGGCGCAGTTGGGGTGTTCGGCATCGACATGCATCATCGTCGTGTCGGCCCAGCCGGTCGCGCCTTCTTCGGGAATGGTCGAGGCGACGGGCTGCCCGTCGGCTTTCAGCAGGTTCACCTGGAACGGCCAGGACCCCGAGGCGACCACGCCCTCGTTCTTGAAGTCGTCGATCTGGATGAAGGCGTCGTGCCAGTAGCGGCTGACCAGCATGCGCTGCCCGCGCAGCAGATCCAGCGCGGCGGCATATTGGGTATCGTTCAGCTCATAGGGGTTGGTGATGCCGAGATCCGGCTTGTGCGCCATCAGGTATTGCGCGGCATCGGCGATGTGGATCGGCCCGTCATAGGCCTGCACCCGGCCCTTGTTCGACTTGCCGTCGGGAAGTTCCTGCTCCTCGAACACCACCGACCAGCTTTTCGGCGCTTCCTTGAAGACCTCGGTGTTGTACATCAGGACGTTCGGCCCCCACATGTAGGGCACGCCGTAATGCGTGCCGTCGACGGTGAACCAGGGGGCATCCTTCAGCCGGTCGTCGACCCTGGACCAGGACGGGATCAGATCGGTGTTGATCGGCTGCACCCTTTTGCCCGCAACCAGCCGCAGCGAGGCATCGCCGCTTGCCGTCACAAGGTCGAAGCCGCCCTCGTTCATCAGCGCCACCATCTCGTCGCTGGTGTTGGCGGTCTTGACGTTCACCTTGCAGCCGCTGGCCTCCTCGAACTTCGTCACCCAGTCGAAGGCCTTGTCGGTTTCGCCGCGCTCGATATAGCCGGGCCAGGCGACAATGTTCACCTGCCCCTCTCCGGCGCCCAGTTCCGCCACCTGCGCCAGGGCGGGCGAAAGCCCCGTCAGCGCCGCCAGCGCCGAGGTGGCCATGAGCTTCATGGTCTTCATCTGCAATCTCCCTGTGGATGGCCGCGGGCTGCGCGACGCGAGCCGGTGTTCCGGTCATGGGAAAAGGCTAGGCCCGCCGCGCCGTTTCGCAATAACAAAACGCGGATGCGATCCATCGGAAAAACCGAAACCTGCGCGGGTCGGGATCTCAGCGGCTGGCGATCGCGCCCTGCGCCGAGCGCACGAAATTTCGCGCCGGCGCCGACAGGGGTGCGCCGCGTCGCCAGGCCAGGCCGACCTGCACCGTCGGCAGATCGCCCGAGACATCGCGCGTCTCGATCCGGTCGCCTTCCAGCGACCAGGGCCGGTAGACCAGGCTGGGCAGGATGGCGAGCCCCGCGCCGGTGGCAACGAGCGAGCGCACCGCCTCGACGCTGCGGGTGCGGAAGGCGACCTGCGGCTTCACCGGCAGGGCCGCGGTCAGCCGGCGGGTGGATTCCTCGATCTCGTCCACCATGAGCTGGATCATCGGCTGCCCGGCCAGTTCCTCCAGCGCGATGGAGTCCTGGTCGGCCAGCGGATGGCCGAGCGGCATCCACAGCCGGTAGGGCGAGACGATCAGCGTCTCGACCTGCAGCGCCATGCGGTCCTTGACCGAGGAGGTGACAAGCGCCGCGACATCCAGTTCCCCCCCGATCAGAAGATGCTGCAAATATTCGCCGTTGTCCTCGATCACCTGGAGTTCGACCCTGGGATAGGCGCGGCGGTAGCGCGACAGGATGTCCGACAGCACATAGCCCGCCACCAGCGAGGTGACGCCCAGCGACAGCCGGCCGGGCGCGGCCTCGGCCCCGTCGCGAAAGGCGGTGCGGGCGCTGGCCACATCGGCGAGGATCTGGCGGGCATGGCGCAGGAAGGCCTGGCCCTTGTGCGTGATCTCCAGGCCCCGGGCCTGCCGGTCGAAAAGTTGCAGGCCAAGGTCGTTCTCCAGCGCGCGGATCGCCTCGGTCACGGAGGACTGGCTGATCGACAGCACGCGGGCGGCCCCCGTCACCGATCCGGCCTCGGCCGCGGCGACGAAGAACTGCAACTGCCGCAGGGTGAAGGCCATCAGCCGCAGGCCGCCACCAGCGCGGCATGGTGGCGGTTGAGGATTCCGATATAGGCCGCCAGCCGCTCGGCGCTGAAATGCCCGGCCTCGGCAAGAAGATTCACCGTGCCGACGACGTGCCCCCCGGGGCCGATGACCGGCAGGTTCACCGCCGAGCCGAGGCCCAGCGATTCGATCAGCGCATGATCGGAAAACTGGGCGCGAAACCCTTCGGGGGTGTTGGCGACGAAGGGTTCCAGCCGAACGATGCACTGGTCATGCCAGGCGTCGCGGGTCAGGGGCTTGGTGCCCTGCACCGGATATTCCACCGGATGCGAGGTATAGCCGCGCCGCGCCATCCCGGCGGCATGGTCATGTATCGACACGGTGAAAAGCCGCGTGCCAAGGGCGGCACATTCGGCGTGGGCCTGATCGAAAACGCTCATGCCGCGGGCCAGCTTGCGGCGGAAAGGACGGTCCAGCCGGGGATATCGGGCGGCGGGCTTCCGTCTTCGGTGACATAGAGGCGAACGTGATCCGGCGCCGTCCCGTCCGGCAGGGCGACGATGCGCCAGTGGATCGCAAAGCCTTCGGGGATCAGCCCCTCGGCATAATAGGCGATCTCTTCGGATTCGAGGACCTCGGTCGGATCCGGTTCCCAGCCGTCCTGCGACCAGAAGACCAGACCTTCGATCGACGGGTCGCTCCGGGCCAGGCGGACCAGGGGCGCGAGGAAGATTTCGTCGGGCGTCGGGTCGGCGGGTTTGCGCGCCATCGGCATCTCCGGGGCAGGTTCGGCGGCAGGATGGCAGATCGCCGCGGCAAGGGCGAGGGGCGAAACCGCGCGATTGCAGCCGCGCCGCCGGCGAGGCATCGTGGCGGGGCCGAAGCGTCACGGGGGCCCCATGCTGCTTTATACCCATGCCGATTGCCTGAACCATGTCACGCCGCCCGGCCATCCTGAATGCGCCGACCGGCTCAGGGCAGTCTGGCGCGGTCTCGCCGATCTGCCGCTGACCCGGCGCGCCTGTCCCGAGGGCGAGGCGGCCGATGTGCTGCGCTGCCACCCGCCCGCCTATCTGGAGCGTATCGAGGCGGCCGTACCGCGCGAGAGCTGGACCCAGCTTGACGGCGACACCTTCCTGTCCCCCGGTTCCTTGGTCGCCGCGATGCGCGCGGTCGGCGGCATCTGCGCCGCCGTCGACGCCGTGCTGGCAGACGAGGACAGGACCGCCTTCCTTGCCGCCCGCCCGCCGGGCCACCATGCCGAAGCCGCCCGGGCGATGGGGTTCTGCCTGTTCGGCACCGCCGCCATCGCGGCGCGGCGCGCGCTGGACCATCACGGCCTCTCCCGCGTCGCCATCGTCGATTTCGACGTGCATCACGGCAACGGCACCCAGGATCTGCTGTGGGACGAGGGGCGGTGCCTCTATGCCTCCAGCCACCAGATGCCGCTCTATCCCGGCACCGGCCGGCCTGACGAACGGGGCGCACATGGCCAGATGGTCAATGTCGCCCTGCGCGGCGGCAGCGATGGTGCGGCCATGCGCGGGGTCTACGAACGTACGATCCTGCCCGCCGTCGCCGACTGGCGGCCCGACCTGCTGATCGTCTCGGCCGGGTTCGATGCCCATGCTGCCGATCCGCTGGCCGGGCTGAACTGGGACGAGGCCGATTTCCGCTGGCTTGCCGCGCGCCTGTGGGAGGTTTCGGGCGGGCGGGTGGTCTCGACTCTGGAAGGCGGTTATGATCTGGACGCGCTGGCGGCTTCGGCCGCCGCCTATGCGGGCGAACTGGCGGCCCTTTCGGACTGAGGCTTTGCGATGACGGACAAACCCATTGAAAAGATGACCTTCGAGGAGGGGATGGCGGCGCTTGAGGCCGTGGTCTCGCAACTGGAGAAGGGCGAGGTCGCGCTGGAGCAGTCGATCGCGCTTTACGAGCGCGGTGCCCGGCTCAAGGCGCATTGCGCCGCCAAGCTGGCCGAGGCCGAGGCGAAGGTGGAACTGATCCGTGCCGCCGAGGGCAAGGCCATCGGCACCACCCCCGCGGAGGGGCTGTGAGCTTTTCCGAATTGCTGGCCAGGGATGCGGCCCGGGTCTCGGACCGGCTGACCACGGCCTTGGCGGGGTTCCCCGACCAGGCCGTGGTGCATGCGATGCGCTATGCGTTGCAGGGCGGCAAGGGCCTGCGCGGGTTTCTGGTGCTGGAAGGCGCGCGTGTGCTGGGCGTGCCCGAACGGCAGGCGCTGCCCGCCGCCGCCGCGGTCGAGGCGCTGCATGCCTATTCGCTGGTGCATGACGACCTGCCGGCGATGGACGACGACGACCTGCGCCGTGGCCAGCCGACCGTGCACCGCAAATGGAACGAGGCGACGGCGATTCTTGCCGGCGATGCGTTGCAGACGCTGGCCTTCGACCTGCTGACCGATCCGGCGCTTGGCCCGCCCGCCGCGCGGGTGGCGCTGGTCGCGGGGCTGGCCCGGGCGGCCGGTGCGCAGGGCATGGTCTATGGTCAGGCGCTGGATATCGCCGCCGAAACCGCTGCCGCGCCCCTGACGCTGGAGCAGATCACCGAATTGCAGGCCGGCAAGACCGGCGCGCTGATCGGTTTTTCCGCCACGGCGGGCGCGATCATCGCCGGGGCGGATCCGGCCCCCCTGCGCGCCTATGCCGCCGCGCTGGGGCTGGCGTTCCAGATCTGGGACGATGTGCTCGACGTCACCGGCGATGCTGCCACCACCGGCAAGCGCACCGGCAAGGATGCTGCGGCCGGCAAGGCGACCTTCGTCTCGCTTCTGGGCCTCGACGCCGCGCGCGCCCGGGCACAGGCATTGATCCATCAGGCCGAGGACGCCCTTGCACCCTATGGCGGTGCGGCGGCAGACTTGATCCGCGCGGCCCGATTCACCATTTCGCGGCAAGCCTGAGAGGAGGCCCCATGGCCGACCGTCCCGCCACGCCCGTCCTGGACCGCGTTCACCTCCCCTCCGATCTGAAGGGGTTGTCCGATCGCGAATTGCAGCAACTGGCGCAGGAACTCCGCGCCGAGACGATTTCGGCCGTCTCGGTCACCGGTGGCCATCTTGGCGCCGGGCTGGGGGTCGTGGAACTGACGGTGGCGCTTCATGCCGTTTTCGACACGCCGCGCGACAAGCTGATCTGGGACGTGGGCCATCAGTGCTATCCGCACAAGATCCTGACCGGGCGGCGCGACCGTATCCGCACCCTGCGGATGGAGGACGGGCTGTCGGGCTTCACCAAGCGCAGCGAGTCGCCTTACGATCCGTTCGGCGCGGCGCATTCCTCCACCTCGATCAGCGCGGCGCTGGGCTTTGCCATGGCGGCCGATCTGGGCGGCGATCCGGGCGATGCCATCGCGGTGATCGGCGATGGCAGCATGTCGGCCGGCATGGCCTTCGAGGCGATGAACAACGCCGGCCATCTGAAGAAGCGCCTGTTCGTCATCCTGAATGACAACGAGATGTCGATCGCCCCGCCGGTCGGCGCGCTGTCGGCCTATCTGTCGCGGCTTTATGCCGGCGCACCGCTGCACGACCTGAAAGAGGTGGCGAAGGGCTTCGTCTCGCTGCTGCCCCCGCCGTTGCAGGCCGGCGCGCGCCGCGCCAAGGACATGATCAAGGGCATGGCGGTGGGCGGCACCCTGTTCGAGGAACTGGGGTTCAGCTATGTCGGCCCCATCGACGGGCACGATCTGGATCAGCTTCTGCCCGTCCTGCGCACGGTCAAGGCCCGGGCGCAGGGGCCGGTGCTGATCCATGTGCTGACGAAGAAGGGCAAGGGCTATGCCCCGGCCGAGCAGGCGGCCGACCGTGGCCATGCCCGCGCCAAGTTCGATGTGGTGACGGGTGAACAGAAGAAGTCGCCGTCCAACGCGCCGAGCTATACCAAGGTCTTCGCACAGAGCCTGATCGCCGAGGCCGAGCGTGACGACAAGATCGTCGCCGTCACGGCGGCCATGCCGGATGGCACCGGGCTCGATCTGTTCGCCGCACGCTTCCCCCGCCGCACCTTCGATGTGGGGATCGCCGAACAGCATGCGGTCACGTTCAGCGCCGGCCTTGCCGCAGGCGGGATGAAACCGTTCTGCGCGATCTATTCCACCTTCCTTCAGCGCGGCTACGATCAGGTGGTGCATGACGTGGCGATCCAGCGCCTGCCGGTGCGGTTCGCCATCGACCGGGCGGGGCTGGTCGGGGCCGACGGTGCGACGCATGCCGGCAGCTTCGACGTGGCGTTCCTGTCGAACCTGCCCGGCATGGTGGTGATGGCCGCCGCCGACGAGGCAGAGCTTGTCCATATGGTCGCCACCGCCGCCGCGCATGACGATGGCCCCATCGCCTTCCGCTATCCGCGGGGCGATGGCGTGGGCGTCGAGATGCCGGCCCGCGGCGAAGTGCTGGAGATTGGCCGTGGCCGGCTGATCCGGGCTGGCAGTCGTGTGGCGCTTTTGTCTTTTGGGACCCGTCTTGCGGAGGTGGTGAAGGCGGCGGAGGCTCTGGCGGTGCGCGGGCTTGCGCCGACGGTGGCGGATGCGCGCTTTGCCAAGCCGCTGGACCGCGACCTGATCCTCGGGCTTGCGCGCGGGCACGAGGCGCTGATCACCGTCGAGGAGGGCGCCATCGGCGGCTTCGGCAGCCATGTGGCGCAGCTTCTGGCGGAGGCGGGGGTGTTTGACGGCGGGTTGAAGTACCGCAGCATGGTGCTTCCCGACATTTTCATCGACCAGGCCAGTCCGGAGGCGATGTATCGCGTGGCCGGGATGGAGGCTGCGCAGATCGAGGCGAAGGTGCTGGAGGTGCTGGGCGTGGCCGTGGCCTCGCGGCGGGCCTGATCCGCCCGCCGCCCCGGGGATTGCCCCTTGTCCCGGTGTGAAGTCTGGCGTGGCGGTTGCCTTTCGGCGGGGCGTGACCGCGGCGCCTGGGCCTGATCGGCCCGCCGCCCCAGTTGGGGATGCTGGTGGCCGTCATCTTGTGGCACAGGCGCTTGCCTCCGCCTCTGCCCCCGGATCGCCCCTGTCCCCCTCCGCCCGCCGCCCCGGGGATCGCGCAGGC
>JBDHSO010000001.1:0-99376 GCA_039808125.1 Rhodobacter sp. | reverse complement strand
GTCAGATCTGTCGGGCGGGCCGGATGCCTGCCCGACACCCGTGTCAGCTTGTGCCGGCCTCCTGGGCCAGCATGTCGAGCGTCTGCTCGATATCGCTTCGTGTCGTCAGCGGGTTGATGGTGCAGAGCCGCAGGACGCTGCGCCCGTGGAGCGATGTCGACGAGACGCAGGCGAAGCCGCTGTCGGCCAGCGCCTGCGCGCGGTCGCCATGCGTGCCGGGGCGCGCATCCTTCAGGCTGAAGCAGACGCAGCCGATCTGCGCCGGGGAGACCACCTCCCAGACATCGGGTTTCGAGCGCAGATAGGCCTCGGCATGTTCGGCATTGTCGATGCCGCGCTGGACCGCCTCCCGGAACCGCTTTGCCCCATAGGTGCGGATCGACAGCCACAGCTTGATCGCGCGCGACCGCCGTGTCAGTTCCAGGCTGCGGTTGCCGAAGTTGACCGCCCCGGTCGTGGTCTGAACGTCCTTGAGATATTCCGGCGACATGGCAAAGCAGCGCTCCAGTGCGCCGGGGCGGGTGACGAGGCAGGCCCCCACGTCATAGGGCTGGAAGAACCATTTGTGCGGATCGAGAACCACCGAATCCGCCCGCTCCAGCCCCCGCAGATAGGCCCGGCCCTGGGGTGTCACGGCCGAGGGGCCGCCATAGGCGCCGTCGACATGCATCCACATGCCCTCGTCCCGGCAGATGTTGGCGATGGCATCCAGCGGATCGGCGGCGCCGGTATTGGTGCTGCCCGCCGTCGCAACCACCATGAGCGGCTTTCGCCCGGCCGCCCGGTCTTCGGCGATCGCGGCTTTCAGCTGCGGGACCGACATGCGCAGGCCGTCATCCGTCGCGATGTAGCGGATGGTGCTGTCGTCCCCGCCCATCTCCCGCAGATCGCGCGGCAGGGAGGAATGGGTCTGGTCGGTCAGATAGGCGACGCCCGGCCCGAGTTCCGAACGTGCGACCGAGAAGGCGGTGAGGTTCGCAAGCGAACCGCCCGAGACGAGAACGCCCTCGGTCCGTTCCGGCAGCCCGATCATCTGGCTCAGCCACCGGATCGACACCATCTCGACCGTGGCCGGCCCCGAGCCGCCGCCCCAACTGCTGGCGATGGTATTGAACCCGGTGCCCAGCCATTCCCCGAGGATCCCGGCAAAGGAACTGGGCCCCGGCACCCGCGCGAAATAGCGCGGGTGGTCGCCATGCTGCTGATGGGCCAGCGCGACCTCGGTCAGAAGGTCGATCGAGGCATCGGGGTCCATCGGATCCTCGGGCAGGGGGCCGCCCAGGCGTGCCATCAGATCGGCGGGATCGCCGGTCAGGATCGCCGGCTCGGCGGTCCGGGCGAGATGCCGCTCGATCACCAGATCGACGATCCTGTGGCCAAGGCGGCGCATCTCCTCCACGCTCATCCCCAGCGTGTCGGTCTCATGGGCGAAGGGATCGGCGGCCGGCGCGTCCGGACGGTCCTGGGTCATGACATTCTCCCGTCCTGGCGGCCCTCAGCCGAAGTTGATGCCCTGCGCCAGCGGCAGCGCGCTGGAGTAGTTTATGGTGTTGGTGGTGCGGCGCATATAATATTTCCAGGCGTCCGATCCGGTTTCCCGGTCGCCGCCGGTTTCCTTTTCGCCGCCGAAGGCCCCGCCGATCTCTGCGCCGTTCGGGCCGATATTGACATTGGCCATGCCGCAATCGGAACCGGATTCGGAGATGAAGAACTCGACCTCGCGCATGTTGTTCGAGAAGATGCAGGACGACAGCCCCTGCGGCACGTCGTTGTGGATTTCGACCGCCTGCTCGATTCCCTCGCTGTAGGTCAGGATGTAGAGGACGGGGGCGAAGGTCTCATGCTTCACGATGTCGGTCTGTGCCGGCATGTCGATGATCGCGGGGTTGACGTAATAACCGCCGGGGAACTGTGCGACATCGGCGCGGGTGCCGCCGGTCAGCAGCTTTCCGCCCTGTTCCTGCGCCTGTGCGACGGCCTTTTCGAACAGCGCAAAGGCACCGGCGTCGACCAGCGGCCCGACCAGCACGCCGCGCTCGAGCGGGTTGCCGATGGCGAGGTTCGCATAGGCCCGCAGCACCTTGTCCAGCAGCCGGTCCTTGACCGCCTCATGCACGATCACCCGCCGCAGCGTGGTGCAGCGCTGGCCCGCCGTTCCGACCGCCCCGAACAGGATGGCCCGCAGCGCCATGTCGAGGTCGGCCTCGGGCGTGATCACCATGGCGTTGTTGCCGCCGAGTTCCAGGATGCGGCGGCCGAACCGCTCGGCAACCTTCGGCCCGACGGCGCGGCCCATGCGGGTTGATCCGGTGGCCGAGACCAGCGGAATGTCGGGGCTGGAGACCAGCGCATCGCCATGCGGCATGGTGCCGATCACCAGCTGGGCAAGCCCCTCGGGCGCCAGCCCGAACCGCTGGATCGCGCGTTCCAGCGCCCGGAAGGTGGCGATGCCCGACAGCGGCGATTTTTCGGAAGGCTTGAAGATCACCGGATCGCCGCAGACCAGCGCGATGGCGGCATTCCAGGCGAAAACCGCTGCGGGGAAGTTGAAGGCGGTGATGACGGCGACCGGCCCGAGCGGATGATATTGCTCCATGATCCGGTGGCCGGGCCGTTCCGAGACGATGGTCTTGCCGAACAACTGGCGCGACTGGCCGACCGCGAGGTCGCAGATGTCGATGGCCTCCTGAACCTCGCCCAGACCTTCCTCGACGATCTTGCCGACCTCGACCGACACGATATAGCCGATGTCCGCCTTGGCGGCGCGCAACTCCTCGCCCCAGAGCCGGACCAGCTCGCCCCGGACGGGCGCGGGCACCTTGCGCCAGGCCTTGAAAGCCGATTTCGACCGGGCGATGATGTCCGGCATGGCATCCAGCGGGGTTTCGTGCAGGCGGGCGATCTCGCTGCCGTCGATGGGCGAGAAGACGGACAGGGTTCCCCCGGCATATTCCGTGGCGGGGATGCCGCAGCGCTCGAATACGGACAGAATGACACTCATTTGCTTGGCCCCCTCGGCCGCGGTTTCAGGGTGACGTCCAGCCTTGGACTTTGCTTTGACCTTGGCGTCCTTGCGGACCCCGCTCTTCTTGTCGGCCACGGATCTCTCCATCTTCCTCGGGCGCCGGGATCGGCGGTGACGGCGGCGGCCGGCCCGGCGACGCGCAGCGGCAGGATGCACCACCCGCAGCCCGCTGTCGCGGGGGATAAGCGCCCCTCCGCGGACCGGCCTGCGGATCGTTCTGCGCCATTACATCCCTTCCGCCGCCCGGCCGCGCGCCACCATCCGGCCCGTGGCCAGACCGCGGCGCTTCCATCCGGAAGTCTAGCGCGGAATGCCGGGCAGACATATCTCTGGCGATGCCAGAGGTCATTCCGTTTCGGAATGATGTGTGGCCGCCTGCCTTGACGAGACGGCGGTTCCCTGTTTTGCTGCGGCCCCGCGCGGGCGATACGTTTCCGGCCCGTCGACCGATGCCGCTGACGGACCTGTCGCCTTGCTGACCCCGCGACGTTTCCTGCCCTCGCTCTCGCTGCTGGCCGCCTTCGAGGCGGCGGCCCGGACGCAGAGCATCACCCTGGCGGCCCGGGAACTGTCGCTGACGCAAAGTGCCGTGTCGCGCCAGATCCGGGCGCTGGAGGAACAACTGGGCGTCGCGCTGTTCATCCGCGAGCGGCAGTCGATCCGGCTGACGGTGGGTGGCGCGGGCTATGTCCGCGAGGTGCGGGCCGCCCTGGCGATGATCAGTTCGGCCTCGCTCAACCTTCGGGCTAATCCGTCGGGCGGAGCACTGACGCTGGCCATCCTGCCGACACTGGGAACGCGCTGGCTTGCGCCGCGGTTGCGAGGCTTCCTGTCGCGTCACACCGGAATCACCATCAACCTCGTCACGCGCCTGACCCGGTTCGATTTCGCGGTGGAGGCGATCGACGCGGCCCTGCATTTCGGACAACCCGACTGGCCCGGCTGCGGCTTTGCCCATCTGCGCGACGAGGTGGTCCTGCCGGTCTGTTCGCCGGCGCTTCAGGCGCAGTTGCGGTATGCCACGCCATCCGACCTGTTGCAGGGACCGCTGCTGCATCTCGCCTCGCGTCCCGATGCCTGGGAACGATGGTTCGCTGCGCAGGATGTGACCGCAAGGCATGTGCGGGGCATGTTGTTCGACCAGTTCGCCACCCTGGCGCAGGCGGCGGTTTCGGGCCTTGGCGTCGCGCTGATGCCGCGCTTCCTGTTTCAGGACGAACTGCGGTCCGGCAAGCTGGTTCCCGTCCTTGACCTGCCGGTCAAAAGCGACGGGGCCTATTACCTGTGCTGGCCGGATGGCCAGAAGGACTATCCGCCGCTGGTCGCCTTCCGAAACTGGATCTGCGCCGAGGCCGCGGGCGAGGCCGTCGACCGGATTCCGGGCGGTGCGTGATCCAGCACGGCATGGGCCGCGCGGGATCCTGACCTGCCGGAGCGATTGCGGCGCGCGTCGGGGGTCGGGCGCGAAAAAGGGACTTCGGCCCGGAACCGGATCGGCCGACCCGCGTTGAGCGACACCTGCGGCGAGATGCCGCCGACCTGGCCTCGCTGCCGCCCCGATCCCCGGTGCGGCGGGGGGCGGCGCCGGCACCGCCGCGGGGGCCGACCAGGCAAGACGCGCGGTCGCGCGGAGGAGCGCCGCCACCCCTTTTCGAACTTCGGCAAAAGAAAACGCTTGCGCGAATCGGCAACATTCCGCAAGTTGACTGGACAACTTTGCGAGGCTGCCGATGCCCCCTGCAAGTGACGAGCCGCTCTATGCCCGGCTGACCTCGATGCTGCGCGCCCGGATCGCCGGGATGCGGCCGGGCGAGAAGATCTGGTCGGAGCCGAGCCTGGCCAGGGAACTCGGTGTTAGCCGTTTCACCGTAGCCCGCGCCATCGAGCAGTTGGCGCGCGACGGGCTGGTGGTGCGGCGGCAGGGCAGCGGCACCTATGTGGCCGATCAGGTGCTGCGCCAGTTGCCCAGCGTTCTTCTGGGCTTTGCCGAGGCGGTGGCGGCATCCGGCCAGCACGGCAGCCAGGAGTTGCGGAGTTTCGGGCCGGTGCGCTGGCGCCCCGACTATCCCTATCCCGAAAGCGAGGGGCTGTTCCTGCTCGACCGGCTGCGGCTGGTGAACGGGCGTCGGCTGGCCTGGCACCGGTCGGTGCTGTCGCAGGCCATCGTGCGCGAGACCGGGCTGGACGAGGCCGCGCTTTCCGATCCGGGCTTCTCGCTCTACGCGCATCTGGAACGCCACCGCCACCGGGCCGAGACCGCCGAGGAATCCTTTCACGCCCGCCTCGCCACCGCCGAGGAGGCGGCGCTGCTGGATCTGCCGCAGCCGGCCGCGGTGATCGGCGTGCGCCGTGTCACCCGCGATGGTGCGGGCGCGGTCATCGACTTCGTCGAGGCGATTTATGACGCCCGGGCCTACAACTATCGCGCAGACCTCCGCCGGGGTGCGCAATCAACACTTGTCAACTTTTCCAAGGGAGTATCCGATGTCCAGCAAAACAGCCTTCGTCGCTAGCACCGCGCTTGCGCTTCTTCTTGCAGTTCCGGCGCTGGCCGAAGACCGTCCGGCGGCGCTGATCATCTCGCAATCCGGTCTGGGCGACCAAAGCTACAACGATCTGGCCTATGCCGGTTTCCAGCGCGCCACGGCCGAGACCGGGATCGAAGGCCGCACCGTCGAAAGCAAGGAAGTCGTGGCCCAGGCGGATGAAATCCTGCGCCGTGCCTCGGATGCCGGCTTCGGGCTGGTCCTCGATCTGGAATTCGCCCATGGCGAGCCGATCGCGGCCGTCGCCAAGGACTATCCCGACATCGACTATGTGATCCTGAACCAGGTCGTGCCGGGCGACAACATCGCCTCGGTGGTGTTCCGCGAGCAGGAAGGCTCCTACCTCGCCGGGGTGCTGGCCGCCCAGATGACCACGCTGTCGGGGGTCGAGGGGATCAACCCGCAGCCGGTTCTGGGTGTGATCGGTGGCACCAAATCCGCAGGGATCGACAAGTTCATCGCCGGGTTCATCGAGGGCGCGAAATCGGTCGATCCGGCAATCGACGTGAAGGTGGCCTATTCCAACAGCTTTGCCGACCCCGCCGTCGGGATGCAGATGGCCAATGCCATGTTCAACGAAGGCGCCGACATCGTCTATCACATCGCCGGCGGCACCGGCATCGGCGTGATCGAGGCGGCCAAGGAAAGCGGGCATTACGCCATCGGCGTCGATACCGACCAGGACGGGCTGGCCCCCGGCCATGTGCTGACCTCGATGATCAAGCGCGGCGATGTCGCGGTGGAGCGCATCGTCAAGGACTATGCGGCGGGCACGTTCCCGCGCGGGCAGACGATCTCGCTTGGCCTGGCCGAGGACGGCGTCGGCCTGTCGGACATGGAATATACCCGTGACATCATCCCGGCCGAGGTTCTGGCCCGCGTCGATGCGGCCCGGGCAGGCATTCTCGACGGGTCGATCAAGGTGTGGGACGTGCTGTCGCAGGGCACGCCCGACTACATGAAGTAAGCCGTGACGGGGTGCAGGACATGAGCGAGATCAACGGGGCGGATGCGGCCGGCGGGCCGCGTCTGGGCGGGGTGGGGCTTTCGAAAAGCTTCGGCACGCTCAAGGCCAACGACCACATCGACTTTGCCGCCCGGCGGGGCACGATCCATGCCATCGTCGGCGGCAACGGCGCGGGGAAATCCACGCTCATGAAAATCCTGCAAGGCTTGCAGGCCCCCGACGCGGGCACCGTGCTGGTGAATGGCGCGCCGGTGGTCTTCCGAAGCCCCAACGATGCGATCCGCGTCGGAATCGGCATGGTGCATCAGGAGTTCACCCTGATCCCCGGCCTGACGCTTCTGGAAAACCTGATCCTCGGCGACGAGCCGCGCCGGGCCTTCGGCGCCATCGACCGTCCGGTCGCCGAGGCGCGGGCGGCGGAACTGGCCGAACTGGCCGGCGTCAGGATCGACTGGAACCTGCTGGAGGAAGAGGCGCCGGTACATATGCGCCAGGCGGTGGAGATCCTGCGGCTGATCTATCGCGGCGCGGATGTGCTGATCCTGGACGAGCCGACCGCGGTTCTGGCGCCGCCGCAGATCCGGGAATTGCTGGCGCTGATGGTGAACCTGCGCGACAAGGGCAACACGATCCTGTTCATCAGTCACAAGCTGGACGAGGTTCTGGCGGTCGCCGACGAGGTTACGGTGCTGCGCGCGGGACGGGTGGTGGTCTCGCGGCCGGCGGCGGGCCTCGACAAGGCGGAACTGGCGCGGCTGATGACGGGAGAGCCTGTCACCGCCCCCACGGCGAAGCCCGCGACACCGGGCGCGGCCGTTCTGGAACTGGACGGGCTTGGCACCGGCGGCGAGGGGGCCGTGGCGCTGGACGACTTCTCGCTGGTGCTGCGTGAGGGCGAGATCGTGGGCATCGCCGGCGTTGCCGGCAACGGCCAGGACGAGATCGTGGGCCTTGTCTCGGGGCTGATGCCGGCCGTGCGCGGCAGCCTGCGGCTGTCGGGGCAGGACATCACCCGGCTGTCCACGCATGACCGGCGGGCGCTGGGGCTGGCCTATCTTTCGCCCGACCGCAAGCAGGAGGGGCTGTGCCTCGACGCCTCGATCGCTGACAACCTGATCGCCTCGCACCAGCACAAGCCGCGCTTCGGCAAGGCGGGGTTCCTCTCTCCTGCCGCCATCGCCAGCTATGCCGACGAGCGGGTGGCGACCTTCGACATCAAATGCGCCTCGCCGCACCAGCCGGTGGGTGCCCTGTCGGGTGGTAACCAGCAGAAGGTCGCCATGGCGCGCGAATTGTACGACAGCCCGCGCATCCTGCTGGCCTGCCAGCCGACGCGGGGCGTCGACATCAAGGGGATTGCGGCCATTCATCAGGAGATCCTCGCATTTCGCGACGCGGGGGGCGCGGTGCTTCTGGTCTCGGAAGAGCTGGAGGAACTGGTGCAGCTTTCCGACCGTATCGTGACGATCTACGGCGGCCGCCGGACCGGAGAATTTCCGCGCGGCGCGGCGGCGATGGAGCGGATCGGCCGCACCATGCTGGGCGAGGTGGCGGCATGAAATACCTGCAATCCGCGCTGACCATCCTGTTTCCGGTTGCCATCGTGCTGGTGATCGGCGCCGCCGTGCTTCTGGCGGCGGGCTACAATCCGCTGGCCGTCTATGCCGACCTGATGACCGAGGCTTTCGGCGGCCAGCGCCGCCTTGCCGCCTCGCTTTCGGCCGCGACGCCGCTGATCTTTACCGGGCTGGCCGCCGCCGTGGCCTTTCGCGTCGGCGTCTTCACCGTGGGGGCGGAGGGCTCGCTCTATGTCGGCGCGCTGATGGCGGCCTGGCTGGGCTTTACCCTGACCGGGCTGAACGGCTGGCTGCTGGCGCCGCTGTGTCTCCTCGCCGGAGCGGCGGCGGGGCTGGTGTGGATGCTGCCGCCGGGGCTGATGAAGGCGCGGCTGGGCATCGACGAGATCGTGACCACATTGATGCTGAACTTCATCGCCATCGGGCTGACGACCTGGCTGGTGAACGGCCCGCTGCTGGCGCCCGGCGCCGCCAACAGTTCCACCCCGCAGGTGGCCGATGCCGCGCGGCTGACCCGGCTGATGCCGCCCAGCACGCTGACCACGGGCTTTCTGATCGCCGTGGCGCTTCTGGTGGCCTATGCCATCTGGCAGCGCCGTCGCATCGGCGGCTACGAGACGCTGGTCGGGGGTCTTGCCCCGCGCTTTGCCCGCGCGTCGGGGATCGACATGCCGGGGCTGATGCTGCGGATGCTGCTGGTCTCGGGCGCGATTGCGGGCCTTGGCGGGGCGATCCAGGTGCTGGGACCGATCGGGCGCTTCGTCGCCGGGTTTTCCACCGGCTACGGCTTTACCGGGATCGCCGTCGCCATCCTGGCCCGCGGCAATCCGCTGGGCATCCTGATCGGGGCCGTCCTGTTCGGCGGGCTGTCGACGGCCGGCGCGACGATCCAGTTGTTCAGCGACGTGCCCATCGAGATCGTGAACATCCTGCAAGGGCTGATCATGATCTTCGCGGTCGCCGATTTCGGCCTGCGCGGCTGGTTCGCCCGCCGCACCGCCCGCCAGACCGCTGCCGAAGGGAGCCAGCCATGATCACCGACATCCTGTTTTCGGCGCTGGTGATGACGACGCCGCTGATCCTGGCCGCGCTTGGCGGGCTGATCCACCGCAGTTCCGGCATCGTGAACGTCGGGCTCGACGGCATGATGCTGCTGGGGGCGCTGGTGGCGATCATCATCGCCTCGGGCGGCAACTGGGCCGTGGCGCTGGTGGGCGCGGGGCTGGCCGGCGGCGTGACCGGCTGGCTGATGACCCTGGGGATCACCCGGCTGCGCGCCAACGAGATCATCGTCGGCCTTGGCCTGAACATCGCCATTGCCGGGGCGATCCGCTTCTATCTGAAGGCGGCCTATGGCTCGTCGGGGAACCTGCGGCTGCCAGATGTCTCGCGGCTGCCGAAGATCGACCTGCCGCTGCCGGGCGCGCTTGGCGCGGTGTTCTCGGGCCATTCGATCCTGACCTGGATCGCCTGGGCGCTGGTGCCGCTGACGGCCTGGGTGCTTTCGCGCACGGCGCTGGGGCTGCGTCTCAGGGCCTGCGGCACCTCGGCCGCCTCGGCCGCCGCCATCGGCCTGAACCCGATGCGGATGCGCGAAGGTGCGGGCTTTGTCGCCGGGCTGCTTTCCGGGCTGGCCGGGGCCTATCTCTCCATCGGCGTCGTCGGGCTGTTCAACGAGGGCATCACCGGCGGGCGCGGCTTCATCGCGCTGGCGGCCTTCTATTTCGGGGCCAACCGTCCCTGGGCCACCGCTGCCTGCGCCCTGCTGTTCGGCATCTTCGACGCCGTGCAGATCCGCCTGCAGGGCCGGGGCTTCCCCGCTGAACTGATCCAGACGCTTCCCTATATCATGGTCTGCGTCGTGCTGCTGCTTCTGGGGCTGGCGGCACGGCGCCGTGCGCAAGGAAAGGCCGCCTATCATGGCTGACACTGAAACCCGTCCGAAAACCGCGCTGATCCTCGTCGACGTCATCAACTCGTTCTTCGAGCCGCGCCACCCCAACTATTACCCCGGCGTGACCGATGTGCTGGAGCCGATGCGCCAGATGCGGGCCAAGGCGCGCGAGACCGGCGCCATCGTCGTCCATGCCGTCGAGCGCCACCGCAAAGGGTTCGACGACCATGAATGGCGGCGTCTGCCCATCCACCATCTCGAGGGCGCGGATGATGCGGATTTCTTCGAGGAGTTCTTCCCCGAAGGCGAGAACGAGACACTGGTGCTGAAACGCCGCTTCAGCGCCTTCTTCGCCACCGACCTGGCGCTTTTCCTGCAGGAACAGGGCGTCACGCGGATCATCGTTGCCGGGGTGAAGACCAATGTCTGCATCCGCGCCACGGCGCAGGACGGGTTTGCCAATGGCTTCGACATCGTGATCGCGCGCGAGGCGACCAATTCCAACCGCCCGCATCTGGCCGAGGCCTCGCTTGAGGACATCGACCGCTACATGGGCCGCGTCGTGCCGCTGTCCGAGGCGCTGGAGATGCTGGAATGACCACGCCAGAGGCCCCTGCCACGCCAGAGGCGCCCGCGCGCGTGGCGGTGATCGGCTATGCCTCGCTGGACCACATGGCCTTTCTCGACCGGGCGGCCCGGCCGGGGCAGACGGCGACGATGGTGGGGCGGCAGGCCGAAAGCTGGCCGCGGCTGGGCGGCAGCCCGGCCTATGTGGCTGGCGCGCTGGTGCGCGCGGGCGTCAGCGCGGCGCCGATCACCTGGGTCGGCAACGACCGCGACGGGCGGGCCTATGCCGACAAGCTGAAGGCCGAGGGGATCTCGGGCGCCGGCGTCTGTGCCGTGGCCGGCGCCGCGACCCCGATGGCGATCCTGACCTACGACCCGTCGGGGGGCTGCATCTGCCTGTTCGATCCCGGTGTGCCGGATGCCGAGGTTCTGTCGCCCGCGCAGATGGCGGTGCTGGGCGCGGCCGACTGGCTTTGCATCACCATCGGGCCAGAGGGCGCGACAAGGGCCGCGCTCTCGGCGCTGCGCCCCGATCAGCGCCTGATCTGGGTGGTGAAGGACGATCCGCGCGCCATTCCCGCCGATCTTGCCGGCGCCATCGCCGCCCGCGCCGATGTCATCTGCCACAGCGAGGCCGAAAGCGATTTCGTCGCCATGGCCGGGGTGGCAACGCCCCGTGCCGGGCAGATCGTGATCCGCACCGCAGGCGGTGCGGGGGCGACGATCCTGACTGCCGCCGGCGCGCATCACGTGACGGCGGAACCGCTCGACATCACCGACCCGACCGGGGCCGGGGACAGCTTTGCCGGCGGCGTTCTTGCGGCGCTGGTGCAGGGGCAGGACGACCCTGAGGCCATTGTGAAGGCCGGCCATGCGGCAGCCCGTCAGGTGCTGGCCGCGCGGCAGAAAACGAAGACTGGAGAAAAGGCGTGACCGACCAGACAACCGACAAGGCATGGTATATCGGCGCCACCCGCGCCGAGGTGGGCAAGGCCGCGATCCTGATCGGCGACCCGGCGCGGGTCGACCGCATCGCCGGCAAGATGACCGATGTCCATCGCGTGCCGGAAAACCGCGGGCTGAAGACCATCACCGGCACCTATGCCGGCAAGCGCATCACCGTGTCGGCCTTCGGCATGGGGGCGCCCATCGCCACCATCGTCCTGCACGAGCTTTTCGCCGTAGGGGTCCGCAGCTTCCTGCGCATCGGTACCGCCATGGCTGTGCCGCCGGCGAAACTGGGCGATTTCGTTCTGGCCGACGGCGCCTTGCGGGCCGAGGGCACCTCGAACAGCTATGCGCCGCTTGGCTATCCGGCCATCGCCGACCATGACCTCAACACCGCGCTGCGCGGCCTTCTCGCGGCGGGGGGGCGGCCCTGGCACGCCGGCATCTTCGGCACCTATGACGGGTTCTATACCGAGATGTTCGGCATCTCGGCCGGCTCGCGCAGCCTGATCCAGTCGCTGAAGGACGATATCCACCGCATGGGCCTGATCGGCACCGACATGGAGACTTCGGCGCTGCTGGTCGCCGCCCGCATCCTTGGCGCGCGGGCCGGGTGCCTGTGCGTCGCCACGGTCGATGCCTTCGCCCAGACCAAGATTTCGGATGCCGACATGGCGGTGGCCGAAGACGAGATGTTCGACCTCGCCCTGACGGGCATTGCGCGCTTTGCCTGAAGCGCCCCATTCACAGGATGACAAGATGAGCACCATCGTAGACCGCTATTTCCAGACCCTCGCCGAGCGGCTTGAGACCGTGCGCGCGACCGAGGGCGACAACATCGACGCCGCCGCGCGCATCGCCGCCGATTCCATCGCCGAGGGCAAGCTGGTCTTCACCTTCGGCACCGGCCACGGATCGCTGCCGGCAATCGAGAGCTTTCCGCGCACCGGCACCATCGTCGGCTTCCGGCCCATCGTCGAAAGCTCGATGATCTCGTTCCACCGGGTTCTGGGCGACATGGGTGCGCGGCAATACCGTTTCATCCATTCGCAGGAAGGCTATGGCAAGGCGATCCTCGCCTCGCACCAGATCGTCGCGGGCGACAGCATGATCCTGTTCTCGCATTCCGGCATCAACGCCGTGATCCTCGACATTGCGCTTGACTGCAAGGCGCGCGGCATGAAGGTGATCGCCGTCACCTCGATCCCGCATTCCTCGGCCACGCCGTCGCGCCATTCCTCGGGCAAGCGGCTTTATGAAGTGGCCGACGTGGTGATCGACACCCATGCGCCGAAGGCCGATGCCAATATCTACATCGACGGGCTCGACAGCCCGGTCGGCGCCTCGTCCACCTCTGTCACCATCGCCATTGCCCATGCGATCAACGCCCGCACGGCGGAACTGCTGGTCGAGCGTGGCATCACCCCGCATGTCATGGTCAGCCCGAACACCACCGACAAGGTGAAAGCCACCGCGCAGAACGATGACAACTACGCCGAACTGTGGAAACGGCTGAAGGACCGCTGAGATGGACCGCAAGCTTTTCATCGACGGCAAATGGGTCGATGCCCTGGGGGGCGAGACGCTGGAGATTCGTGATCCGGCGAATGGTGAGCCGGTCGGCACCTCGGCCCTTGCCATGCGCGCCGATCTTGACCGGGCCGTCGCGGCGGCCAAGGCCGCACTGCCGGTCTGGGGGGCGCTGCATGCCGACGGGCGGGCGAAGATCCTGCACCGCGCCGCCGATCTGATCGAGGAGCGGGTGGACGCCATCGCGCAGGTGCTGACGCGCGAACAGGGCAAGCCCCTGCCCGACAGCCGCAAGGAGATTCTCTTCTCCTGCGAGGTCTACCGCTACTATGCCGAGGAAGGCCGCCGCATCGGCGGCGAGATCCGGCCTTCGTCGCGCTCCGACATCCGGTCGATCGTCACCTCGGCCCCGGTCGGCGTGGTGGGCGGCATCGTGCCCTGGAACTATCCGGTCGACCTCTATGCCTGGAAGGTGGCCCCTGTTCTGGCGGCGGGCTGCACGGCGGTGGTGAAGCCGCCGCATGAAACGCCGCTGGCCATCGGCATGGTGGTCCGTTGCCTTGAGGATGCGGGCCTGCCGCCCGGCGTGCTGAACGACATTCCCGGCACCGGGCCAGAGGTCGGCGCCGGTCTGTCGGCGCATCCCGATGTGGCGATGATCTCGGCCACCGCTTCGGTTCCAGCCGGGCAGGCGATCATGCGCGACAGCGCCGCCACGCTGAAACGGCTGTCGCTGGAACTGGGCGGGCACAGCCCCTTTGTCGTGCTGGACGACGCCGATATCGAAGAAGCCGCGCAGGCCGCCTTCCGCCGCGGCTTTTCCAACATGGGCCAGATCTGCATTGCGGTAAACCGGATCATCGTGGCCGATGCGATCTATGACCGCTTCGTCGAGGCGATCACCGCGATCACCGCCGCGACGGAACTGGGCCATGGCATCGACCCCGGGGTCCTTTACGGCCCCTGCACCACCGACAAGGTGCGCCGCAACGTGCAGGGCCAGCTTGACGATGCCCTGTCGCGCGGCGCCCGGCTGCTGACCGGCGGCGAGGTGCCGAAAGGGGCGGCCTATGACAAGGGTTTCTTCTACCGGCCGACGCTGATCGACAACATCGCCGAAGGCTCGACCGTCCTGCGGCAGGAGACCTTCGGCCCGTTGACCGCGATCCAGCGCGCCGGATCGGATGCCGAAGCGCTGCGCCTGGCGAATTCGACACCTTTCGGCCTGGCGGCCTATGTCTATTCGGGCGATGTCGGCCGCGGCTGGCGTTTCGCCGAAGGGCTGGAAGCCGGGCAGATCGGGGTGAATGTCAACGACACCACCGAATTGCAGGCGCCGTTCGGCGGCTGGAAGATGAGCGGTATCGGACGGGAGCTTGGCCCCGAGGGGCTGATGACCTTCCGCGAGAAAAAGCACATCAAGCTGCGCCTCGGTCACTGATCTGTGCCCCGGCACGGCCCCCCTTGGTCGTGCCGGACCCTTCGCCACGCGGGCCGGCTTTTGGCGACGGTGCCATTCGGATCGTTGACAAATTCCGGCCGGCGGCTAGGTTGCGAAGGTGCGGCGGCGACTCCCCCGGCCGCGGACCACAGAGGGTCCGCCCCCGGGGCTTCAAGGCGCCGACCGACGGGCCGGGATGCGGGATCTCCGACCGGAACATGCCCATAACGGGCCGGAGGCGCGATATGACCCTCACCCCCCCCCCGTCCTGCAGTTTTCCGCCGATCTCCGCGCCTGGGCTTCACCCCGCGCTGCGCGATCCCTGGCGGGCGGCGCTGTCGATGGGCGAGGGCACGGTCCTGGCCATCCTGACCGGGGTTTCCGGCCCCTCCTACCGCGACCTTGGCGTCACCATGGCCATCGGGCCGGATGGCGACTGGGCGGGGTCGCTGACCTCGGGCTGTATCGAGGCCGACATCATCCTGCAGGCCGAGAATTTGCGCCGCGACGGGCGGATGCGCGTTCTGCACTATGGCGCGGGCTCGCCCTATATCGACCTGCGCCTGCCCTGTGGCGGCGCTATCGCCGTGACGTTGTTTCCGCTGCGCGATGCCGCCGTGCTGGAGGATCTGGAGCGGATGCGCCTGCAGCGGCAGCCCTGCGCGCTGACCCTGTGTCCCGAGGGACGGCTGTCGCTGCAGGCCTTCGCGCCGACCGGGCAGACGGCCGAGGGCTTCTCGATCGGCTTTGCGCCGCCGGTTCGGCATGTCATCTTCGGTGCCGGGCCGGAGGCGCTGGTTTTCGCCGGGCTGGTGGCGGCGCTGGAGCAGGACCATGTGCTGTTTTCGCATGACGATGCGACGCTGGCCGCCGCGCCGGGCCATGGCTGCCGGGCCGAACGGCTGGGCCGGCTGTTCGACGCGAAGCGGACCGCGATAGATGCGATGACGGCGGTGACGCTGTTCTATCACGACCATGACCACGAGGCCGAGATCCTGCGGGTCGTCCTGCAATCGCCGGCCTTCTACATTGGTGCCCAGGGCAGCCGCGGGGCGCAGGAAAAGCGGCGGCTCCGCCTTGCCGAACTGGGTGTGCCCGAGACGGCACTTGCACGGGTGCGCGGCCCGATAGGGTTGATCCGGTCCAGTCGCAATGCCCGCGATCTGGCGATCTCGGCCCTTGCCGAGATCATCGAGGTTGCCGGCAGCCAGAGCTGCGGATCGTCGCCCTCGGCGGCCGGTTGACATGGCACTGCTGGGGGTCTTGCTGGCGGCCGGGGCGTCGCGCCGCTTCGGCCCCGGGGACAAGCTGCTTGCGCCGCTTGCCGGCCGGTCGCTGGTGCTGCACGCGGCCACGGCGCTGATGGCGCTGGCGCCCGACCGGCTGGTGGCGGTGGTCTCGGCGCAGGCGGTGGCGGATATCCTGCCCCCCGCGTTCGAGCGCCGCTTCGTGCCGGCGGGCGGCCCCCTCGGCCAGTCGTTCCATGCTGCCATCGACGCGGCGGATGCGCGGGACGACCGGCTGCTGATCTGTCTGGGCGACATGCCCTGCGTGCCGCCGCATGCGCTTCAGGCGCTGCTGGCACGGCCGGGGTCGGGGGCCTGCATCTGCGACGACCGGCGGATGCCGCCCGTGCTGCTGGTCCGGGCGGATTATGCCGCCGCCCGCGCCGCGGCCAGCGGCGACAGCGGTGGGCGCCAGTTTCTGGCCGGATTGCCGGTCGAGAGCCTGATCGCACTGACACGGGCGGAAAGCCGCGACATCGACCGGCCGGCGGATCTGGCATCCTGACCGCCCCCCGGGGGGCGGCCTCAGCCGGGACACAGGCCGAAAGTCTCGACGGTCCAGGCGGCGATATCCCGCAGCGCCGCCTGGACCGTCGGGTCAGGACCCAGGGCCGTGCCATCCCGGGGTTCGAGGATGCCGCGGGTCAGACGGATTCTCAGATCGCGCAATTCGGCCTCTTCCCGCTCCAGCAGGCGCAGGCCCGTCCGCAATGCCTCGGATGCGTTCTGGAAGCGGCCGGATCGTCGATCAGCCGGGACTGCGGTTCGGTCAGTACGACGTTGCGGGTGACCATCTGCGGTTTCCTGCCGGGATCATCGGGTGTATTGGCAATAGATGCCAATCCTCGACCCTTGTCGATGCGAGGGTCGTTGGCCGGGCGATCAGGACGCCACGAGATAGATGCGGGCGTTGCGATCGAAGTCGACGATCCTGCGGCCGCGATCCAGCGCCGCCTGCATCGACCTGCGCAGTTGCAGCCGCAGGGCCGCGGCGCGGGCAGGATCGGCAAGGGCCAGTTGTTCCACATCCTCGGGCAGGGCGACGGGCAGCGGCTCTGTCGAGACCGGAGGCCGTGGCATGTCCGCGGCCAGCGCCGCCACCCCGGGCGCGGCCAGATCCCAGTCGACCAGCAGCCGGTCCGAGGCCAGGCCGTGATTGATCCCTGCCATTTCACCATAATAATCCGGTAGATAGGTGGCGGAGGTGGCGCCGAGCCGGTGAAGGTTCAGCGTGGCGTTCAGCGCGCGCAGCGGATCGAAGGTCCAGCGGATCGTGGCGATGCCGCGCGCAAGGCACCAGTCGCGCTGATAGCGCTTGAGCCGGAGGCCGAGGCCCAGACCGCGCGCCTGCGGCAGGACGGCAAGACGATGCGAATGCTGCACCCGTGGGTCGCGCGTGGGAAAGCCGAAGATATAGCCCAGCATCTGCCCCCCGACGAAGGCGCCACCGACCAGCCCGCCCTCGGCCTGGATCACCAGCATCAGATCGGCGGGATCGGGCAGGTCGCCCTCGCCCCAGACCTGGCGTTGCAGGGTTTCGGCGAGGCGGAGTTCGGCCATCGACGACAGGTCGCGGAGGACGACTTCGGTCATGCCCGATAGTCCCGGGTCGAAAGCGTGGCGGTGGCGAGATAGTCGAGGTCGAGCGCGACACCGATGCCGGGCCGCTTGGGTACCGGCATCCGGCCGTCCACGGTTTCCAGCTTTTCCTCGATGATGTCGCGGGCGAAATAGCGGCTGGCAGAGGAGGTGTCGCCCGGTTTGGTGAAGTTCGGCAGGGTCGAGAGGTGGATGTTATGCGCCCGGCCGATACCGGATTCGAGCATGCCGCCGCACCAGACCGGCACCTGAAAGGCGGCGCAGAGGTCGTGGATCCGGCGCGCCTCGGCATGGCCGCCGGACCGGCCGACCTTGATGTTGATGACCCGCCCCGCATCGGTCTGGAGCGCCTTGCGGGCATGCTCGACCGTGCGGATGCATTCATCCAGACAGATCGGCGTGCGGATGCGTGATTGCAGTACGGCATGGTCGTGAATGTCGTCCCAGCCCAGCGGCTGTTCGATGTAATCGAGACCGAAATCGTCCATCCGCGCAATCAGCCCGGTATCGGCAAGGGTGTAGCAGCAGTTCGCGTCCACCGTCAGATGCGCGTCGGGAAATTCCCGGCGGGCGGCTTGCAGCAGTGCGATGTCATGGCCGGGTCTGACCTTCAGCTTGATGCGCCGGTAGCCCTGCGCCAGATGTGCCGCAATCCGGTCGAGGGTTTCCACAACCGGGCCGATGCCCAGCGAGACCCCGACGTCGACGGCGGCGCCCTCGCCGCCCAGCACGGTTTGCAGCGGCAGGTCCAGCGATTTTGCCCAGAGGTCCCAGAACGCCATCTCGACCGTGGCGCGGGCCATGTGGTTGCCGCGCCAGGGCGCCAGCCGGCGGGCCAGCGATTCGGGATGCACAAAGCTCTGGCCCAGCAGTTGCGGCAGCAGCACCTTGTCGAGCAGATCCATCGCGCCGGCGACGGTTTCTTCCAGATAGTCGGGCAGGGGATCCATCACGCCTTCGGCATGACCCTCCAGCCCGTCGGCCCGCAGCGTCAGCAGGGGAAAGACCTTCTCGGTCATCGTGCCGGTCGCGATGGTGAAAGGCGTCACCAGCGGCAGGCGGACCAGCCGCAGGGTTGCCCCGTCGATGCGCAGGGGGGCACGGGTCGGTGCGGGATCGGGCATCGCGGTTCTCCGGTGGATGGCAGCCGCGGCGCGGGTGCCGTGAGCGGACGATATCAGCTAACTTGCAGCGTTGACCAGATGAAAGATTTCTGACACGTTGGTCCGATCAGGGGGAGGCAGGCGATTGGATCGGGTCGAAGCCGGCGAAGCGGGGACTGCGCGCGATGCCGCGCCGGGCGATCTGCGGCACAGGCTGGCCGCGGCGGCCGAAGGCGGCACGCCGGGCGAAAGGGCGCTGGCGCATTACCTGCTGACCAACCTGTCCTCGCTGCCCTTCGAGACGGCGGCGACGGTGGCCGCGAAGGTCGGCGTCTCCGAGGCGTCCGTCGGCCGGTTCTGCCGCACCATCGGCTACCGGCACCTGAAGGATCTGAAGTCCAGCCTGCAGGTCGATCTGGGCCAGAAGGCCTGGCTGATCGGCGACCGGCTGCGCGACTTCCATCGCCGGAGCCGGCAGGACGGGGTGGAACTCTCCCGCGCGCTGGAGCTTGAGATCGCGGCGCTGGTCGCCGTCTATGAACTGGCCGCGACACCGGCCTTCGAGGCGGCGGTGCAGCGGCTGTCACATCGCCGCTCGGTCTGGGTCGCGGGTTTCCAGACCGAGCGCGGCCATGCCGCCGAACTGGCTCACAACCTGCAATATCTGCGCGCCGGTGTGCATCTGGCCGACGCGGCCGGCGGCCATTTCGCCGAGGTCCTGCTGTCGGACTCCGAGGAGACCACGCTGGTGCTGATCGACGGGCGCCGCTATTCGCGGCTGACGCGGGATCTGGCGCTCGCTGCCCGGGACGAGGGCATTCCCGTGACCCTGATCACCGATCCCTATTGCGACTGGGCGCCCGGCGCGGTCACGGAACTCTTCGCCGTTCCGACCGAACTCAACCATTTCTGGGACACGACCAGCGCCATGTCCTCGTTGATCGGGTTGATGGTCAATGGCGTCTTTCGCGAACTGGGCGCCGAGGTCGAGGACCGCATGGCCCGCGTCTCGGCGCTTTACGGCGATTTCATCGGACATACCGCCCCGGGACGGAACCCGGGCAGATCCTGACCCCGACCCAACAGAGAGAACCCCACCATGACCTTCTCCTTCCGCAAGACGCTGCTCTCCGCCTCTGTCAGCCTGACCGCCCTTCTGGCTGCGCAGGCCGTGGCCGCGCAGGAGGCCATTTTCGTGATGGCCACGAACGAGGTGGGCGCGCCCACCTACAACCCGATCAAGGCCACGATGCTGAACACCGCGACCGGGCTGATCTTCGACCGTCTGGTCAGCCAGGCGGCCGACCTGTCCTATCACCCCTGGCTGGCGGAAAGCTGGGAAGAGGCGCCCGATGGCATGTCCTGGACCTTCAAGCTGAAGGAGGGCGTCACCTACCATAATGGCGAGCCGTTCAACGCCGCAGCGGTGAAGGCCTGGATCGAGCTTTTCAAGGCCGCCCAGGGCGAGAACGCCTATATGGCCGAGGCCATTGCCTCGGTAGAGGTGGTGGATGACCATACCGTCAGGTTCATCATGTCGCGGCCCGAGCCGAACCTGCTTTACAACCTGTCCTCGACCTTCATGGGCGTGGTCGAGCCGAAATCCTATGCCGCCCTCGGCGACGATTATGGCGTGACCGAGGTCTATGGCACCGGCGCCTTCAAGCTGGAGAGCTTCGCCATCGGGCAGGAGACGGTTCTGGTGCGCAACGACGACTATACCTGGGGCCCGGCCGAGGCGGCGAACCACGGCCCGGCCAAGGTGGCTTTGCTGACCTTCCGCGAGATCCCCGAGGATTCGACCGCCTTTCTGGAATTGAAGACCGGAGGGGTGGATTTTCTGCTCTCGGTCCCGGCCGATCTGATCGGCGAGATCGAGAAGGAGCCCGACCTCGCGATCCTGACGCTGCCCGGCCAGGATCTCTGGTACATGCCGATCAACGTGACCAAGGCGCCCTTCGACGACATTCGCGTGCGCGAGGCCGCCGCCAAGGCCATCAACCAGCAGGAAATCCTTGCCGCCGTCTTCGGTGGCGCGGGGGCGGTGGCCGACACCTTTCTCATCTCGGCCCTGCCGGAAAGCCATGTCGCCGACAGTGCGAAGATCTCCTACGACCCGGCCCGCGCCAATGCGCTGCTGGACGAGGCCGGCTGGACCATGGGGCCGGATGGCATCCGCTTGAAGGACGGCCAGCCGCTGAAGGTCAGCCTCTGGACGCAAAGCGACAGCATCTTCCGCCGCCTGACGGAAGTGGTGCAGGCGCAGCTCAAGGCGGTGGGAATCGACGCCGAGATCACCACCTTCGACAGTTCGATGATCCGCGACCAGTACAAGACCGGCGAGCAGCAACTCGCGGTACGCTCCTATAACTGGGACAATGCCGATATCGTCGACTGGTTCTTCGGCGGCGACCGGCTTGGCTATCCGAACGTGTCGATGTTCAACGATCCGAAGGCAGAGGAATTGCGTGCCGCCGCGATGACCGGCGCGAAGAATTCCGAGGAGCGGGTGGCGAATTTCACCGCCTACCACGAATATGTGCTGACCCAGTTCCCGATGGCGCCGATCTATCAGCCGTTGCAGGTGATGGCCTATAACGCCGACCGCCTGATTGTGCCGGCAAAGATCGACGCCCCGGCCTTTGGCGCGGCCGCTTTCCTGGATCTTGAGGTCAAGGAATAATCGTGGCACCGGCACCCGAATCCGAGGGGGCACTGGCGGGAGCATCGGCATGATCGCCTATCTGATCCGCAGGATCCTGATGCTGGTGCCGGTGTTTCTGGCCGTCTCGGTGGTGATCTTCTCGATCCTCCACTTCATCCCGGGCGATCCGATCGACAATCTGCTGAAGATCGGTTCCTCGCCCGAAGCCCGCGCCGAGATGGAGGTGCGCTACGGTCTGGACCGGCCGCTGCCGGTGCAATACGGCATCTGGCTGTCGAATGTGCTGCGGGGCGATCTTGGCACGGCCATCGTCGCCCGCCGGCCGGTGGCCGATCTGATCGCCCAGGCCCTGCCGCATTCGCTGTGGCTTGGCGGGCTGGCGCTGCTGTTCTCGACCGTGGCGGGCGTCGGGCTCGGCGTGGTCGCGGCGCTGAACCGCGACCGCTGGCCCGACCGGGCGATCATGGGGGGCGTGCTTCTGGGCTCCACCATGCCCTCGTTCTGGCTGGGGCTGATCCTGATGCTGGTCTTTTCGGTCTGGCTGGGCTGGCTGCCGGTCTCGGGCGCGCGCAGCTGGACGGCGCTGGTGCTGCCGGTCCTGACCATCGGGCTTGGCGGCACGGCGCTGGTGGCCCGGATCACCCGGGTGTCGATGATCGAGGCCTCGGGGCGGGATTTCGTGACGCTCCTCCATGCCAAGGGCCTGTCGCCGCTGCGCATCCAGTTGCGCCATGTCCTGCGCCATGCGCTGATCCCGGTGGTGACGATCCTGGCTCTGCGCATCGGCTGGATCCTGGGCGGCGCCGTCACGGTCGAGGTGGTTTTCGCCCGGCCCGGCCTTGGCACGCTGCTGATCAAGTCATTGAGCCAGCACGACTACCCCGTGGTGCAGGCCTGCCTGCTGATGCTGGCGATGGCGGTCATGCTGGGGACGCTGCTGGGCGACATCCTTCAGGCGGTAATGGATCCGCGGGTCCGGGCCGCGCTGGCATGAGGACGTGGCCGGCCCCCCTGCGCGCCCTGCGCCAGACGACGGGCGGCCTTGCCGGCGGCTGGCTGCTGCTGGTCGCGGCCGCGGCCATCCTTGCGCCGCATCTGACGCCCTATGCCTATGACGTGCAGGACCTGCCGCAGGCCTATCAGCCGGTCTCGGCCGCGCATTGGCTGGGCACCGACGAATTTGGGCGCGACCTGCTGACCCGGCTGATCTATGGCGCCCGCACCTCGCTGACGGTCAGCGCGACGGCCATCGCGGTTTCTGTCCTCTGCGGCATGGTGCTGGGCGCGGCTGCGGCCTGGTTCGGCGGCTGGCCCGACCGTGCGGTCACCGTGGCGGTGGATCTGACCTGGTCCTTCCCCGAGATCCTGATCGCGCTGATCCTTGTCGCCATCATCGGCCCCGGCACGACCGGGGTGATGGTGGCCATCGCGGTGGCCTATCTGGCGCAATTCACCCGCCTGACCCGCGCCCAGATCATGACGCTGAAGGGCGAGACCTTCGTCGAGGCCGCCCGCAGTCTTGGCGCGGGCACCGGCCATATCCTCTTTCGCCACCTGCTGCCCAATGCGCTGGCGCCGGTTCTGGTCTCGGCCATGCTGGCCACGGGCGATGCGATCATCCTGGAGGCGACGCTGGGCTTTTTCGGCCTCGGCGCGCAGCCGCCGGTGCCCTCCTGGGGCGGGATGATGTCGGCAGGCTCGGCCCTTGTGTTCAAGGCGCCCTGGGCGATCATCTTCCCCGGCCTTGCGGTGGCGATCACGGTCATTGCCATCAACCTTTACGGCGATGCGCTGATTGCGGAACTGGACATCCGCCAGAAGCTGCGGAGGACGGCATGACCGCGCTGCTGGAGCTTGAGGCGGTCAGCGTCGCCATCGGGGCGGTGCCGCTGCTGGACGGAATCGACCTCACGCTGGAGCGGGGCCGGATCCTCGGCCTCGTGGGCGAAAGCGGCTCGGGCAAGTCGCTGACCGCCATGGCGGCGATGGGGCTTCTGCCGCTGATCGGCGGCCGGGTGACGGGGGGCGCCGTCCGCTTCGACGGCCAGGACATCGGTGCCATGACCGAGGCGCAGCGCCGCGCCCTGCGCGGCGGGCGCATCGGCTTTGTCACCCAGAACCCGATGACGGCGCTCGATCCGGTGCAGCGGATCGGCGTGCAGGTCGATATCGTGTCGCGGCTGCATCTGGGCCTGTCGCGGCAGGCCGCCCGCGCCCGCACGCTGGACCTTCTGACCCGGCTGCGCATTCCGGAGGCCGGAGCGGTGGCCGATGCCTGGCCGCATCAGCTGTCGGGCGGGATGAAGCAGCGCATCGTCATCGCCATGGCGCTGGCGGGCGAGCCGGAACTGATCGTCGCCGACGAGCCTACGACGGCGCTGGATGTGACGGTGCAGGCGCAGATCATCCAGATCCTCGGCGCGCTGGTGCGCGACCGCGGGCTCGCGCTCTTGCTGATCACCCATGACATGGGCGTGGTGGCGCAGGTCTGCGACCGGGTGGCCGTGCTTTATGCCGGGCGGCTGGCCGAAGAGGGGCCGGTCGGCCCGATCTTCGCCGCCCCCGCCCATCCCTATACCGCCGCCCTGATCGGCTGCATCCCGCAGGACGGCATGGCAAAGGGCGCGCTGCGCGGCATACCAGGCGCTGTGCCCTCGGCCGCAGCCTTCCCGCCGGGCTGCCGCTTTCACCCCCGCTGCCCGCTTGCGAGCGATCTTTGCCGCAGCACCGCCCCGGCCCCCGTCGCCCGTGGCGATGGCCTCGTTGCCTGCCACCACGCCGGGCCGCTGCCGGAGGGCCTGCCGTGACCGCGCCGCTGATCCAGGTCGAAGGGCTGTCGCGCAGCTTTCAGTCCGGCGGCGGCCTTTTCGCGCCGGAACGCAAGATGTGGGCAGTCCGCGATGTGACGCTCTCCATCGGCCGGGGCGAGGCCCTGGGCGTGGTGGGCGAAAGCGGCTGCGGCAAGTCCACGCTCGCCCGTCTCGTCCTGCGGCTGATCGACCCGACCGCCGGCCGCATCGGTTTCGACGGCACCGAGATCACCGCGCTTTCGCCCTCTGCCCTGCGCCGGATGCGCCGCCGCATGGCGATGGTGTTCCAGGACCCCTATTCCAGCCTCGACCCGCGCTATACGGTGGCACAGGTTCTGGCCGAGCCTTTCCGCATCCAGCGCCAGCCTCTGCCCGCCGATGCCATCGCGCCGCTTCTGGCCTCGGTCGGTCTGCCGGTGGCGCTGGCCGACAGCCATCCGCACCAGCTTTCCGGCGGCCAGCGCCAGCGCGTCGGCATCGCGCGTGCGCTGGCGCTCCGCCCCGACTTCGTGGTGCTGGACGAGCCCACCGCCTCGCTGGACGTGTCGATCCAGGCGCAGATCATCGCCCTGCTGGCCGATCTGCGCGACCGGATGGGGCTGACCTATCTGTTCATCAGTCACGACCTCGGCCTCGTCCGCTATTTCTGCCAGAGGATCGTGGTGATGTATCTGGGCGCGGTGGTCGAGGTGTTGCCCGATACCGTGGCCGCGCCGCGCCATCCCTATACCGAGGCGCTGATGCAATCGGGCTTTGCCCCGGATCCCGCCCGCCGCCGCCGGGTCGTACCCCTGACGGGCGAGATCCCCAGTCCCTTCGCCCTGCCGCCCGGCTGCGCCTTCGCCAGCCGCTGCCCTCGGGTCTCCGACCGCTGCCGGGCCGAGCGGCCGGTGCTGTCGGGCGATGCGGACCACCCCGTCGCCTGCTTCCATCCGCTCTGAAAGGGCCTCACCATGCCGTTCCATGTCGTCACCGGCGCCTTCGTCCATGAAAGCAACACTTTCAAGAAGGGCGAGACCACCTTGCAGGATTTCCGCGACGACTCGCTGGACATCGGGCAGGCGGCGATCGACCGCTTCGGCGATGTGAACGACGAGCTGGCGGGCTTCCTCGATGCGGGGCGTGCGGCGGGCTGGCGGGTGACCCACAGCGTCTCGGCCCATGCCAACCCCGGCGCCCGCGTCGCCCGCGCGGCTTACGACCATATCGCCGGGCTGATCTGCGATGCCGCGCGGGCGCATCTGGCCACGCTGGACGGCATCCTGCTGTCGCTGCACGGGTCGATGGTTCCCAGCTTCTGCGAGGATGGCGAGGGCGAGTTGCTGCGCCGGCTGCGCGCGATCACCGGCCCCGATCTGCCGATCGCCGTCACGCTGGATCTGCATGCGATGGTGACGCCGGCCATGGTCGAACAGGCGCAGATCTTCGTCAGCTACAAGACCTATCCGCATGTCGACATGCGCGAGACGGGCCGGCACGCGGGCCGCCTTCTCGACGCGGCGATGCGGGGGGACATTCGGCCCCGCACCCTGCGCGCCCACCGGCCGATGCTGGACGAGGCCAATGCCGGCCGCAGCGACGTGCCGGAGACCGCCGCGCTTTACGCAAGGGCGCGGGCGCATGAGGCAGAGCCCGGCATCCTCGCCGTCTCGGTGAATGCCGGCTTTTCCGAGGCCGACATCGTGGAGATGGGGCCGACCGTGCTGGTGACCTGCGATGCCGGCGCCGAGCCGCGGGCCGCCGGGATCGCCGAGGCGCTGGCACACAGCATCTGGGAGGGGCGGGGTGCCGTGTCGAACACCTTCCTTACCCCGGCCGCCGCCGCCGCGCAGGCGCTGGCGTTCGATGCGGCCGATGGCCCCCTTGTGATCGCGGATTATGCCGACAATCCCGGCGCCGGGGCCTATGGCGATGCCACGGCGCTGCTGGCTGCCCTTCTGGCCACCGGCGCCACGGGCGGCGCCTTCGCGCCGATGATCGACCCCGAGGCGGCGGCGCTCCTCCACCGTCACCGGGCCGGCGATACGGTCACGCTGGATCTGGGCGGCAAATGCGACCCTGCCTTCGGCGGCGGCCCGCTGCGGTTGACGGGTGAAGTCGTCCGGCTGTCGGACGGCACCTACACCGGCGACGGGCCGATCCTCGGCGGCATCACCCACAGTTTCGGCCCGACCGCCGTCTTCCGCACCGGCGGCATCGACATCCTGATCGTCACTCTGCCTGAGCAGATCCTCGATCTGCAGCAGCTTCGCGCCTTTGGTATCGAGCCGTCACGGCAGCGTTTTCTCGTCGTCAAGTCGATGCAGCATTTCCGCGCCGCCTATGAACCCGTCGCCGGCCGTGTCATCGTCTGCGACACCGGCGCGCTGGCGACGCCGCAGGCGCATCTGCGGCCCTATACCCGCGTCCGCCGCCCGGTCTGGCCGCTGGATCGCGAGGGGTTTCCCGCCATGGTCTGATGGGCCGAAGGTCGGCAGCCAGTCGCCGGCCGTTGCAGAATAACGGGCTGCGTTCACCCCCTACGATGCCGGGCGCGGCCCGAAATCGGCCTCGGTTTCCGCGGCGAACAGGGCGAGGTGCTGTGCCGTCTCGGCCGGCGACCAGCCGAGATGCGGCGCGGCCAGTCCGGCGGCCAGTTCGGCGTGCCCAAGCCCGAGATCCGGCCCCCAGCCGACCGATAACCGCCGGCGCAGGATGTCGGACAAGGTGCGGGCCTGTTCGTGCCGCACGGCATGGGCCACCGAAGCCTCGGTGACGCGATCGGGATCGGGACCGGGCGGCGTGGACAGATCCAGCGGCCGGCCCGGGCCGGATGGCTGAAGCCGCCGCGCGACCGCGCGGGTCAGGCGCCGCCCGGCCTCGCGATGGGTCATCAGCAGGCCGCCAGTGAAGACGAACCAGTTCGGCAGGCCGTCCGGGGTCAGATCGTGTTCCCGCACGGCGGACGAGGCATGCGCGCCGTCCGCCGCAAGGCTGCGCGGGCGGACGCCGGCCCAGGAATAGATCACATCCTCGCGCCGCAACCCAAAGCCGGGAAAGAGCCGCGCAAGCTGGCCGAGAATGGCCGCGATCTCGGCCTCGGTCGCACGAAAACCCTCCGGCCGTCCGTCCGATGCCGAATCCCAGGGGCCGACATAATGCAGATCGCCCCAGGGGATCAGATAGAATGGCGCGCCAAGCGCGGTCACGGTTTCCAGCCCCAGACCCCGCATTGCCTCGGGCAGCCGGACCACGATGTTCGTGCCCTTTTCGCCCGTGTTCCGGCGCAGATGCGGGGCACCCGCCATGGTGCTGATCTCGTCGACCCAGACGCCGGCACAGTTCACGATGCCCCGCGCCAGCACCTCGCGCGGGCCGCCCGGCGTGGCCAGCGCCACATGCCACAGCCCGCCCTCATGCCGCAGCGCGGTCACCGGCGTATGGTTCAGCGCCTCGAGCCCGGCCTGCCTCGCCTTCACGATCGTGTCGACCACGATGCGTTCGGGCCAGTGGTACTGGTATTCGGTGAACAGGATCGCGCCGTGAATCCGCTGCAACCCGTCAAGCCCCTGCAACGCCGGATGGGCGCGGGCCTCGGCGGCCGACAGCAGCTTCAGATCCAGCGGGACCTTGCCGCCGTCGCTGGCCGACATCAGCGAGAAGGCCAGCCGCGCCTTCCAGCGGGGAATGGCATTTTCGGGCGTCAGCGGCACGATGAAGGGCACCGGCCGCACCCGTTCGGGCGATGTCTGGATGAACTCGGCCCGCCCCCGCATCGACCGGCGCATCAGGTCGAGGCATTCGATTGCGCTGCGTGGCCGCGACAGGAACCGCAGAAGTGAGCCGCTGGCCGCGGACAGGTAGCCCAGGCCGCAATGCTGCAGCCGAGACGTCCGGCTGGAGGTTCCCGCGCCGTAATCGACCCGCTCGGCCAGGATGGTGCTGTATCCGGCGGCGGCAAGATGCTGCCCCGCCGAGGCCGCGATGATGCCGCCGCCGATGATGGCGATGTCGTAAATCCGGTCCATGGCTTGTTCCCATCCGCGGCCGGCAGGCGCCCCGGGGGGATGTCTGTCGCCGCAATGTGAGAGCGTTCGCAATTCTGCTTCCGCCTGTCAACTCTCGCTTGATTGAGAGGGATTAATACGTTATATAACGTCCTATATTCAGCAAGCCCAGGGTAGACCCATGAACCTTCCGTCCACTTTCGATCCCGGTGTCGTCGCGGCGCTTGATGCCCTTGACGCGGGGTCGATCCGCCATGTATTCTTCGTCGCCTGCGGCGGTTCGCTGTCGATCATGCATCCGGCGAAATTCCTGCTCGACCAGCATTCGCCCCTGCCGTCCGACGTCTATAACGGCGCCGAATTCGTGGCGCGCGCGCCCAGGTCGCTCGATGCGCAGTCGCTGGTGATCCTGTGCTCGATGACCGGCACCACGAAGGAAACCGCAGCCGCGGCCGAATTCGCCCGGTCGCGCGGCGCGAAAACCATCGGGCTGACGGTCGAGCCGGCCTCGCCGCTGGGCCGCGCCGTCGATCACGTCGTCGGCTTCGAGGCACCCTATACCACCGGCGTTCCGATCGACGCCAAGGACAGCAACTATTCCCGCATCTACCAGATCGTCCTCGGCCTTGTCGCCCGGACGGGCGGCGAGAATCTGACCCAGCCGCTGATCGACAGTCTTCATGCGTTGCAGCCGGCCATCGATCGCGCCCAAGTCACCTTTGCGCCGATCTTCGCGGATTACGCGCCGCGTTTCGCCAGGAAAGACGTGATCTATACCGTGGCCAGCGGCGCAAGCTATGGCGCGGCCTATTCCTTCGCCATCTGCGTCCTGATGGAAATGCAGTGGATCAACAGCCAGGCGATCCATGCCAACGAATTCTTCCACGGGCCTTTCGAGGTGCTGGACAAGGATAGCGCCTTCATCCTGATGAAGGGGCTGGACAGCACCCGCCCGCTGGAAGAGCGCGCGGATACTTTCCTGCACCGCTTCGGATCGGCCGAGAACATTCTTGTCCTCGATGCCGCGACCCTGGATCTGACCGGGATCGACCCGCGCTTCCAGGGCAATGTGGCGCCGCTGATCTTCTTCGACACGCTCTGGCGTTTCGCCTACAAGATTGCCGATCTGCGCCAGCACGAGATGCTGACCGCACGGCGCTACATGAAGAAGATCAGCTACTAGGAAGGGACGGGGCGGCGGATGGAGGATCGGATGGAGGTCTTGCCGCTTTACGAACGGGTTCGCCGGACCATCCTGGCGGATATCGAATCGGGCCGGTTCGCCCCGGGCAGCTTTCTGCCGGGCGAACCGGAGCTGATGGCGCAGTTCCAGGTCAGCCGGATCACCCTGCGCCGCGCCATCTCGGAACTTTGCGCCGAGGGCCGGCTGCAACGCCAGCAGGGCCGTGGTACGCTGGTGCTGGCGCGCAAGGTGCAGCAGACGCTGGTCTCGCTTTCGGGATTTTCGGAAACGCTGGAAGGTCTGGGGCGCCGGCCCGGGCACCGCATCCTGGCACGCGACGATACGGTCGTGGCGCCGGCGATTGCGGCCCGGCTGAATGCTGCATCGCTGATCCGGTTCGACCGGCTGCTGGAAGACGACGGCCGGCCGATGACGCTTGAGGCGCTCTGGTTCGATGCCCTGCGCTTTGCGCCGGTGATCGACCGCGTCTCGACCGGCGCCTCGTTCTTTGCCGCGCTGCGCGAATTGTCCGGGATCGTTCCCGCCCATGCCGAGCGGCAGATCGACGTGGGCTTCGCCACGGCGGCCGAGCGCGCGGTCCTGGGGATCTCGGCAGCGCAGCCGGTCTACCGGATCGAAAAGATCGTCTTGGACGGGGCCGGCCGACCGCTGGCCCTGTCGCATCTTGTCACCCCCGGCAACCTTGTGACCTATACGCTCAAGACCTGAAAGGACCTGCCATGCGTCTGTTCGATGCCGCCGAAGTTCACGCCGCCCTGCCCTGGCCCGTTCTGATCGAGGCGCTGCGCAAGGCGCATCTGGGCGCGATGCCGGTTTCGGACGTGGTGCTGCAATCGGATCCGGCGGGGGGTGGCGGGCAGTTCGTCACGCTTCCCGGCTGGGCGCCCGGTGGGCCGGTGGTGGTCAAGATGGTCGGCGTCTTTCCCGGCAACGCCGCGCTTGACCCGCCGCAGCCGGCGGTGCAGGGCCTTGTCGCGCTGTTCGACGGGCAGACCGGCGCGCCCCGGCTGGTGGCGGACGGCGCGGCGATGACCGCGCGCAAGACCGCCGGCGATTCCGCGCTCGGCGCCGCGATCCTGGCGCGGCCGGACGTGGAGGACCTGCTGATTCTTGGCGCCGGTGCGCTGTCGCCGCATTTCGCTGCCGCCCATCTTGCGGCGCGGCCCTCGCTGCGCCGGGTCAAGATCTGGAACCGGACCGCGGCCCGCGCCGAGGCGGTCGTGGAAATGCTGCGGCGCGACGGGCTCGATGCCGCCGTGGCGCGGGATCTGGACGCGGCGGTCGCGCAGGCCGACATCGTGTCCTGCGTCACCATGTCGGACCGCGCGCTGGTCAAGGGCGCCCTGCTGCGACCGGGCAGCCACCTCGACCTGGTTGGCGCCTATCTGCCCACCCTGCGGGAGGCCGACGATGCGGCGCTGGCGCGCGGCGCGATCTTCGTCGACAGCCGTGGCAACATGGAAAACGGCGGCGATCTTTCGCAGGCCGTCGCCTCCGGCGCGATCACCTGGGATGCGGTCCGCGCCGATCTGTTCGACATGGTGCAGGGCAGGGTGCCGGGGCGCACGTCGGACGAAGAGATCACCGTGTTCAAGAACAACGGCGGCGCGCATCTCGACCTGTTCACCGCCGCCGCGCTGATGGCGGCAACGGCCTGACCTCAGCCCTCGGCCAGCACGCGGGCAAGGAAGGCGCGGGTGCGGTCGTGCTGCGGCCGTGACAGCACGTCGCGCGGCGGGCCTTGTTCGACGATGACGCCGCCATCCATGAAGATCAGATGGTCGGCGACGTCGCGGGCGAAGCCCATCTCATGCGTGACCACCACCATGGTCATGCCGTCATCCGCAAGCTGGCGCATGACGGCCAGCACCTCGCCCACCAGCTCGGGATCGAGCGCCGAGGTCGGCTCGTCGAACAGCATCACATCGGGCTTCATCGCCAGCGACCGGGCGATGGCGGCGCGCTGCTGCTGGCCGCCCGACAACTGGGCCGGATAATAGTCGGCGCGGTCCTGCATCCCCACCCGTTCCAGCAGATGCATGGCTTCTTCGATGGCCTGCGCGCGGGGGTAGCGCTTGACGACGATCGGCGCCTCGATGATGTTTTCCAGCGCGGTCTTGTGCGGAAAGAGGTGAAAGCCCTGAAAGACCATCCCCATCTTCTGCCGCTGCCGCGCCAGTTCGTTGAAGGTCATCTCGTAAAGCCTGTTGCCCTTCCAGCGGACGCCGACCGGCTCTCCGTTGAGGAAGATCGCGCCGCTGGTCGGCTTTTCAAGATAGTTGAGGCAGCGCAGCAGCGTGCTCTTGCCAGAGCCGGAGGGGCCGACGATGCAGGTGACATCGCCGCGGTTGACGGCCAGGTCGATGCCGGCAAGCACCTCATGCGCGGCAAAACTCTTGTGCAGACGCTCGACCTTCAGCAGCGGTGCGCCAGTCATTTTGCGCCCTCGCTCTGGGCGGCAAACAGCCGGCGGGGCAGAAGGCCGCCGGCCTTGCGCCCCCCGGGGGTCTTCTTGCCCCGGAAATCGGATTTCAGCCGATGCTCGACCGAATGTTCAAGCACGGTCAGGATCGTGGTCAGCACCAGATACCAGATCGTCGCCACCACCAGCAGCGGCACCGTCTGATAGGTCCGGGCATAGACCATCTGCGCGGAATAAAGGAGATCCGGCAATGCGAGCACCGAAACGAGCGAGGTGAATTTCAGCATCGAGATCGTGTCGTTGCCGATCGGCGGGATGACGATGCGCAGGGCCTGCGGCAGCACGATCCGGCGCAGCGATTGCCCGCGTGTCATCCCGAGCGTTGCCGAGGCCTCGGTCTGGCCGGTGCTGACCGCCTGAATCCCGGCGCGGATCATCTCGGCGGCATAGGCGCTTTCGGTGAAGGCAAGGCCCATGATCGCCGCGCTGAACGGGGTGATGAGGTCGTTGGTCTGCCAGGAGATCAGCTTCGGCCCGTCGAAGGGAATGCCGATGGAAATCTCGGGCAGGAGTAGCGCCAGATTGTACCAGAAGATCAGTTGGACCAGCGGCGGGACGCCGCGGAAGAACCAGATCCAGCCCCAGCTTGCGGCGCGGAAGACCTGGCTGCCCGACAGGCGCATGATCGCAAGCACCACGCCGATGGCCAGCCCCAGCACCATGGCGAGGACGGTCAGGATCAGCGTCATGCCAAGCCCGCGCAGGATCGCGCTGTTGAACAGATATTCGGCGACGACCGGCCACTGCATGTTCTTGTTGGTGATCAGAACCTGCAGGAAGATCACCGCCATGAGCGTCAGGAATGCGCCGCCGATCCAGTGCCCGATCCTCGGCACGGCAATCGGCTTGATGTCATGGATCGACGGGCGACTGGCGGGGTCCTGCGGCATGGGCGATCCTTCCGATCGGTCGCAAAAAGGGTCCCGGCCCGGGGGAGCATCCGGGCCGGGACGGGAAATCAGAGATCCGGGTTCTCCTCGGTGATGAGAAGCGCCTTGGTCAGCATGCCTGCATCGTCAATGCCCCATTTCGCCATGATTTCCTTGTAGGTTCCGTCGTCGATCATGCTCTGGATCGTATCCGCCATCACCTGGCCCAGCGGATCGCCCTTGCGCAGGCCGATGCAGCTGTTCACCGCATCGAGCACCAGTTCCGACACCTTCAGATCGCCCGTCTGCTTGGCGATGTAGGCCAGCTTGACCGAAGCGGCCACGGTGGCATCGGCCCGGCCGGACCGCACGGCCAGTTCGGCCTGCGCCTGGGTGCCATGGGTCTGCAGGATGATCGGGTTGTCCTTGCAGTCATCGGCGTTCAGCCTTTCCAGAAGCCCGACGTCCCACGAGCCATTCAGCACCGCGACGGTGATGCCGCAGGCATCGGTCTTCGCCTTGATGTCCAGCTTGCTGTCCACCGGATAGGCGAAGGAGGTGCCGATCTTGCGCTGCGCCACGAAATCCATCGTCTTCAGCCGTTCCTCGGTGGTGCCGAAGGAGGAGAAGCCGGCGTCGAACCGCTTGGACTGGATACCGGGAATGATCGCGTCGAAGCTGGTGCCCTCGAAGGTGAACGGCACGCCGAGGCGGTCCTCCATCTCCTTGGCGATGTCCACGCTCCAGCCCTTCAGCTCGCCGTCGGCGTCGAGAAATTCGTCGGGCGCCCAGTCGTTGAACACAGCCGCCTTGATGCCGTTGTCCTTGTATTCCTGCGGCAGCGCATCGTGCAGCGCGGGAATGACCTCCGCCATGGCGGGCAGGGCCAGCACCATGGCAAGGATGGGGCCGGTCAGAACAGGTCTCAGCATGGGCATTCTCCTCCTCGGGCGGGCGGGCGGCCCGCGATTGCGTTCTCCGGTATCCCATTGACAGCAATGAATAGAGAACGTTCTCATATATCTGATATCGTTGCGACCTCTGCGTCAAGAGTTTTCGGTCCGTTGCTACTGCGTTGATTTTCGTTGAAAATGGCAATGAAGTTGGCGGATCCGCATCGCGGAAGCCCTGTCGGACGGCGGAAATAGCGCAAAGTGATTCTGTGCGGTGTGCCCGCAGATGTGGGAGGGATTGGCACTTGGCGGTACGGAACAAGGCGACGATTGCCGATGTCGCGCGGGCGGCGGGCGTTTCCACGGCCACGGCCGGGCGGGTGCTGGGCGGTTACGGCTATACCAGCGACGAGATGAAGGACCAGGTGCAGAAGGCGGCACGGCAGCTTGGCTATCGCCCGAATGCGCTGGCCCGGGGCCTGATCACCGGCAAGACGCGGACGCTGGGCGTCGTCGCGGGCGATATCCAGAACCCGTTCTATGCCTCGGTGCTGCGCGGCATCTCGAATGTCGCGGAGGCGAACGGGTTCGGGCTGCTGATCACCAACAGCGACGAAAGCCGGTCGAAGGAGGTGCAGTCGGTCGAGCTTCTGGCGCAAAAGCAGGTGGACGGGCTGATCGTCACCCCGAGCGACACGCGCAAGGCGCGGCATCTGCACAACCTGCTGTCCATGGAGGTGCCGCTGGTCCTGATCGACCGTGCGGTGGCGGGTCTTTCGGTCGACCGGGTGGCCGCCGACAATATCGCGGCGGGCGAACAGGCGGTGCGCCATCTGCTTGAGGCGGGGCACCGCCGCATCGGCATCGTCGCCGAACTGGTCGAGGACGAGGGCGGCGGTCTTGCCGCCTTCCTGGCCCGGGCGGCGGCGGGCGACCCGATGGAGGCCGAAGGGCTTTACCCAAGCTGGCAGCGTCTTCTGGGCTATGTCCGGGCACATCGCATCGCCGGTGTCGCGGTCGACCCGCGGCTGGTGTTTCGCGCCGGCAGCTATTCGGCCGAGGCGGCGCAGGCCGGGGTGCCCCAGCTTCTCGGCCAGCCCGACCCGCCGACCGCGCTGTTCACCACCGATGGCACGATGTCCGAGGGGACGATGCGGGCGCTCACCGCGCTGAACCTGTCGATTCCGCGCGACCTGTCGCTGGTCTGCTTCGACGATCTGGACTGGATGAGCTTCATGCAGCCGGGGATCACCACGATGTCGCAACCCCGCCTGGCGATGGGCGAGGCGGCGGCCCGCATGCTTCTGGGGCGGATCCGGGGCGAGAACTGCCCGCCGCGTACCGTGCTGCTGCCGGCCGAGCTGATCAGCCGGGGATCGGTCCTGCGCCGCCGGGTGTTCGACCCGGCGGTCTGACGGCGGGTCCGGCCGGACCCAGTGCCCGCGTGGCCTCCTGAAGGTTTCATCCGCCGGCCAAGGCGGCCGCGCCGGGGTCGGGCCTTGCCCGCCTTATCCGCCATGATCCGTCTGCTCGACGCGAGAGGCGGCCAGCGCGACCCCTCGCAAGCCGGCCGAGGACGCCCGGCCTGCCGCCCGCCGATCTGCCTGGCCGATATCCCGCGTATCCATCGGCGCGGGTCAGCGGGGCAGGCGCCCGCCCGGTGCCGACACGCTGTCGGCGCGCGGCCCCTATTTGATCACCACCGGGTTCACGGGCGCGCCGGAGCCGCCGACCACCTTCAGCGGGGCCGCGGTGTAAAGGAAGGTCCATTGCCCGTCGGCGGCGCAATCCTCCGCCAGTGCATCCAGCGCCGCGATTTCGGTGAAGGCGATGCCGAGATTGCGCATCAGCGCGCAATGCAGCGGGATCACCACGCCGGTTTCGGGATCGGCCGTGACCTCGTTGGCGATGGTGTCCGTCACCAGATTGACCAGTTCCATCTTGTGGAACCATTCGACCAGCCCGCGCGAGAAGGTCAGGCCCGGCTCGATGAAATCGGCATAGAACTCCTCCTTCTCGCGCCGGTAGTAGGAGCCGATCCAGCCGGTGCGGATCAGCAGGATATCATGCGGCTGGATCTCGCAGCCCTGCGCGCGTGCGGCGGCCATCAGATCGTGGTGATCGAAGGTTTCGCCCTTGTCGAGCACCTCCTTCCCCCGGTGGCGCGCCATGTCGATCAATATGCCGCGGCCGACGACGCCGCGTTCTGCGATGGGCAGGACGCTGGCCTTCTTCATGCTGCCGGCCGTGGTTTTCGCATCATAGCCGTTGTAGATGTGATCATCGTACCAGACGTGCCCCAGCGCATCGTATTGCGTCGACCCCTGCAGATACATGATCATCACGTCATCGGCATATTCATGGTTGCCGGGGGATTCCTTGCCCGCGCCGCACAGGAAATGGCCCTTGTCCATGACGTTGAACTTCTGCGCCCCGCTGCGGCCGGGCCAGACCGGATCGCCCATCGGATGGCCCATCTGCACCTGAAGCGTGAAGGTCTTGCCGCTTTTTACCGAGGCGACGCCGCGCAGCACCTCGACCGTATCCAGAAAGTTCAGCGCGCCAACCTCGTCGCTGTCGCCCCAGCGCCCCCAGTTCTTCGGCAATCCCTCCAGCAACTCCCGCATATGGGGGACGGGTTTTCCGGCATGGGCATCACACATGGTCATTCCTTCCGATTGTCAGGCCGCATCACGCGAGGTCGCGAACAGCACGAAGATCAGGACAAGGCCGCTGATCGCGTACCGCAGCGCCGGGCCAAGCCCGAGCATGATGAGGAGGTTGGAGATCAGGCTGAAGATCACCGCACCCAGCACGGTGCCGATGAAGCTTCCGGACCCGCCGCTCAGCGCGGTTCCGCCGATCACGGTGGCGGCGATGGCCATCATCGTATAGGGCGCGCCGATCGACAGGTTGGCCGAGGCGACATAGCCATAAAGCAGGACGCCCGCGACCGCAGCCAGAAGGCCGCTGGCGGAATAGGTGATCAGCACGACCCGCGTGACCGGCACACCCGCCATCTGTGCGGCGCGGATGTTCGAGCCGACGAGATAAAGCTGGCGCCCATAGCGCGTGAAGCGCAGCAGCAGCGTCATCAGCACCGTCACGACGGCGCCGATCAGCACCAGCCAGGGAATGCCGAGAAAGCGGCCGATGCCGATGCTTTCGATCAGCGGCCCGGGCATCTGTGGCGGCTGCGACTGCGCATAGACCAGCGCCAGCCCTTCGATCACGAACGAGACACCCAGCGTCACCACCAGCGGATAAAGCGCCAGAAAGCGCACGCCGATGCCGTTCGCCAGCCCGATCAGCGCGCCGAGCGTCAGGACCACCGCCAGCGTCAGCGGCACGGCCTCGTTGGAACTGCCGGCCATGCCCGACACCATCAGCGCCGTCAGCGTCATGATCGCGCCCACGGAAAGATCGATACCCTGATTGCCCGAAATGATCACCAGAGTCTGGCCCGCGCTTGCCACGGCCAGCAGGGCCGAGATCGAAAGCACGGCCCAGAGGTTCATCGCTGACAGGAAGGAGGGATTGACCAGCCGGCCCGCGACCAGCAGCAGAAGGATCATGCCAAGGCTTCCGGCATGGGGTATCCGGCTCAGCGGATGTCTGCGCGCAAGGGCCATCATGCCGCGCTCTCCCCCGCTTCGGCTGTGGGCCGGATCACGGCGCGGTCGCTTTTCGCCTTGAGCCAGCGCCCCGACCGGACCACCACCGCCAGCCCGGCCAGCAACACGCAGCCCACGATAAGCTGTTGCCAGAACGGCGAGACGCCGATCCCGAGCGCGATGTCGCTCGTCAGGCCGACAAAGACCGCGCCAAGGACCGCGCCATAGCCGCTGCCGGTGCCGCCCGCCAGGGAGACGCCGCCGATCACCGCGCCGGCGATGGTCAGAAGCGTATAGGGCTGCGCGAAAAGGGGATCGCCGGCGCCCACGCAGAAGGTGACGAAAAGCCCCGAAAGCGCGGTGAAAACCCCGGCCATGACATAGCTCATGACCTTGATCCCCGCGGTCGGCAGGCCCGAGTTCCAGGCGCGGACCGGATCGGCGCCGGTCGCACGCAGGCGCAACCAGAAGGCGCTGCGCGCGACCAGCCCCCACAGCAGCAGAACAAGGACGAAGACCAGCATCGCATTGGGAATGCCCCAGGTCGCGCCGTTCATGAACATGACCGCCGCCATCGGCGCCATGCCCCCGGGGGCAGAGCGGATCTGAAGCGCGAGGCCGAGAAGCACGAAGGAGGTTGCGAAGGTCGCCAGCAGCGGGTTCAGGCGCAGCCAGCCGATCAGCACCCCGTTCGCCGCGCCGATCAGCAGGCCAAGGATCAGCATCGCCGCAATGGTGCCGCCGAGCGGCCAGCCGGCCTCGAACAGGGCGATGGCGGCGACATTCACCAGACTGACGCCGGCGCCGACTGAAAGGTCGATTCCGCGCCCCATCAAGGCCAGCGTCTGACCCAGAACCGCCGTCCACAGCCCCAGTTGCGAGGTGGACCAGCCGATCATCGACCCGGTGGACAGCAGGCCGGGATTGACGCTCAGCGCGAAAACCAGCGCAAGCACGGCCAGAACGCCGGCCGGAAAGCTGGGATGTGACCAGACCTGCCGCAGCATCATGCCGCCTTTCCCTGTTTCATATAGGCCGAGACGATGGCCTGGGCGTCGAGCGTCCGCTCCGCCCGGCTCAGTTCGGCGATCACCTGTCCGCCGTCCAGAACCAGCACCCGGTCGCACAACCCGGCCAGCTCCTGATCGTCCGACGAGGTGACGATGACCGCCGCGCCCTGGGCATGTGCCAGTTCGCGCAGCAGGTGATGCACGTCGTTGCGCGAAGCGACGTCGATCCCCTTGGTGCAATCCTCGGCCACGATGACCTGCGGGTTCAGCAGCAGGCAGCGGGCCACCAGGATCTTTTGCTGGTTGCCGCCGGACAATCCGCCGATGGGCCGGTCTATCCCCGCATGGCGGGTGTTCAGCCGGTCGAGCGCGGCCAGAATCGCGGCATCGTCGGGCATGGGTCGTCCCTTCATGGCCACGAAGGGCGCCTGCATGTTCTCGCGGATGGAGCGGCGTGCGAAGACCATCTCGTCGCGGTCGCCCGAGACGAAGGAAACCCCCTGCGCCGCGACGGCCGCGCTGTCCCCCAGTGCAAGCGCCGTGCCGGACAGGGTGACGCGCTCGCCCTCGTCGGGCACCTGCAGCCCGGCCAGAAGCCGCTGGATATGCTTTTGCCCCTGATCGGGCAGGCCGCCGATGCCGGTGATCTCGCCGGCGCGGAACGCAAGGTCGATCGGCGGCGCGGCGGGCAGCGGGCGCAGTCCGGTGGCGCTGACCCGGATCTCGCCGGCCCGTGGCGCCTGGCTCTCGGGCCTTTCGTCGCGATGGCCCCCGCCGGCCCATTCGACCAGATCGTCATCGCTCACATCGGCAAGCGCGCCCTCGAAGGCCAGCTTGCCGTTGCGCAGCACCGAGATCGTGTTGCAGAAGCGGCGCAACTCGGGCAGGCGGTGGCTGACGAAAAGCGCGCCGCCGCCGCCGGCCAGATGCTCTGCCAGCAGCCCGGCAAAAACCTCGACCTCCGAGGCATGCATGGCGGCGGTCAACTCGTCGATGATCAGGTAGCGCGGCCGCGATTGCAGTGCCTTTGCCAGTTCGACGAGATATTTCTCTCCGGTCTGCAAAAGCTCGATCCGGCGGTCGCGCAGCCGGGCCAGTCCCACCCGGTCCAGCGCCGCATGGGCCATGGCATCCGCGCGGCCCCGGTCGAGCAGAAAGCCGAAGCGTCGGGGAACCTTCGCCAGCACCAGGTTTTCGCCGCTTGTCAACTCGCCGATCAGGCTGAGTTCCTGAAAGGTGATGCCGACGCCAAGGGCCCGCGCCTCTGCCGGAGAGGTGCGGGCAAGCGCCCGGTCATCGACCAGAACGCGGCCGGCGCCGGCCGCGAGGATGCCGCTGGCGATCTTCGCCATGGTGCTCTTGCCCGACCCGTTGCCGCCGTAGAGCGCGCGGCATTCCCCCGGGCCGATGGCAAGCGACACATCGTCCAGCGCCCTGACCGGGCCGAAATCCCGGGATATCCCCTGTAGAACCAGCGTCATCCGCACCTCTCTCCGGCGGTCGGACCGATCCGCGCCCGGCCGGCGAGGCAGGGCGCAGCGTCCGGCACGGCAATGACGATCTACTTGAAGTAGAGCGCGCGAACCTCGTCCTGGGTCAGCGTGCTGTCAAGCGAGGCGGCATCCGACTGCCCGTCGAGAAGCGCAATGGCCTCGTCAAGCGAGATGCACTTCACCTGTTCGCTGCACCAGGGGCGGGAGGTATTGGCCTCGCGCTCCACGACATAGGGTTCGGGGATCAGGATCGTATTGCTGAAATCGGCATTCAGCGGATTGGCCACCAGCTTGCCGGTGTCGAGCGTGCCGCCCGCCAGCAGTTCGACCGTGATGCGCAGGGCATCGGAGCCGACGCCGGGCGGGTTCGCCACCGCGACGCTTTGCAGTTCGGGATCGGCCTTCCACAGTTTCAGATAGGACAGCACATAATCGCCGGTCAGCGGCGGCACCGCCACGCGCGCGGCCTTGTAGGCGCGGATCGCCCCCTCGTTCATGACCTCCTGGATCAGGACGCCATTGATCTGGTCGCCATAGGCCGTCAGCAGCCCGGCCATCGCCTCGCGCGCTTGCGCCTGATCCCAGCCGCCGATCACCGAGGCGAGAAGCGTCACGTCGGGATGTTCCGCCAGCACGGCATCACGCGCGCGCACCCGCCAGTCATTGGCGGTATTGCCGGCAAGGCCCTCGATGGCCACGATATTGCCCTTGCCGCCAATGGCGTCGATCAGCCATTCGGTCGAGATGCCCCAGTACTGGGTATGATCCAGCGACACGTTCAGCACATTGTCCATCGGCAGCGGGTTGTCGGCCACGACGACCAGAACGCCGCTGTCGACCGCGCGCTGAACGATGGGCATCAGCGGCTCGGCCGAAACCGGGTTGATCACCAGCGCGTCGATGCCCTGTGCCAGAAGCGAGTTGATCTGCGAGATCTGGCCCGAGGCGCCGGAGGTCGAATTGACGATGATCACATCCGAGACGAGCCCTGCCTCCTTCAGTTCCGCCGCCGCCTTTTCCACGCCCTCGACATGCTGGGCGCGCCAGGCATTGCCGATGAAACCGTTGGAAAAGCCGATCTTGAACGGCCCGTCACCGTGGTCGACGTTTTTCAGAAAGGCGGGATCGTCAGCGCTGGCGGCCGTGGCGGCAAGGCAAAGCATGCTGGCGCCGGCCAGCAGGGACGCGAATTTCATCTGATTTCCTCCTCGGGGACGAATCGGTTGTGCGGTTCGCCTCAATAATATCACACATCATATATGATGCGTTAATATAGTTTGCGCGAAATCAGCGCGGCGCGAACATCTCTTCTACCCAGACCATCGCGGCCAGAAGGTCCGGTTGGGTGACGGTACGGGGGAAGTGCCGGATATGGGGCGCCGTCATCGTGCGGCTCGCGATGACCTCCATCACCTCGCCGGTCGGCGGCGCGGCCAGATCCGTCAGGCTGCACGGCAGGCCGACCTGCCGGTAGAAGGCGGCGAGATCGCGGATTTCAGCCTCGGCACGGCCTTCCAGACGGATCTGCACAAGATTGGCATAAGCCACCTGAAAGCCATGCAGCGCATCGGCCCAGGGGCGCACAGCCGTCAGGCCCCGGGTCATGGAATGCGCGATGGACAGGCCACCGCTTTCAAAGGCCAGCCCGCTCATCAGCACGGTCGCCTCGACCACACGTTCCAGCGCGGCATCCGGGGTTCCGGCATCGATCGCGGCCAGTGCGGCCAGGGCATCGGCCCGCAGCACCTGATGACATGCGCGGCCCAGCAGCACCGCCGCATAGGAGGATCCGCCGCCGAAAATATTGACGCCACCTGCGGCATGGCAGGCATCGGCCTCGTAGATCTTGCCGATCGCATCGCCGATCCCCGCCACAAACAGCTTCTTCGGGGCGCGAACAATCACCTCGGTATCGACGATGACCAGCGCAGGGTTGCGCGCCAGTTTCTCGACCCCCAGCATCCGGTGGTTTTCGTCATACATGACGTAGTTGTGGCTGGTCGGCGCATCGGTCGAGGCAATCGTCGGGATGGTGACGACGCTGGCGCCATTGCGGTTGGCCAGCGCCTTGCCGGCGTCGATGCATTTGCCGCCCCCCGCCGCCGCGACCGTTGCCGGCTCACCGGCAAGGGCGGCAAGCCGGTCGATCTCGGCCGGGGTGCATTCGCCGGCAAAGCGCAGTTGCCGCGCCGCGACACCGGCATCCTGACAGGACGCGGCGATGACCGCGCCGTAGCGATCCTGGATCAGCGGGTCGAGCACCAGAATCGCGCTGTCGGCAATGCGCGCCAGTTCCGCGCCAAGTTGCGACAGCGCGCCCGGTCCCTGGACATATCGGGATGGTGAACCAAAGACGATCATTCTGCCTCTCACTGCCGAAATCTCCCGCAGTTTTAGCATATTATTGATGCATGATGCAAGATGCACCACAAGAATCGCACATTCGCTCATGGCATCATCCATGATGCATCATACTTGATAAACCGTGGAAACGGCGCTATGGTCAATCACGGATAGGGTGCCGGCCCGGCGCCATCGCAAGGGAGGGATCGCATGGCTGCGGACAAAATCGCGCTGGTCGTCGGTGCGACGGGAATCGTCGGCGGAAACATCTGCGAACGGCTGGTTGCCGATGGCTGGACGGTCTACGGCCTTGCCCGCCGCCCGGAACGGGCGCCCGCCGGTGTGAATCCGCTGGCGGCCGACCTGAACGACGCGGCGGGCGTGGCGCGCGCCATCGCCTCCGCCGGTCCGATCACCCATCTGTTCCAGGCCGCCTGGACACCGGCAGGGCGCGAGGAAGACGCCTGCGAAATCAATGCCCGGCAGTTTCGCAACGTCCTTGACGGGTTGCGTCTGGCCGACGCCCCGCTGCAACATGTGGTGTTGATCACCGGGGTGAAACACTACCTGGGGCCATTCAAGGATTTCGGGCGCTTTCTGCCCGACACGCCCTTCCTGGAGGATACGCCCCGCCTGCCGATCCCGAACTTCTACTATGCGCAGGAGGATGTGCTGTTTGACGCCGCCGCGCGCGACGGCTTCAGCTGGAGCGTCCATCGGCCCAATGCGGTCGTCGGCTTCGCGGTGGGCGCGCTGATGAACCAGGGCCTGACGCTGGCCTGCTATGCCGCGATCTGCCGCGAGACCGGACGGCCCTTCGTCTTTACCGGAATCCCGAAGCAATACGAGATGCTGACCGAAGTCAGCGATGCCCGGCTGGTTGCCCGTCAGGCCGCCTGGGCCGCTACCAGCCCGGCCGCCGCCAACCTGGCCTTCAACACCGGCAATGGCGATGTCTTCCGCTGGAAGCGGCTCTGGAAGGTCATCGCCGGTCATTTCGGCATCGCGGTCGCGCCCTATGACGGCCAGCATCAGAGCCTTGCGGCGATGATGGCCGACGCCGGGCCGATCTGGCGCGCGATGGCGGAAAAATATGACCTCGCCGAACCGGACCTCTCGCGCCTTGCAACCTGGTGGCACACCGATGCCGATTTCGGCCGCGAGGTCGAATGCATTTCGGATATGGGCCGGGCGCGCAAGGCCGGGTTCCTTGACTACCAGTCCTCGACCGACACTTTCCTCGACCTGTTCCGGCGTCTTGAACGGGAACGGATCATCCCCCGCTTTGCCGATTGAAACCGTCCCGCCGCCCGCCGCCGGAGAAGGGCGGGACGGCCGGGACGAACCCATGAAGGAGACCGACATGACCTCGCAACCGGACGCAGCCGCGTCCGCGGGCCACAACAGCCATCAGCCCGATGCGCAAACCGTCGAGCGCCTGCGCGAGCGCGCGCAGTTCATCCGGCTTGAGACCATCCGCCTGATCGACATCGCCAAGACCGGGCATTACACCTCGGTCTTTTCGGCGGCCGAGGTGTTCTCGGCGCTCTATTATGACGTGATGAACCTGCGCCGGGGCGAACCCGGCTGGGACGGACGCGACCGCTTCACCATCGGCAAGGGCCATGCGGCGGTGGGGCTGTTTCCGATCTATGCCGATCTGGACTTCTTCCCCAGGGACTGGCTGGACGACTACACCCGTCTGGGCAGCCCGCTGGGCGATCACCCGGACATGCGCAAGGTGCCGGGGGTGGATTTTTCCTCCGGTTCCATCGGCCACGCGCTGTCGAACGCCATCGGCATGGTGCTGGCGCAGCGCTGGACGGGCAAGGACTACAAGGTCTTCTGCATGATGGGCGATGGCGAGATGCAGGAGGGCCAGGTCTGGGAGGCCGCCCTGTTCGCCGCTCAGAACCGGATGAAGAACCTGATCGCCATCATCGACCGCAACGGCTTTCAGCTTGACGGCCGGGTCGATGACGTGATGGCCATCGAACCCCTGGACGAGAAATGGCGCGCCTTCGGCTGGGAGGTTCACAGCGTCGACGGCCATGACATCGCCGCCGTGACCGCGCTCTTGCGCCGGCTCCGCGCCGACGAGACCCGCGAGAAGCCGGCACTGGTGATCTCGAAAACCGTCAAGGGACGCGGCGTGTCCTACATGGAGACCGATCCGGGCTGGCATCTCGGCTGGCTCGATCCTTCCGATGCCGAAGAGGCGATTGCCGAAATCAGGGCGCAGGTGATCTGAGATGAGCGGACCGAAATCCCCCAATTCCTGGCAGTATCGCGGGCTGAACATGGTCAACCCCGGTCTCGATCATCTGTCGAACGGGCTGATCGACCTCGTGAAGGCCGGCCACAACGTCGTCGCCGGTTCAGCGGATCTGCAATATTCCAACGGTCTGAACCGCTTTGCCACGGCCTATCCCGACCGCTACATTTCCTTCGGCATCTCGGAACAGAACATGGTTTCCGTGGCTGCGGGAATTGCCACCACGGGCGTCGTGCCCTTCGTTGCGACCTTCGCCTCGTTCATGGGGCTGCTGACCTGCGAGCAGATCCGCATGGATGTTGCCTATTCGGCGCAGCCCGTGCGGCTGATCGGCCATCACACCGGCATTTCGCTGGGCTTCTACGGCACATCGCATCATGCGACCGAAGATATCGGCACCATGCGTTCCATCGCCGACCTGACCGTGGTCTCGCCGTCCGACGGCGCCCAACTCGAGGCAGCGATCCGCGCCTCGGCCGACTGGGATCAGCCGATCTATTTCCGCATCGGCCGGGGACGGGACCCGGTGGTTTATGGCGCCGGTACCGAATTTCGCTTCGGCAAGGCCCAGGTCCATGGGTTCGGCGAAGATCTGACCATCATCGCCTGCGGCATCACCGTTCATGCCGCACTTGAGGCGGCGGCGGCGATGACGGCGGCGGGGCGGTCGGTCGGGGTGATCGACATGGCCTCGATCAAGCCGCTGGATCGCGATGCGATCATCGAGGCGGCGGACAGGTCGAAGACGGGGCGGCTGATGACGGTTGAGGAGCACAATATCCTCGGCGGTCTCGGGGCGGCCGTGGCCGAGGTGCTGACCGACGAGGGCAAGGGGATCCGGCTGAAGCGGCACGGTATCCATGACGAATACAGCTTGATCGCGCCGCCCACGCATCTTTATGCACATTACAAGCTCGACGGGGCCGGCATCCGTTCCGTCGCCGAGGAGTTCCTGCGCGGCTGAGGGGCCGCGCAGACCGTTCAGGAGAATATCGGATGAAAACTGCAATCGTGACGGGGGGCGGCACCGGGATTGGCCTGGCCACCAGCGCCCATCTGGCGGCGGCGGGCTGGCGCGTCCTGGCCGGCGGGCTTGACCAGGAAGGCCCGATGCCCGAGGGCGTCGAATTCGTGAAGACCGATGTGACCGATGCGGCCGATCTGGCGGCGCTGGCCGCCCGGGCCGAGCGGATCGACGGGCTGGTGAACTGCGCCGGCATCCTGAGGCAGGAACGGGAATGGCAGGTCGAGGATTTCAAGCTGGTGCTCGACGTCAACCTGACCGCCAGCCTTGCCGCCGCGAACGCGGCCCTTGAAAAGCTGGCGGTGTCGCGCGGCGCGGTGGTCAACATCGCCTCGATGTGGAGCTATTTCGGCTCGCCCAAATCGCCGGGCTATGCTGCGTCGAAGGGCGGAATCGTCGCGCTGACCCGGTCGATGGCGGTGGCCTGGGGGTCGCGGGGCATCCGCGTCAATGCGGTGGCGCCGGGCTGGATCATGACCCGCATGGGCATGGGGGCCAAGAACGATCCGGTGCGGGAGCCGAAGATAACCGCGCGCATCCCGCTTGGCCGCTGGGCCGAACCGTCCGATGTGGCAAGCGTGATCGGCTTTCTGCTGTCGGATGCGGCAGGCTATGTCACCGGCGCATTGCTGCCGGTCGACGGCGGCTATTCGATCGCCTGACAGAGGGGCTGGCGGCGGGCGGACGAGACCCCCGCCGCCGGTCGCCGCGCCCTGCGTCCGGCCTGGCGCTATGCCCGCTGCGCGGGCGGGCGGTTGCCGGATTCTTCGCGCCGGGTGATCAGCTCTTCGCTCCACGCGATATCGTCCTGCATCGCCTGGCTTGCCGCCGCCGGATCGCCGGCCCGCAAGGCGGCGAGAAAGCGGAAATGCAGATGATTGTCGGCGGTCAGGCGGCGGACCGGAATTTCCTCGTGGAAGGTGCGCAGGAACGGGCCCATCAGCGTCCACATGTTCTCGCAGATCGCCTCGACATAGGGCATGTCGGAAAAGCGCAGGATCATGAAGTGGAAATCGCGGTTGGCCTGCGCTGCCTCGCGCGGGTTCACGGCCGCGGCCTTCCAGAACAGCCCGTTCTGGGTTTCGAGTTCCTCGATCATCGCAGGGGTCGCGATCTGGCCGACGCGATATGCGGCGATACCTTCCAGATTCTTGCGGATGGCGACGATCTCGCGCAGGTTGCGGGTCGTCAGGTCGGGCACCACGACAGAGGTGGCGGCCTTGACCTCCAGCGCCTGTTCCGAGGCGAGGCGGGAAATCGCCTCGCGCACCGGCGTGATCGATGTGCCGTAATGCTCGGCCACCGAACTGATGGTCAGCCGTTCACCCGGCCGGTATTCGCCATCCATCAATGAAAGGCGAAGCGACCGATATATCTGTTCCGACAGGTTTTCCTTGATGACCGCTCTGGGTGGCATGGCCGCTATATCCGAAGAATGAATGCTCCGTTGATAGACGAACCCGGACCGCAATGCCATGGGGCGCGGCTAGGGTTGTGGCCACCGTCAGCCGCGGAAACGATATTCCGGCAGCCCCCTGATCCCGAGCCCGTCGATCACGAAGAGCGAGCCGGCGAGCGGCCCGGTTTCCTCGACACCCGGGACCGGCGCCCGCAGCATCGACGTGACATAGAGCCGGTCGAGGGCGGGGCCGCCGAACATCACCGATGTCACGCAGACGACCGGCATGTCGATGGTCAGAAGCCGCTCGCCCTGCGGGGAAAAGCGGTGGATCTTGCTCTTGTAGACGCCGGCCGACCAGATGCAGCCCTCGGCATCGACCGTCGCGCCGTCGGGCAGCCCATCCTCGGGGCCGAAATCGACGAGCTTGCGCTTGTTGGACACCTTGCCGGTTTCGATGTCGTAGTCGTAGGCCCATATCGCCCGCGACCGGCTGTCGGCGAAATAGAAGATGGTGTGATCCGGGCTCCAGCAGGGGCCGTTCGAGACGGTGATATCGTCGTCGATCTGCGTCACCGCCAGATCGGGGCCGACGCTGTAAAGGGCGGCCAGCGGCGCGGTTTCGGTGGTTTCCAGGCTGCCGGTCACAAAGCGGCCGCGGCCATCGACCTTGCCGTCGTTCATGCGGACCGTGGTGCCTTTGTGGGCGATCTTGTGTATCAGCGTCGCGTGGCCGGTCCCGAAGTCAAAGCCATAGATCCCGTCGGCCAGAGACAGGATCGCCCCGCCGCCCTCGCGCAGCGCGAGCGAGCCGATATTGGCCGGGACCGGCCAGGCCTCTACCCCTTCGCCGTTCTGGTCGGCGCGGAAGATGCGGTTGCCGAGGCTGTCGATCCAGTAGAGCTTCTGCTCGGTCGTGTCCCATAGCGGCCCTTCGCCCAGAAGGGTCTTGCAATCGACGATGGCGCGGATCTCCATGGCGGTTCCTTTCGACAAGATGCTGTAGCCAGATCAGAGTCCGGGCTGGTTGCGGCGATGGGCGCTGACGGCAAGGATCAGCAGCGCACCCTTGATGATCATCTGGTAATAGGTCGAGATGTTCAGAAGATTGAGGCCATTGCCCAGCAGCGCCAGAAACAGGACGCCGACCACCGGCCCGGCCACGCCGCCAAGCCCGCCTGAAAGCTGCGTGCCGCCAAGCGCCGTGGCGGCGATGGAATCGATGCCGAAGGACTGCCCGACCAGCGGGTCGCCGCTGGCAAGCCGCGCCGCAAGGTTCAGCCCGCCAAGGCAGGCGAACAGCGACGACAGCAGATAGGCCATAAGGATGATCCGCCCGGTGTTGACGCCGCCCAGCAGCGCGCTTTGCGCTGACGCCCCGGTCGCCATGAGATGCAGGCCGAACCGGCTGTGCGAGATGATCACCGCCGCCAGCACCACCACGGTGGCGGCGCAGATCACCGGCAGGGGCAGGCCGAGGATCTCGGCCCCGGCATAGGTCTTCATCCAGCCCGGAACGGTACCGCCGGGAATCGGCCGCACCAGAAGCGCAAGGCCCTGAACCGCGGTCATGGTCGACAGCGTCATCAGGATCGGATGGATGCCGAAGCGCAGGATGCCGCCGGCATTGACCAGCCCGACCGCAAGCGCCGCCGCGATCGCCAGCGGCACCGCAAAGGCGATATCGTGGCTGGCGATGGCTGTCGTCAGCGAAACCACCGAGCCGACCGAAAGGTCGAGACCCGCCGTCAGTACGACGATGGTCTGCCCCACCGTGACCAGGATCAGGCTGACCTGCTGGTTCAGGATGTTGATCAGGTTCTGCGCCGAGAGGGCATGGGGCGATGCGATGCCCAGCACGATGGCCAGCACTGCGATCAGGGCAAAGACCGGCAGGGCGGAGAGGCGGCGAAGGCGGACGGCCGTGGTGGCGCCGGCAAGTTTCATGTCCGCTCTCCCCCGATGGCCGCAGCCATGATTTCTTCTTCGGTGGTCGTTCCGCCGGGAAAGCTGCCGACGGTGGCGCCGTCGCGCACGACGACGATCCGGTCGCAGAGCCCGATCAGTTCCGGCAGTTCGCGCGAGGTGATCAGGACCGGCACGCCGCTGTCGGCCAGTTCGCGCAGGATGGCATAGATTTCCGACTTGGCGCCGATGTCGACGCCGCGGGTCGGTTCTTCGCAGATCAGGAGTTTCACGCCCCGCACCAGCCAGCGGGCCAGAAGCGCCTTCTGCTGGTTGCCGCCGGACAGTTCGCCGATGGTCTGCGCGGCGCTGCGCAGCCGGATGCGCAGGCGCCCGATCTGGGCGGCAATGTCGTCCGCGGGCACCGAAGCGGGCTGTGCCAGCCCCTTGCCGGACAGAAGCCCGACCGAGATGTTGCGGGCCACCGACAGCGGCAGGAACAGCCCGTCCGCCTTGCGATCCTCGGGGATGAGGCCGATCCCCGCCGCGACGCCGCCCGCCGGCCCGGCATGGCCGAGGGGCCGGCCCTCGAACAGGATTTCGCCGGTCTCGGGGGCGTGACCTTCAAAGATCGACCGGGTGACGCCGATCTGGCCCTGGCCTTCCAGCCCGGCAAGGCCGACGATCTCATGGCGGCCGATGCCCAGATTGACCGGGCCGGTAACGCCGGGCGTGCGAAGATCGCGCAGTTCCAGCACGGTTTCTCCGGCGCCGCCCGTCCGGTGCGGCGGGAAAAGCTGGTCCAGGGTGCGGCCGACCATCGTCGTGACCAGTTCGGTGGCATTCGTCTCGCCCATGGCGAAATGGCCGGCGAACTGGCCATCCTTCAGCACCGTCACCTCGTCGCAGAGTTCGAACAGTTCTGGCAGGCGGTGCGAGATGTAGAGGATGCCCTTGCCCTCGCGCTGCAACTGCCGGATCAGGTCGAACAGCCGTGCCGCCTCGCGGTTGCCAAGCGCCGCCGTCGGCTCGTCGAAGACGAAGATCCGCGCGTCGCGCATCACACCTTTTGCGATCTCGACCATCTGCTGTTCGGCCACGCGCAGGCGGCCGGTCAGCAGGTCCGGATCCAGATCCAGCCCGACGCGGGCAAGGATCCGGCGGCTTTCCTCGCGCTGGCGCCGGCGGTCGACCAGGCCAAGCGGGGTGCGAAGTTCGCGGCCGAGAAACAGGTTCTCGGCCACGGACAGGTTCGGCAGCAGAATGAACTCCTGAAAGATCGTCGACACGCCCGCGGCGCGGGCCTGTTCGGCGCGGTGCCAGTGAACAGGCTGGCCGTCGATCCGGATCGTACCCGAACTGGCCGGAAACACCCCCGAGATGATCTTCATCAGCGTGGATTTTCCCGCCCCGTTCTCGCCCAGAACGGCGTGCACGCTGCCCGGTTTCAGGGCAAGGGACACGCCGCGCAGCGCCTGCACGGGACCGAAGGACTTGGCGATGTCGACGACTTCAAGAAGCATTCTGCGAGCTTTCGATCACTTGCCGTAAAGTTCCTTCAGCTTTTCGTCCGGCAGGGTCGAGCCGACCCAGTAGGAATCGTTCAGATCGGGGCGATAGAAGGCGTCGATCTGATCCTTCAGGATCGGGGCGGGGTTGACCAGGTTGTCCCGGGCGATGGGCGCGCCTTCCAGCACGCGCAGGGCGGCGATGACACCCTGCTGGCCGAACCAGGTCGGGCTGATCGGGGCGACGGACTCCAGATCCTTCTCCTTCCAGATCCGCAGGAAGCCGTTGTTGGCCTCGCCCGTCATCGGAACCATGGGCAGGCCGTTTTCTTCAAGCACTTCGGCGCAGGCCTGGGTCATGGCGCCGCCCGAAGACCAGATCCCCTGAACGTCGGGATGCGCGATCAGCAGCGATTCACAGACCTGCTTGCCCTTGTCATAGGCCCAGTCGCCAAAGCCCTCGTCGATGATCTTGATATCGGGGTAGTCGACCAGCACTTCTTCGACGCCGCGGAAGCGGTCATTGTCGATGGAATTGCCCGAAATGCCGCGGACCACGATGATGTTGCCCTTGCCGCCCAGCACCTCGGCCAGATATTTCGCGCCGTCGCGCCCGAACTGGGCATCGTCGGCCAGAAGTTTCACCGTGTAGTTTTCGGGCGTGGCATTGGACGAGAAGATGATGGTCGGGATCCCGGCGGCATAGGCCTTTTCCAGCGCACCGTTCAGCGCCACTTCCGACCCCGGCGCGACCAGGATGGCATCGACGCCGCGCGCGATCAGGCTTTCGATGTCGGAGACCTGACGGTTCACGTCGCCGCCGGCGTCGGCAACGATCAGTTCGCCGATCTCGGGATGCAGCGAGGCCTCGTATTTCAGCTCCTCCACCATCTGGACGCGCCAGGTATTGACCACCGAGATGTTCGAGAAGCCAAGAACGAAGCTGTCCTTGGTCGAGGCCGGCAGATCGACCATGGCCGAGCCTTCGACCGGGGAAAGCGCCGCGTTCAGTTCAGGCACCTCGGCCAGGGCCGGGGCGCCGGCCAGGCCGGCCAGAAACGTTCCGGTGAGCAGGATCTTTCGCAGTTTCATGGGGTTCCTCCCTCAGTTGCAAGTTCATGGGCATGGGCCCGTTCCGCCCGCGGGCGGCAAAAGGTTCAGGATTCGCGCCATCGCGCCAGCGCCGCGGCCCCTGCGATGATCGCCCCCTGCACGATGAGCTGGGCCGGCTTGCCGACGCCCAGCCCGGTCATCAGATTGGCCAGGAAGGTCAGGGCGAAGGCCCCTGCGACCACGCCGAGGACGCCGCCCGCGCCAAGGCCGAAGGTGGTGCCGCCCAGCACCACGGCCGCGACCGAGGCCATGACGAGATCGGCGCCCAGGTTCAGCGTGCCGGTGCCGATGTAACCCGTCAGGATGATCGCGGCGAGGCCGGCGAAGATGCCGCTCAGCACATGGGCCGCCACCAGTTCCTTGCGGACGGCAAGGCCGCCCAGCCAGGCCGCGCTGTAACTGGCCCCCGTGGCATGCAGCGCATGGCCGAAGGTCGAACGGCGCAGCATCAACGCGGCCAGCAGGGCCGCGGCGACCAGCACCACCCCCGCGACCGGCAGCATTCCCCACCGGCCGGTGGCCAGTTCGCGCACGAAGGGATGCACGCTGCCGCCCGGCGCCCCGCCCGAGATCAGATAGCTGACGCCGACCAGCATGACCGAGACCCCCAGCGTCACGACCACGGCCGAGGCGCGGACGAAGGCGATCAGACCGGCGTTGAACAACCCGACCGCCGCCCCGAAGACCAGCGGAAAGGCCAGCGACATCCAGACCGGCCCGCCGGCAAACACCGGCAGCGCCAGCGTTACGTTGACCGTGGCGATTACCCCGCCGATGGAAAGGTCGATGGAACGGCCGATCATCGGCAGGCTCTGACCGATGGCGGTCAGCGCCAGCGGCACCGATTGCCGCAGCACGATCAGCAGAAAGGGCAGGGACAGCAGCCGGGGTTGAACGATTGCCGCGATTGCCAGCAGGAGGATCAACGCCGGCCAGGCCGGGATCGCCATGGCGCCGCGCAGCACTGCCAGCGCGCGGGCAGGGAGTTTCTGGCCTGATTCCGCGGTTGCGGCCCTTGTCATTGCGCCCTCCCTTGCCGCATGTCCGACGGCCTGCGCACTTCTTCGGCTGCCAGGCCGGTTGCGGCTGTCCGGTGCTGTCGCATCTGTTTGTGCGTCAAGTATGATGCATCATGTATTATACTGCAACACCATTCTCGCGATGTCGGCAACAGGGCGCACAAAGCCGTCGCCCGCCGGCGGCGCGGGCGGGTCAGGCGGTTGCGGATCACCCTGTCGTCTGGCGCATCCTTCGTCCGGTGCGGGGTCTTGCCGGTGTCCGGGCAGCATGTGCGGCTGTGAAGGGCCTGTCAGAACAACAGGTTCGGCAGGAATGTCACCAGCCCGGGCACGAAGGTCAGCAGCATCAGCACGGCGACCAGCGCGAGGAAGAACGGGAGGAAGGCGCGCGAGAAATCCTCGATGCGGCAGCGGGTGATCGAGCAGACGGTGAACATCACGGTGCCGACCGGCGGGGTCAGGGATCCGATGGCGGTGTTGATCACCAGAATCACGCCCAGATGCACCGGATCGATTCCCAGCGATTGCGCAAGCTGCAACAGAAGCGGGCCAAGAATCACGATGATCGCCAGCCCCTCGAAGACGGTGCCGAGCAGCAGCAGAAGCAGGTTGATCACCAGCAGCACGACGAAACGGTTGTCCGAGATGGCGGTGACGGCGCCAAGCAGAACCTGCGGCACCCCTTCAAGGCTGAGGATCAGCGAGAAAACCGAGGCGGAGGCCACGATGAACAGCACCCCGGCCGTGGTCGAGGCCGATTCCGCCAGCAGATCGAAGGTGTCGCGCGAGGAGATGCCGCGATAGACCAGCACGCCGATGACGAAGGCATAGACCGCGGCCACCGCGCCCAGCTCGGTCGGCGTGAACCAGCCGCCGCGCAGGCCGAAGATCAGCATGATGGGCATGGCGATGGCCCAGAGCGCGGCCCGCCCCAACGTCACCACCTCGCGCGCCGAGGCCCGGGTGCTGCGGCTGGGTGTCAGGTCAAGGCGCACCGCGGTCCAGCGGACGGTCAGCATCAGCGCCACGGCGATGATCAGCGCGGGAATCACGCCGCCCAGAAACAGCTTGCCGATCGAGGTATCCGTCAGCAGGCCGAAGACGATCAGGGCGATCGACGGCGGCATCACGGGGGCGATCAGCGACGAGGCGGCGCTGATCACCGAGCCATAGGCGTTGGAATAGCCGTGCTTGCGCATGACTGGCACAATGGTGCGCGCGTCGATGGCGGCATCGGCATTGGCCGACCCCGACATCGCCCCCATGAAGACCGAGTTCAGCACTGCGATCTGCGCCAGCCCGCCCCGCCAATGGCCGACAAGCGCGTCGCAAAAGCCGTAAAGCCGCTCGGCAATGCCGCCCCGGGCCATGGCGGCGCCGGCGACGACGAAAAGCGGGATGGCCAGCAGCGGAAAGGATTCAAGCCCGCTCGACAGGCGCTGCGCCACGATGCTGGCCATCATCGGGTTCTGCGCGAAATAGGCCATCGACGCGCCGAGCATCACGAACCCGACCGGCACGCCAAGCGCCAGCAACAGGACGAAGGCGATTGCGGCAAGGGTCATTTCCGGGCCTCCCGGGACCGTTCGGCGATGGCGAGCAGGCGCTCCAGGATGATCAGCGCCATCCCGACGGCCAGCAGGGCGGCGACGATCCATTTCGGCCAGCCGAGGGCCAGGAATTTCGTGAACCGGGCGGTGGAAATCTGCGCCCAGGCCGCCCGGATCACCGCCGCCGCGATCAGCATGACCAGAAGGTCGGCCAGGAGGCGGGCGCCGCCCGCCAGCCGTGGCGGCAGCCGGTCGACCAGGAGCGAGATGCCGAACATCTGCCCCGACATGGCGGCGCCGGACAGCCCGAGCCAGACCACCGCCGCCATCAGGATCACCGCGAGGTCATGCGACCAGAGGATCGACATCGAAAGGAAGTTCCGTGCAATCACGTCCGCCAGCATGATGAGGACAAGCGTTCCGACCAGAACGGCCGGAACGGTGATTCCGAAGAACCGCAGGATGTATCGCAGCATTGTCATGGCGGGGGATCCCCCGTCCGCGGTGCGGACGGGGCGTTGCGTCAGCCGCCGGTCGCCGCGGCGCGGATCTGGTCGTAAAGCCCTTCGGGCCAGTCGGGGAAGCTGGTATAGAAGCCGGCAGTCGCCTCGCGATAGGCGGGGATGTCGGCGTCGTGGAAGGTTACGCCCTGGGCCTCGAATTCCGCCCGGATCTCGTCTGCCAGCGCTTCCGAGGTGGCCGTCAGCTGCTGGCCGCCGGTCCGGAATTCCTCCATCAGGATGGCGCGGTCGCCCTCGCTCATCTGCTGGTAGGCGGCCTCGCTCATGACCCAGCCGGTGAACAGGTTGAAATGCCCGGTCAGCGTGATCTCCTTGGCGACCTCCTGCCAGCCCGAGGCGCGCAATCCGGTCAGCGGGCTTTCCGCCGCCGTCACCACGCCCTGCGACAGGGCGGAATAGACCTCCGCCGCCTCGACCGTGGTGGCGATGACGCCCAGTGGCTCGAAGGTCTTGAGCCAGGTCTCGACCGGCGGCACGCGCATCCGCACGCCCTTCAGTGCATCGGGTGTGGGATAGGCAGCGGTTCCGATCATGTGGCGCGGGCCGTCGAACCAGTTCAGCGCCACGACGCGCAGCCCGGCCGTCTCGGCCAGCCGGTCATAATAGCCCTGCAACAGCGGCGAGAAGGCCAGCCGCTCGCCTTCCTCGCTGCTCGAGATGACGAAGGGCCCCTCGACGGCGGCCAGTTCCGGCACCCCGAAGGTGGACAGGAACGAGGCCGAGGTGAAGGTCATCACCGGCAGGCCCTGGCTCGCCTGCTCGATCGAATCGGTGGTGGTCCCAAGCTGCGCCGAGGGGAACTCCTGAAAGGCCACCCGACCATCGGTGCGTTCGGTGACGCGTTGCGCGGCGGCAACCACGGCCTTCCACGATTCCGAGGTTGGCGAATTGACGGTTGCGAGCTTGATGGTGATATCCTGCGCAAGGGCGGCGCCGGCCAGCAGTGTCGCAAGGGTGGCGGCGGCGGCGATTCGCAGGGGCCGGTTCAGCGATGGGGTCAGCATGGTCGTCATCCTCCCGAAATGGTCATGGACCCGGTCCTTTGCGGGTCGCATCACGGAGAACGTTCGCAGGTCTGGTCCCGGCCTGTCAATCCCGCATTTGCGGTATCTGCGGCGATGATGCGCGGCTGAGCGGCGATCCCGCACATCTTTATTGTTGACACAGCTTGCAAAGCTCTGCGAACGTTCTCAGGAAAAGTAGGAACAGAAGATCCCGCCCATGCCGCGACCCGTCAGTATCATCGCCTTCGGAGATAATGTCGTCGATTGCTATCCGGATCGGCAGCAGATGTTTCCCGGCGGAAATTGCCTGAACCATGCCGTCTTCGCCCGGCGCGCCGGCGCCGATGCGGCCTATGCCGGCGCGGTCAGCGATGATGCGGCGGGCGATCTGATCCGGCAGGCGCTGATCGACGAGGGCGTGGACGTTTCGCTCCTGCGCCGGATACCCGGCGCGACGGCCTATTGCGTGATCGAACTCCGCGCGGGGGACCGCACTTTCGTTGGCGCCAATCTCGGGGTTTCGATCATCGCGCCCTCGGCCGGGGATCTTGCACGGCTGGCCGATGCCGATGCCGTCCATACCGGAAGGTCCAGCCATGTCGATGCCTGGCTGCCGCTGTTCGGGCAAAGGACGCGGGTGTCCTATGACATGGCGACGGTTCACGACGCCGCACGCATCGCCCGGGTTGCGCCGCATTGCTTTCTTCTGTCCTTCTCGGGCGGCGGTCTGTCGCAGCCCGAGGCGCTGGCGCTGGCCCGGCTGGCGCGCGACTGCGGTGCGGATTGGGCCCTTGTGACACGCGGCGACGAAGGTGCGCTGCTGCTGGGCGCCGATGGGGTGTTCGAGGCGAAGATAAAGCCGGTCGAAGCCGTCGACACGCTGGGCGCCGGCGATACCTTCATCGCAAGCGTGCTGGTCGGCCTGTTGCAGGGGCAGGATCCGGCCACGATCCTGGATCGCGCCGCCGGCGCTGCCGCTGAGACCTGCCTTGTACAGGGCGCCTTCGGTCATGCGGCGGCGCTGGCCGTCGATTTCTCCGCCATGATGTCGCTGGACGAGATCTACCGCACCACCCTTCCCGCGCCCGGGCCGGCCGCCGGAGCCTGACGATCCGGCCTATCTTGCAGTCTGGATGGCCTCCTGCGCGACGCTGTGCAGAAGGGCGCGCAGCCAGCGGTTCTGCGGGCTGGCATGGGATCGGTCGTGCCACAGCAGATAGAAGCGCGCCGGCGCGAAGATTTCCGGCGCATTGACGATGCTGAGCGGCAGGATTTGCGCCCAATGCCTGCAGAACGACCGCGCCGAGGTGAAGATCAGATCGGTTTGCAGCAGGATGAACGGGATCAGGTTGAACTCCGGCACGGAAACCGCAATGCGCCGGCGATGACCCGTCTCGGCCAGCCGGCCGCCGATCGGACCCAGGTAATGCAGCGAGGTCGGTATGGGCGAGATGTGATTCTGCCCGAGATAGGTATCGAGCGAGATCCGGTCCTGCTCCGCCAGCGGATGATCCGCCCGCATCAGGCAGGCAAGCTGGTCCTCGAACAGCGGCAGCATCCGCATGCCCTGCGGCGGATGCGGCCAGTCGCTGATCACCAGATCCAGATCGCCATTGGCCAGCGCGGCTTCATACTCGAACTCCGGCTCTATCGACCGGATCAGCAGATTGGCATTCGGCGCCTCCTCGGCCATGCGCGCGGCAAAGGGCGCCAGCAGGATCGTCGTCATGCTGGTGGTGGAGGCGATGTTGAAGGTGACGGAGAGGCATTTCGGATCGAAGGGCGCGCCCTTGGCGAAGATCTGGTCCAGCGCGGCGATGGCCTCGCCTGTCGGCTTGATCAGGCCCTGCGCGCGCTCGGTCAGCACCATCCGCGCGCCGTCGCGGATGAGCAACTGGTCGCCCAGCAATTCCCGCAGATGACGCAATGCAAGGCTGATCGCGGGCGGCGACTGGCCCATGACCCTGGCCGTGCGGGTGATGCTCTTCTCGTCGAGCAGCGTCTTCAGCGTCAGCAGCAGCCGGCGGTTGACGTTTGCAAGCCTGCTGTCCTGTTCCATCATCTGCCCTCCCTGGCAGGGCAGGGCGGGGAACGGCCGCCCGGACGGCGGAAGTTTCCACCGTCCGGGGGCGTGGCGCAACCCGGCGCCAGAGCCGGCGGCGGCTCAGTGGCTGTGATGATAGGTGCCCTCAATTCCGGCATTGCCGATGTCCTCGGCCCAGATGTCGGGATGTTCGGAGATGAACTTCTGCATCAGTGCGTAGCAGTCGGGATCGTCGGCCAGGATCACCTCGACGCCCTGCGATTTCAGCCAGTCGTCGGCGGCCTCGATGGTGCGCATCTCGCCCACCACCATCCGCGGCACGCCGAACAGCAGCGTGGTGCCGCCGCACATGTAGCAGGGCGACAGCGTGGTATAGAGCGTGCACTGCTTGTAGACCGACGGATGCAGGCGGCCGGCTTCCTGATAGCAATCCATCTCGGCATGCAGGATCGGATTGCCCTTCTGCACGCGCTGGTTGTGACCGCGGCCGATGATCTCTTCGCCGCGGGCAAGGATGGCGCCGATCGGCAGGCCGCCCTGATTGTAGCCGGCAACGGCCTCGGCATAGGCCTCCTTCAGCATTCTTCGGTCGAGTTCGGTCAGCATATGTGTTCCTCCTTGGTGTCGGGCGGCCTCAGCGGTCGCGATAGGGTTCCATCAGGGCGGCCGGCTGCGCGGTCTTGCCGATCAGCCCCGAGACCGCGATGACGGTGAAGACATAGGGCAGCGACAGCAGCAGTTGCGGCGCCACGTCGAACGAGAACAGTTGCAGCGACAGTTGCAGCGCATCGGTGGCGCCGAAGGCGAAGGCGGCGAGCGCGGCATAGATCGGGCGCCAGCGGCCGAAGATCACGATGGCCAGCGCGATGAAACCCTGACCGACGACCATGGTATCGCGGAAAAGGCCGATCTGCGCCAGCACGAGATAGCCCCCGGCCGCGCCGGCGCCGGCGCCCGACAGCAGGACGCAGATGTAGCGGATGCCGACGACGGAGATCCCGGCATTTGCCGCCGCGCGCGGGTTCTCTCCGACCGCGCGGACGTTGAGGCCGAAACGGGTGCGCAGCAGCACGAATTCGGCGATGAGCACGATGGCGATCGAGACGTAGAACAGCGCGGATTGCGAAAACAGGATCGGCCCCAGGATCGGCAGGTCCGACAGGCCGGGAATCGAGATGCTGCCGATCATCGGGATCAGCTCGGGGTTGCCGGAGGTGCCAAGGACGATGCGGTAGAAATAGCTGGCCAGCCCGAGCGCGAAGATGTTGAAGACCACGCCCACGACGACCTGATTGGCCATCACGGTCACATACATCCAGGCCAGGAACAGGTTGCTGATCACCCCGGCCGCAACCGCGCCGAAGACGCCGAGCCAGGGCGATCCGGTGGCATAGGTCACCAGATAGGCCCCCAGCGCGCCAAGAAGGATCGTGCCTTCGATCCCCACGTTCAGCACGCCCGAACGTTCGGCATAGATCTCTCCCAGCGCGGCAAGCAGAAGCGGGCCGGCCAGCCGGATTCCGGCCGCAAGCCAGGTGACGACGAAGGCGCCGAGCGCGAAATCGTCAAGCATCTGTACGTTCCTCCCGGGCGGTTGCTGCGCCGAACCGGGGCAGGCGTGGCTTCCAGTAGCGGATGAAGTCGCTGGCCATCACGAAAAGCACGATCAGGCTTTGCAGGATGAAGATGATCGAGGAGGGCACGCCGGCGCTGCGTTGCAGCGCATCCGCGCCGACCGACAATGCGGCATAGAGAATGGCGACCGGCACGATCAGAAGCGGGTTCAGCTTGGCCAGCAGGGCGACCACGATGCCGATGAAGCCAAGCCCGCCGCTGAGCCCGTCCATCAGCCGGTGCTGGGTGCCCAGCACCTCGACCAGGCCGGCCAGTGCCCCCAGGCCGCCGGCGCCGACCGCGGCCAGCAGATAGCGCCGGCCGACGTCGATGCCGGAATAGCGCGCGGCGAGCGGGCTCAGCCCGGTCACGATCAGTTCAAATCCCACCCGCATGCGCGAGATCAGCAGCCAGACCAGGAACGCGGCGCCGACGGCGATCAGGATGCCGGCATGGGCGCGGGTGCCGGGGATGATCATCGGCAGCCAGGATTCGGTCGGAAAACGATCGGTCTGGGGCAGGTTGCCGGCGGCGCGCATCGGTCCCGAGACCAGATACTGCACCAGAAAGATCGCGACATAGTTCATCATCAGCGAGATCAGCACCTCGTTGCCGCCATAGCGCGTGCGCAGAACCCCGACCGATCCGGCCCAGACCCCGCCGGCGGCGAAGGCCACCGCCAGCATGGCTGGCCAGAACAGCAGCGCGGGCAGGATGATACCCTGTCCGGCCTCGCCCACGCCCACAAGCGCGAACCAGGCGGCGGCGGCGGCGCCGATGGTCATGCAGCCCTCGAACCCCAGAAAGCCGAAACCCGCCCGCCAGGCGACGCAGGTGCCCAAGGCCACCAGGATCAGCGGTGCGGCCCGGTTCAACGTCATGGCAAAGCCGCGCAGCGAGCCGAGGCTGGATTCGAACAGCGAGACATAGGCCAACAGCGGGTTGGCGCCAAAGGGGATGAAGAGGAAGGCGCCGATGGCCAGGGCCAGCAGGATGGAGCCCAATGTGCTGGTCACCACGACCGAGGGCGAATCCAGCGGAGCGAGCCTGCGCTCGAACAGGTTAAACATGGGTCAGGGTCCTTGTCTTGCCCGAGGTCTTGCCCGACCTGCCGGCCATCATCAGGCCGATGGTCTCGTCGTCGGCATCTTCGGCACGCAGCTCTCCCATGAAACGCCCTTCGAAGATGACAAGGATCCGGTCGGCCAGATTGCGGATCTCCTCCAGTTCGGCCGAGACGAGAAGGATGCCCTGGCCGCTGTCGCGCACCTTGAGCAGTTCGGCCCAGACGCCCTCGATGGCGCCAACGTCCAGCCCCCGGGTTGGCTGTTCTACGATCAGCAGCTTGGGGTGCTGCATGATCTCGCGCCCGAGGATCATCTTCTGCAAATTGCCGCCCGACAGCTTGCCGGCGGGAAAGCGGATGTCCGGCGCCTTGACGCCAAAGCGCGCGACCAGATCCCGGGCATGGCTGCGCGACCGGCCGCGATCGCGGAACAGCCCGAATTTCCCGGTGAAGGCGCGCAGATTGCACAGGACCGAATTGTCCTCGATCGACAGCGTGCCGACCGAACCGACGCCGCGCCGGTCGGCCGGAACATAGGCGATGCCGCAGTCCTTGCGCCCGGAGGGGGTGCTGCCGGTGATGTCGGTGCCTTCCATGGTGATCTGGCCGCCCGTCACCGGCCTGAGGCCGGTCAGCGCCTCGACAAGCTGGGACTGGCCGTTGCCGTCCACCCCGGCGATGCCGACGATTTCGCCGGCATTCACCGACAGGTCGATCCCGCGGACCGCCTCGTTGCCGCGGTCGTCATTCACCGTCAGCCCCCGGGTCGTCAGCAGGGTCTCGCCGCGTTTCATCGGCGACTTGCGCACCCGCAAGAGGACATCGCGCCCCACCATCAGCCGAGCCAGTTCCGCCTCGGTCGTGTCCTCCTTGGCCACCGTCGCCACCGTCTTGCCGTCGCGCATGATCGTCACGCGGTCCGCAACCTCGATGATCTCATGCAGCTTGTGGGTGACGATGATGATGGAACGGCCCTCGGCCGCCAGCGACCGCAGGGTTTCAAGCAGTTTGGCGGTTTCCTGCGGCGTCAGGACGGCGGTGGGTTCGTCAAGGATCAGGATGCGGGCATTGCGGTAGAGCAGCTTCAGGATCTCCACCCGCTGCTGCACGCCGACCGGCAGGTGCTCGATCCGTGCGCTGGCGTCGACCTGCAGGCCGTGGTGGGTCGACAGTTCCTCGATCCGCCGCGAGGCGCCGGCCAGGTCGAGGACCCCGCGCTTTTCCTGGTAGATCTGCAACTCTCCATCGAGGCCCAGCACGACATTCTCGGCCACGGTAAAGGGGCGCACCAGCATGAAGTCCTGGTGGATCATGCCGATTCCGGCATGGATCGCCGCGCGCTGGTTGGCGAAATGGACCGGAGAGCCGTCAAGCAGGATCTCGCCGCCATCGGCATGATAGGATCCGTAGAGGACCTGCATGAGCGTACTCTTGCCGGCGCCGTTCTCGCCCAGAAGCGCGTGAACCTCGCCTGGCAGGACGGAGAGCGAGGCATGGTCGTTTGCAAGGACATTGGCAAAGCGCTTGACGATGCCGCGAAGTTCGACGGCGGGCAGCATGGTGGTCCTCCTTCCGGGGGATCTATCCCAGGGGTGGTGAAAGTTCGAAGGTGCTGATCTCGGTCAGGGCGCCGGCCAGCCGGTCGATCATCGGATGGATCCGCTGCCAGCCGCGTTCGGCGGTGGCGCCCCGCGCGTCGCCGAAGGTGCCGGTCTTCGACAGGTCGCGCGATGTCCAGGCCACATTGGCAGCCGATTGTTCCAGCCGCAGGGTATCGGACTGGAACGACGGATAGGAGACATCCAGCAGATCCTTGCGCACCCGTTCGGGCGACAGGGCCAGCATGACGCTGGCCTCCCAGTCGTTGGCATGGATGCCGTAGACACGCTCGCGTTCGTCGACCTCGACCGGATCGGGCATCAGCGCCGGCGGGAAGATGGTGAAGACCATCATGCCGGTGCGGATCCGCACGTCGCGGGCGGCGACTTCGAGGATGGCGAGATTGCCGCCGTGGCAGTTCAGGAACACCACGCGGCGGAACCCCGAGGCGGCAAGGCCCGCCGTCATCTCCTCGATCACCTTCAGCAGCGTCTCGCTGGTCAGCCAGAGCGAGCCGGGAAAGCCCACATGCTCGACGCTGCGCGAGACGGGCAGGATCGGAAGCCGCCAGCAGGCGACCTCCGCGGGCAGCTTGTCGAGCGCGAGATCGAGAAAGCGGTCCGCAAAATAGAGATCGGTGTCGATCGACATATGCGGCCCGTGCTGTTCCAGAGAGCCGAAGGGCACGACCACCACGCCGTTGTCCTTGGGCAGGTCGCGGATCTCCATCCAGGTCAGTTTCGCCAGATCACGTTCAGGCATCGGCTTTCCCCATGGCGAGTTCGGCAAGCTGGGCCTTCGAGATCTTGCCGGTCGGTGTCATCGGCAGCGATTCCATGAAGGTCAGCGTCATCTGCCCCAGATCGCGCCCGCACAATCCGGCGGCAAAGCGGCGCAGGGCCTCGGTGTCGATCCCGGTCCCGTTCGATCCGCCCGACGCGACGATGAAGGCGGCCGGCCGCTGGCCAAGGGCCTTGTCGGGCAGGCCGATCAGGGCTGCCTGAAGGACGCGGCGGTCCTGCATCAGCGCCTCTTCGACATCGCGCGGGAACCACGATTCGCCGTCTACCACGATCAGCTCCGAGCGCCGGCCACGCATGGTCAACCGGCCCGAAAGGTCGATGAAGCCCAGATCGCCGGTATGCAGCCAGTCGTTGCGCAAGGCCTCGGCGGTCTTCTCGGGCATTTCCCAATAGCCCTTCATGTATCCGCCGCGCAACACGATTTCGCCCACCTCGCCCGGCGCGACCTCGCGGTCGGCATGGTCGAAGATGCGCACCTCCTTGTCGCAAAGCGTGCGGCCGATGGCGCCGATCTCGTCATTGTCGGGCAGATCGGGGCCGCCCAGAGCGACAAAGCCGCCCAGTTCGCTTTGGCCGTAGCTTTCGATCAGCGGCAGCGAAAGCTCGTCGCGCCAGGCGGTCTTCAGCGTCGGCGGCACCGGACCGCCGCCGGACAGGCCCATACGCAGGGCAGGCGGCGTCCGGCCGCGGGTCCGGCTTTCCTCCAGCACCTCGGCCAGGAAGGTCGGGTTGGCGGCGAAAACCGTGGCGCCGGCGGCTGCCAGCGCATCGTAGCCCGCCTTCTGGTCCCAGAACCGCATCACGTTCACGGTGCATTGATGGTGCAGGGCCGGCATCAGATTGCTGACCAGCTGATAGGAACTCGACAATGCGGTGGGGCCGAAAGAGATGTCGTCCGGGGTGAGGCGCAGCCGCTCGGCGATGCAGCGGGTGGCGCGGACCAGAGGTTCATGCGCGAGGCAGGCGCCCTTCGGCTTGCCCGACGTGCCAGAGGTATAGGACAGATGCGCGATCGCATTCTCGTCGCCCGGATCGGGCGGGGCCGGAAAGCCCGCGCCCATCAGTTCCGGCCAGGCAAGCGCCCCCTCCTGCGCGCCGTCCATGCAGACCAGGCGCCGCACGGTTCCGACCGCCTTGCTGGCGGCAAACACCGCCTCGCGCATGTCATGGGTGTAGATGACGGCCGAGGGTTTGTGGTTGCCCATGTAATAGGCCAGTTCATCCGCGAACTTCACATTGACCAGCGCCGCGATCGCGCCGATCCGGAAGCAGCCGAACATGGCCAGCAGATAGTCCATTCCGTTATGGGCGAAAATCGTCACCCGGTCGCCCTTGCGCACCCCAAGATGATGCAGCACCGCAGCGGCATCCTCGACAGCATCGAAGGCTTCGGCATAGGTGAGCGACTTGTTCCGGTCGACCCAGTGAAAGGCAACACGATCCGGCCGACGGGCGGCGCCGTCGGAGATGAGTTTGTGGATAAGCATGGAATCCTCGTTCTGGCAGGCCGAAGCGATGCGGCGCGCAGGATGGCGCGTCGCCCGATCGTTCGTGCCCTGCCCCAGGGGCAGGGGTTACTTGAACTGGTTGATGTCGATCTTTCCGGTCGAGACCTCCTCGACCACGGCCAGGAAGGCGGCGCGCGCCTCGTCGCTGACCAGCGCGGGGTTGAATTCCTGAAGCGGCTCGGTCTCGCCGTAGGTCGGGACCCAGACTTCCTTGATCGAGGGCCGCCATTCGGTGCCGCCCTTGAAGGTCTTGTCGGCCACGCTGTGGGCGACTTCGCGGATCATCCAGCGCAGGTTGGTGACGAAGCTGGTCGCCATGCGGTCGGGCGCCAGCGAGGTCTGGTTGGCATAGCAGCCCAGCACCTTGGCGCCGGCGCCGGCAGCGCCCTGGATGGCGCCAAGCCCGGTCACATCGGCGGCGTGCCAGATCACGTCGGCGCCGTTGCCGATCATGGTCAGTGCCGCTTCCTTGCCCTTGGCTGCGTTGTTGTAGTCGCCGGTCACGACGCCCAGCCCCTTGATCCCGGGCACTGCCGTCTCCGCCCCGGCCACGAAGGCGCGGTTCATCGCCTGCTGGGTGGGGTTGTCGCCGCCGCCGACGAAGCCCACCGCCTTGCGATTGTCGGAGATCAGCGCGGCCAGCGCGCCCGCGGCATAGGCGGCGCCCTCATAGGCGAAATCCACGAACTCGAGGTTCGGCAGCATCTGTTCGTCGGGGGCGAAGGTGGTGACGAAGAAACTCTGATCTGGATAATCGGGCGCGATCTCGACGAAGGCGCTGCCGAAGGCGAAGCTGTGGCCGATCAGCAGATCATAACCGTCGTCGGCATAGCCCTGCGCGACTTCCTGGATCCGCGCCTGGCTGACGTTCTCGACATAGGCGGTATCGAAACCTTCGGCCTTCAGGTCGCCCAGACCCTCATAGGCCAGTTGGTTCCAGCCGCCGTCGGAAATCGTGCCGCCCATGATGAGCGCGATACGTGCGGTGTTTGCGGCCAGGATCCGGCTGGGGCACAGCGCAAGCCCGAGGGTGGTGCCGGCGCCCTTCAGCATGAGCCGGCGATTGAGGATCATCCGCGAAAGATCGTCCATTGCCTTCCTCCCGATTATATTTTGTGGGGTCAGTAAGGCACGATTGATATCGTCATGGAATTGTTAAGATCCATAAGTACCTTTTACGGGAAATCGTAATATCCCCCGCGCGACACCCTGTCCTGCCCCCCGGTCTTCCCGATGCGCCCGCCGGGCTGCGCGCAGGCCGGGCGGGCGAGGGCGCCCGTCATGGACAGGCCGGAGCCGGGTCGCAGGTCAGCGCCAGATCGGCCAGCGTTGCGGCGACATCGCCACCGGACGCGCCGGCCGCCACGCTGCACAGATAGGCCATATGCGCTTGCAGATAGGCCGCCATCGGCCCGCGCCATTCGGGCGAGGTGTCGATCATCTGCTCAGCGGTGTAGAACAGGTAATCGACATAGGCGGAATAGGCGGCTATCTGCGCCGGCTCGTGCAGCGTGCAATAATCGGCAGTGGCGAGGTCCGGCTTCTGCACCGTCAGGTTCAGGAATTCGCGGTAGATCTCGCGGGCGGTCTGATCGCGCTGGATGCGGTCGGCCGCGGCGATCTGCCAGGGGACGACGACCAGCACCGACAGCGCGGCAAACGCGGTCGCAAGTGCGGACACGGCCCCGAGGCGTTCGGCATTGCGGCTGAGCCAGTCGGGCAAGATCACACCTTCGGTTGTTCGTGGGTGGCGCAGTGGATCCCGCCGCCCACCTCGCCCAAGGGGTCGATGTCGAGCATCACGATATCGCGGCCGGGATAGAGATCGGCAAGGATTTCCGCCGCCTCAGCATCCGCGGCGGCATCGCCGAATTCGGCGGCGATCACGGCGCCGTTGCAGACGTAGTAATTGACGTAGGACGAGACGAAATCCGGGCTGTCGACGCGGATGTCCTGCGGTTCGGGCAAGACCGTCAGATCCAGCCGGCGCCCCCGGGCATCGGTCGCCGAGGCGAGGATCTCGCGCGTCTGGAAGGCGGCCACCGACCAGGGATCTTCCGGGTCGATCGCATCGCCGATCTGGATCACGATGCGCCCGGGCCGCACGAAGCGCGCCAGCGCGTCGATGTGATAGTCGGTGATGTCGGCGCCGCTGATGCCGGGGGCCCAGATCACCTTGTCGGCGCCCATGGTTTCCAGCAGCAGCATCTCGACCTCGGCCTTGGACCCGGCGTTGCGGTTGGGGTTGATGAAGCTGCTTTCATGGGCGATCAGCGTGCCTTGGCCATCGGTTTCGACCCCGCCGGCCTCTCCCACCAGACCGGCGTCGAACACCGGCAGGCCCAGCCGCCCGGCCACCCGGGCGGCGATCCTGCCATCGTGGTCGTGGACCTGCTTGCCGCCCCAGCCGTTGAAATTGAACTGCGTCACCGCCAGCCCGCCCCGGCCGTCGACGACGAAGGACGGCCCGGAATCGCGGCACCACAGGTCGTCGGTCGGGATGTCCCACAAGGCGACATCGCCCGAAACCAGCCGCCGGATCGCCCGGTGATGTTCGGCGGCGGCCAGCATCACCACCGGCTCGAATCGCGCAATCGCATTGGCGATATCGGCGATGGTCGCCTGCAGATCGGCCAGAAAGGCCGCATCGCCATGCACCCGCCGGTTGACCGGCCATTGCATGAAGGTCCGCTCATGCGGGTCGGTTTCCTCCGGATAGCGGAAGCCCGCCGCGCGGGCAGTGCCGCCGGCGCGGGCGGCCCCCGGCCGCAGGAGCGACAGCCCCCCGGCCATGGCCGAGGCGCGAAAGAACGAACGGCGCGTCATCATGGATCGTCCCGCCTCTTGCCCCGCAACACGGCCAGCCTACACGCCGGTCGTGGCCACCGGAAGGTGCGGCGATGCCGGCCGCGCCGCAGGTCCCGCAGGAGACGCGGGTCAGAAGCGGAGCGAGCGCAGGCCCACCGTCCGGTCCACGATCAGCACGGCGACGAAGGTGATGAAGATGCTGACCGTCGCCACCGCCGCCGCCGTCGGATCGAAGTTGAAGCGGAGATAGTCGAACAGTTCCAGCGGCAGGGTGTTGTTGCCCACCGATTTCAGCAGCAGCGAGATGTTGAAGATGTCGAAGGAGATCACGAAGGCGAAAAGACAGCCGGTGATCAGCCCGGGCTTGATCGCCGGCAGGGTGACGCGGCGAAAGGTCAGCCACCGCCCGGCGCCAAGGCTGCGCGCGGCCTCCTCCTGCGAGCGGTCAAAGTTGAACAGAGCCGAGGCCACGTTCAGGAAGACATAGGGAAAGGCCACGACGATATGGCCGACCTGGATGGCGACGGAATACTGGTTGCCGATCCCGATCTCGAAGAAGAAGAACAGCAGCGCGATGGCGGTCAGGATTTCCGGCACCAGAAGCGGGCCGACCATCAGCACCCGCAGCGGATTGGCCAGCCGCGGCGAGGCGAAATGCGCGACATAGATCGCGGCCAGCGTGCCGATCACCCCGTTCACCAGCGCCGAAACCAGTGCCAGCCGGAAGGAATGCGCCGCCGCGTCGTAAAAGCGGCTGTTGGCGAACAGCGTCTCGAACCAGCGCAGCGAGACGCCCTCCATCGGCAGGGCCAGAAACTCGCCCCCCGAGAAGGACATCAGCACCACAAGCAGGATGGGCGACATCAGGAAGGTGTAGATCAGCACCAGGATCAGGATATAGACGTAATCCCACAGGGTCTTGCGCATTCAGGGCAATCTCCTCATGGCGCGGGCGGTCAGGCGCAGATAGACGGCGATCACCGAAAGCGTGATCGCGGCCATGAAGATCGCCAGCGCCGCGCCGGCCGGCCAGCGGAAGCTGTCGACCAGATATTGCACCACCAGCACCGCCATCGTCCGGCCCTGGCTGCCGCCCAGCATGGCCGGCGTGACATAGGCCGAGATCGACAGCACGAAGACGAGGATCGAGCCGGCCTGGATCCCCGGCATCGACAGCGGCAGGGTCACGCGAAAGAAGGTCTTCATGCGCGAGGCGCCAAGCGAACGCCCGGCCATCGCCACCTCGGGGTTGATGGCCTGAAGGTTGCCCAGAAGCGGCAGGATCACGAAGGGCAGGAAAACATGGATCAGGCCGATGGTGACGCCCACCGGCGTGTTCAGCAGCTGGATCGGGCGGTCGATCAGCCCGGCCCATTTCAGCGCATTGTTCGCCACGCCGCCATTCGACAGGATGATCAGCCAGGCGAAGGTGCGGACCACAAGCCCCACCAGCAGGGGCGAGATCACGAAGATATAAAGCACGCTCGCCCAGCGGCTGCGGGTGCGGGCCAGATGATAGGCAACCGGATAGCCCAGCAGCAGCGTGACCACGGTGACGATCAGCCCGGTGCGCAACGTGCGCCAGACGATGCCCCAGATGAACGGATCGGCGATCACCGAGGTGTAATGTTCCAGGGTGAAGCCGTCGCCATAGACCGCCCGGGTCGAGGCTTCGCGAAAGCTCATCACCACGATCGAGACATAGGGCAGGACGAGAAAGCAGACGAGCAGGACCAGCGCCGGCAGGATCAGCCACCACATCGGGCGCTGTGCGCCCCCGCGGGCGGCAATGGCGGAGGAGGCGCCGCCGCTCATGCCGGGATCGCCCAGGCCTGGCGCGCATCGAAGCCGATGGTAACGGCGGCTCCGGCGCCCAGCGGAGAATCTGCGCTGACATGGGTGGTGAAGGCCGTGCCGCCGGCGGATTCGATCCCGAGGATGCAGCCGTTGCCCTGATAGACCGACTTGACCACCCGGCCCGCCAGCATGTTGGCCGCCGGGATGCCGGCGCCGGCATCCGTGGTGATGTTCTCGGGCCGGATCATCACCTGCACCTCGCCCGACAGGCCGTCGGGGCCCAGGCTGCGGATCGGCCCCTCGGCAGTTTTGACCAGATAGGCGCCGTTCTCGCGTCCGGCGACATGGCCCGGCACGGTATTCGACTGGCCAATGAAGCCCGCGACCATCTGCGAGGCCGGGCGTTCGTAGATCTCGCGCGGCCGGCCGCATTGCTCGATCACGCCGCGGTTCATCACCACGATGCGGTCCGACATCACCATGGCCTCGCTCTGGTCATGGGTGACGTAGATCGTGGTGATGCCGACGCGCTGCTGCAGGTCGCGGATGAAAAAGCGCATGTCGTCGCGCAGGCTGGCGTCGAGATTGGCCAGCGGCTCGTCCAGCAGCAGGACCGAGGGCTCGATCACCAGCGCCCGCGCCAGCGCCACACGCTGCTGCTGGCCGCCCGACAACTCGCGCGGAAAGCGCTTTTCATAGCCGGTCAGCCGCACCATTTCGAGAACAGCGGCAATGCGCCGCGCCCGGTCAGCCGCCGGAATCTTGCGCACTTCCAGCCCGAAGGACAGGTTTTCCGTCACCGTCATATGCGGGAAAAGCGCATAGGACTGGAACACCATGCCCAGATCGCGATGTTCGGGCATGGCCCGCGTCATGTCGCGGCTGCCGAAGAAGATCCGGCCCTGGTCGACCGTCTCGAATCCGGCGATGCAGCGCAGGGTGGTGGTCTTGCCGCAGCCCGAGGGGCCAAGCAACGAGACGAATTCGCCCTGTGCGATGTCGAGGTCGATGTTCCGCAGGACCTGCACCGCGCCGTAGAACTTGTTGATTCCGTCCAGCCGTAGCGTGGTCATGCGCCTGTCCCGTGTCGCCTGTCGCTGTGGTTTTGAGTGAAGGGCAGGTGGGGACGCGGCCGGATGCCGCCGCGTCCCCGCGCGCCGGGTTGTCCTGGGTCAGCCGATCTCGCGGTTCCAGCGGTCGGCCACTTCGGCCGCGATATCGACATAGCTGTCCCATTCAAAGCGGACGATCCTGGACATGGCCTCGCCCTGGATCGGCAGGCGGGGTTTCAGCGCATCGCTGACCACGGCCTCGCGGTTGGCGGGCGAGGTATAGAACACATCGGCCATGTTCGACTGCACCTGCGGATCGAGCAGATAGTTGATATAGGCATGCGCCGCGTCCTTGCTGTCGCCGCTGGCCACGATGTTGAAGCTTTGCTCGTAGCTGAGCACACCCTCGGTCGGGACGACGATCTCGACCGGGGCGCCCTTGTCCTGCAGCATCAGGATTTCGGTCCAGTCCACCGGCGCGATGGCGACGTCGCCGCGCATCAGCGCCGCCGCGACCTCGCCGCTCCACGAGGCCTGGGTGAAGGGCAGCAGTTCCTTCACCTTGGTGAAGGCGGTGTCCATGTCGGTATCGCCCGATCCGAACAGCTTGCCGGTCATCCGCAGGAAAAGCTGCGCCCCGGTGTTGCCGATCTGGTAAAGGCCGATGCGGCCGGCGAATTCCGGGTTGTCCCACAGATCGGTCCAGGCCTTGGGCGGCGTCTGCACCATATCGGTGCGATAGGCCAGCCCGATCGGCGAGATGATCGCCCGCAGACCCGAGTTGTTCGCGTTCAGCAGCCCGTCATAAAGCCCGGCGGCATTCGGGATCTTCGACATGTCCAGCGGTTCGAAGAAACCCTCGGCGCGCAGGGTGGCGGCGATGTTCTCGTTGGCCATGAACACCGAATAGGGCGAGGCGTCGCCGCCGGCACGGATCTTCGACACGAAATCCTTGCCGAGACCGACGTCGATCTGCGCCGGAATGCCGGTGGCCGTGGTAAATCCCGGAACGAGGGTCTCCTCCCAGAACTTGGCCCAGGTGCCGCCATAGGTCGGAATGACAAAGGGTGTCTGCGCGCGCAACCGGCCGGCGAAGGGCAGGGTGGCGCTGGCCGCAGCCATGGCCGCGAGGAACTGGCGTCTTGAAGGCATATCGGTTACTCCCCGGTTTGTTCTGATCTGCTGATCGGCAGGCATTCTGATATTGAGCAGTTCTGAGATGCTTCTCTGCGTTCAGCGTTGCACCCTTCATATTGGGCTGTCAACAATTTCTATATTTAAATAATGAAATCGCCGGAATATAAGATGTGGCAGGAGTATCTTGGGCATGAGTGGCATCGACCGCAATCAGGGGCTGGCGCGGCAGATCGCGGAAAGCCTGCAAGACGACATCATGCAGGGCCGGCTGGGCGCTGCACAACGGCTTCCGTCCGAGGCCGATCTGGCCGAGCGGTTCTCCGTCTCGCAGCCCACGGTGCGCGAGGCGATGAAGATCCTTGCCGCGAAAAAGCTGATCCGCTCGAAGCGCGGGCCGAAGGGCGGCGTCTTCGTCAATCCGGCGTCTCTCGACATCGCGGCGCAGACCCTGCACGAGACGACGAACTGGCTGGTCTCGCTGGGCGCGGTGGAACTGTCGGATATCGTGGGCGCGCGGCGCAATCTGGGCCAGATCAGCATCGAGGCCGCCTGCGCCCATGCCACCCGCGAGGATCACAAGCGAATCGAGGCAGCGCTGCTGGAACTGGACCATACCGAGATTTCGGACGAGGGGTTCTGCCAGCTTGAGGTCGAGTTCCATCAGGCCGTTGCCGCGGCGAATCCCAATGCGCTGCTGCGGCTGGTCATGGTGATGGTGAACCAGTCGCTGATTCCGGCGGCGAACATGATCTCGTTCCAGTTCCGCCAGCGCGACAAGGTGGTGGCGCTGCAACGGCAGATCTTCTCGGCGATCCTGGCGCGCGACACGGCGGCGGCAATTTCGGCCTTCGATGCGCTGATCGACTACCAGAGCGAGATCTACAACATGGCGGTCGAGCAGCGGGCGGCCAAACAGGCGGCCGCGGCAGTGGCAGACGACTGATTGCAGCAGGCGGGCGCGGGGATGGCAGACCGGGTGACGGGCGATGCGGGGCTGATCGTGGACCGGCGGTCCGACGGCGCGCTGCGGCTGAGCTCGGCGGTGCCGCTGCCCGCCGACCGCCCCGATATCGCCGAACGGCTACGGCACTGGGCCACCGTCGATCCCGCCCGGCCGCTGATGACGGTCGCATCCGGTGAGACGGGTGAAGGGCGCGCGAGAGAGATGATGAGCTATGGCGCGGCGCTGCAGGCGGCGCGGGCGCTGCATGGCGCGCTCACCGCGCTGGGGCTGGGGCCGGGGGCGCGGGTTGCCACGCTTCTGGCGGCCGGGCGCGAGGCGCTGGTCCTGCGGCTGGCCTGCCTGCTGGGCAACATGGTCCACATCACCCTGCCGCCGCGCCCGTTCCGCGATTTGCCGGCCATTCCGCCCGATACCGGCGAGGCGGCGCGGATCTGGCGCATGGTGCGGCCCGATCTGCTGATTCTGCCCGACGGGCCGGCGCCTGCCGCCGGGGGGATGGCGCGACGCCTGTCCAATCTGCCGCCCGGCCCGCCGGTGGCAGATTGCGATGGTCAGCCAACGGACTGGACGGCGATCTTCTTCACCGCCGGCAGCACCGGTAAGCCCAAGGGGGTGCCAATCACGCGGGGCATGATCGCCTCGTGCCAGGCAGCCTGCGTGGCGGTCTGGCCCTTCCTTGCCGAACGCACGCCGGTGCTGATCGACTGGATGCCGTGGAACCATGTGTTTGGCGGGTTGGACAACCTGTTCAAGATCATCTGGAACGGCGGCACCCTGCATCTGATGCCGCCGCCGCTGGCCGACGGCGACGACACCCTGGTCGCCCTGATGGAGGAGGTGCGCCCGACGCTGATGATTGGCGTGCCGCTGGGATTGCGGCTGATGCTCGACGCGGGCGTCGGGGATCCCGCCCGCCTGGCGCGGGGGTGCGCCCGACTGAGCGATATCTTCATCGCCGGGGCGGCGATGGACCCCGCGCTCTGGGACCGGCTTCAGGCGTTTCGTGCCGGGATGGCCGCCGTTCATGGCCGGCCGATCCGCCTGCGGTCGGGCTATGGCGCGACCGAGGCCGCCTCGACCATGTGTCTGGCGCCGGGGCCGGTTTCGACGCCGGGCTGGCTGGGCTGGCCCCTGCCGGGCCACGAAATCGCGCTGGTCGATGCCGATGGCGGCCGCGAACTGCGTTTTCGCGGGCCGAATCTGGCGCCGTGTTATCTGGGCGAGGACGGGCCGCTTCCCCTGCCGCTGGATGCGCAGGGCTATTATTGCAGCGGCGATGCGGCGGTGCTGGACACCGATCCCGAAGGGCGGCCGATGCTGCGCTTCGATGGCCGGCTGTCGGAGGATTTCAAGCTGTCGAGCGGGATCAAGGTGCGCGCCGGGGCGTTGCGCGCCGGCCTGCTGCGGCAATTGGGGCCGCAGGTGCAGGATCTGGTGCTGGGCGGCGAGGGCCGCGAGGCGCTGGTTGCGCTGGTCTTTCCCGCCGCCGGAGCAGAGGCCGATGCGGCCGGGCTCGCTGCGCGGCTGTCGCGCGATCTTGCGGCCTGGAATGCCGAAAACCCTGCGTCCTCGACCGTGATCGCGCGCTTTGCCTTGGCCCCGATCCGGCCGTCCGTCGATGCGGGCGAGGTTTCGGCCAAGGGGCAACTGGTGCAGAGCCGGATCCTGCGCAACCATGCCCCGCTGTTTGCCGCCCTGTCCGAGGGCCGCATCGGCCGGGCGCCCGCGGCGGCGCCCGGCGGTTGAGCCGGGTCAGTCGAGATCGCGGAACGGCGCCTCGCGGACCGCGAGGAATTCCTTCAGCGACTTTTCCTTCAGCAGCCGCATCCAGTGCCGGCCCTCGTCGCTGGCATGCAGGATGGCGGTCGTCTCGCGGTTGTAGCTCCACGAGCTTTCCAGCCCGGCGGTCTGCTGCTGGTGGTTCAGCGCCGCCTTGGCGTATTTGATCGCTGTTCCGGGCATCCGCGCGCATTTTCTGGCCAGCCGCTCCGCCTCTGCGACCAGCCGGTCGCGCGGCACCGCCTTGTTGACCAGATGGATGCGGGCCGCCTCCTGCCCGTCGATCAGATCGCCGGTATACATAAGGTGGCGCGCATGGATCATCGGCACCGTCCAGGGCAGCATCAGCGTCGGAGGGGCCGAGACATGGCGCACTTCGGGTTCGCCCAGCATGGCCTCCTCGGCCGCGATCGCCATGTCGCAACACATCATCAGTTCCAGCCCGCCGGCAAGGCAGAACCCGTTCACCGCGGCGATGATCGGGATCGGCGCCTCGCGGATAAGGCGCAGGCGCCGCATGTTCTCGCCGATGTCGTTGCGCCAATGGTCGGCGTCCATCTCGAAATCCTCGCCCGCCAGATCAAATCCGGCGGTGAAGGCCCGGCCGGCGCCGGTCAGGATGACCGCGCGCACCTCCGGGTCGGCCACGGCCCGCAGGATCGCGGCCTCAAGCGCATCGCCGAGTGCCGCGTTCATCGCATTCATCTTGTCGGGGCGGTTCAGCGTCAGGGTGACGAAGGCATCCACCGGATCCTTCTGCCACAGTACCAGATCGTCGCTCATCTCGCGATCTCCTCAGCCGATCTCGATGACATGGCGCCCGCGGGTCTCGCCCTTCACGATGGCCTGGGCCAGCGCGGGCAGATCCGAAAGGCGCGAGGTGGTGGTCAGCGCCGCCAGTTTCGCCCGGTCGAGGTGTTGCACCAGCAGATCCCAGGCGCGTGCCCGTTTCGCCTGCGGCGCCATCACCGAATCGACGCCCAGCAGGGCCACGCTGCGCAGGATATGCGGCATGACAGAGGCAGGCAGATCCGCGCCGCCGGCCAGCCCGCAGGCCGTCACGCCGCCGCCATAGACCGTCTGCGCCAGGATATTGGCCAGCGTATGGCTGCCCACGGTATCCACCGCGCCCGACCAGCGCTCGGGCTGCAGCATCTTGCCCGGCTCGGAAAGCGCGGCGCGGGCGACAAAATCGCGCGCGCCAAGATCGCGCAGGAAATCGTGCTGGCTTTCGCGCCCCGTCGCCGCAACCACGTTGTAGCCGCGCTGCGACAAGAGCGAGATGGCGACTGTTCCGACGCCGCCCGCCGCCCCCGTCACCAGAACCTCGCCCTGGCCGGGGGTGATCGTTCCCCAATCCTCAAGCGCCAGGACGCAGAGCGCGGCGGTATAGCCGGCGGTGCCGATCGCCATCGCCTCGGCTGCGGTAAAGCCGTCGGGCAGGCGGGTCAGATGGCCGGCCTTAAGCGACTGGTACCGACTGTAGCCGCCCCATTCGGTTTCCGACAGGCCCCAGCCGTTCACGATCACCCGGTCGCCGGGCTTCCATTCCGGCACCTTGGAGTCGACGACCGTGCCGGCAAGGTCGATGCCCGCGACCATCGGCAACCGGCGCGCGATGCGGCCCTTGCCGCTGACGGCCAGCCCGTCCTTGTAGTTCAGGCTGGAATGGCTGATCTCGACCAGCACGTCATTGTCAGGCAGATCGGCCAGGGTCAGCTTTTCAAACCCTGCCCTGGGCTTGCCCTCGACGTCGCGGATCACCAGCGCGTCGAAGGGTTCGGTCCGGAATATGTGTTCGGCGGTCATGGTCCTGTCCCAACTGTCCCTGTGTTGCGGGGCGGCGCGACCGAGAAGGATCGGGGCGATACCGCGCGGTGCCATATTTCCATATTGAAATATCCATTTGACAATGAATGCAACCTAAATAACCTTGGCCCACGACCGTTTCCGCGCCCGGGCCAGCGGAGCGTGGATTGCGACAGATCTTTTGGGGTGCGGTCCGCACCCGACCCGGACCGGGATGCCAGATACGTGGAAGACGCCGATGCCGCCCATGCAGGGGCTGCCGCCCTGCCCGAAGCCCTGACCCGCTTCGCGCTGCCAGCCGCGCCGAAATACCGCGACGATGCCGCCGGCCTGCCGGGCGCCGCGCCTCTGGCCGTGCTGGCGCCGCGAACGGCCGAGGATTGCGTTGCGATCCTGCTGGCCCTGCAGGCGGCGGGGCGGCCCTGCGTGGTGCAGGGTGGGCGGACCGGGCTTTCGGGCGGCGCGCGCATCCGCGCGGGAGAGACGGTGATCTCGCTGGAGCGGATGACCGCGGTCGAGCGGGTCGATCCCGTGGCGGGGCTGATGATTGCGGGGGCCGGCGTGGCGCTGGAGCAGGCGCAGCAGGCGGCCGCGGCGGCGGGGCTGTTCCTTGCGGCCGATCTGGGCGCGCGCGGCAGCGCCACGCTGGGCGGAATGGCGGCCACCAACGCCGGCGGCCCGCTGGCGCTGCGATATGGCAGCTTTCGCCAGCAGGTTCTGGGGATAGAGGCGGTGCTGGCCGACGGCACCGTCATCCGCCGCCTGGGCGGGCTGATGAAGGACAACAGCGGCTATGACCTCAGCCAGATCCTGATCGGGACCGAGGGCACGCTGGGGATCATCACCCGCCTTGCCCTCAGGCTGCATCCGGCGCCGGCCGGGCGCCGGGTTGCGCTTTGCGCGCTGGCCGGGGTCGGGGATGCGCTGGGGCTGCTGCCGGATCTGCGCGCCGGTCTTGGCGCGGCGTTGCAGGCTTGCGAACTGATCGTCGCGCCGCTGCTGGACGAGGCCTGCGCGAGCGGGCAGCTGCGGTATCCCTTTGCAGACCCGGCAGCGGCGGTGCTGCTGATCGAGGTGGCCGGCCCCGACCCCGCGGCCGAGGGCGACCGGCTGGAGGCGCTTTTGGCCCGGGCCGTCGCCGCCGGGCGGGTGGCCGATGCCGTCCTGTCGCAATCCGAGGCGGATTGCCGGCGGCTCTGGGCGCTGCGCGAGGCGTGCAGCCACCACCTGCTGCGCCTGCCGGCGACGACGGGGCTCGACATCTCGCTGCCGATCCCGGCCATACCGGGCTTTCTGGCCGAGGCGGGCGGCCTGCTTGCGGGTCGGGCGGCGCCTGCCGTCTTTGGCCATCTGGGCGACGGCAACCTGCATTACATCCTGCCGGGGCGCCAGGGGCCGGAGGTGCTGGTGTCGCTGTTCGACCTGCTGGCCCGCCATGGCGGCGTGATCACCGCCGAACATGGCATCGGCCTTGATAAGGTGGCCTATCTTCCGTCCTGCCGCCCGCCGGGCGAGATTGCGGCCATGGCCCGGCTGAAGGCCGCCGTCGATCCGGGCTGGATCCTGAACCCCGGCCGGGTGATCCCGGTTCCGGCCGAACCGCAGCGCTGAGGTGCAGGCCATGACCACCGATACCCCGCCGACATCCGCAACCGCCGCCACCTCCGCGCCGGGCGGCGCGGATGCTCCGCAGCCGGCCACGCCGGCGCTGACCGACCGCTATACGCAGGCGGGGGGCCGGATCCTCGTGTCGGGCGCGCAGGCGCTGATCCGGATGATGATCGAGCAGCGGGCGCGCGACCGGACGGCCGGGCTGGACACGGCGGGCTATGTCTCGGGCTATCGCGGTTCTCCGCTGGCGGATTTCGATGGTGAACTGGCGCGGGCGCGGCCCTATCTCGACGCGGCGCAGATCCGGTTCCAGCCCGGGCTGAACGAGGATCTGGCCGCCACTGCCGTCTGGGGCAGCCAGCAGATCGACCTGTCGCCCGGTGCCCGGCACGATGGCGTCTTTGCGCTGTGGTACGGCAAGGGTCCGGGCGTCGACCGTTCGGTCGATGCGATCCGCCATGCCAATGCCGCCGGAACCCATCCGAAAGGCGGCGTGCTGCTGCTGATGGGCGACGATCACGGCGCGGTGTCCTCTACCCTGCCGCATCAGTCGGAATACACGCTGATGTCGGCCATGGTGCCGATCCTCTCGCCGGCGGGAATCGAGGATTACATTCCCTTCGGGCTGGCGGGCTTTGCCATGAGCCGGCTGTCCGGCGCCTGGGTCGGCTTCAAATGCCAGACCGATATCGTCGAATGCACCGCCACGGTTGATCTGCCCGACCCCGCCATCGCCCCGGCCCTGCCCGAGGCCGGGATCCCGCCGGGCGGCCTGTCGATCCGCTGGCCGGACGACAAGATCGCGCAGGAGGCCCGGCTGGAGGCCAAGCTGCGGGTGGCGCAGGCCTTTGCCGCGGCAAACGGGCTCGATGTGATCTCGGGGCAGGGCGTGGGCGCCCGGCGCGGCATCGTGGCCACCGGCAAGGCCTGGCGCGATTTGCAGGGCGCGTTCCGGGCCAGCGGCCTTACGCCCGAGGCGGCCGGGCTGCGGCTGCTGAAGGTTGGTCTGGTCTGGCCGATGGTGCCGCAGACCCTGGACCGTTTTGCCGAAGGGCTGGACGAGATCCTCGTCGTCGAGGAGAAACGCCCGGTGATGGAGGATCAGATCCGGGCGCAGTTCTACAACCGCGCCGAAGCGGTACGGCCACGCATCTGGGGCAAGGCCACGCCCGGCGGGGCGCCGCTGATCTCCTCCACCGCCGAGCTGGACCCGGCCGGTCTGGCGCGGATCCTGGCGCAGTTCCTGCAACGGGACATTCCCGCCACCCCGGCCGAGCCACAGCCGCCGCCCGCCGGCCTGCCGTTTCGGGAGCCCTATTTCTGTTCGGGCTGCCCGCATTCGGTGTCCACCCGCCTGCCACCGGGCAGCCGTGCCACAGCGGGCATCGGCTGTTCGATGCTGGCCGTGGTCATGGACCGCAACGTCGAGACCTTCACCCAGATGGGAGGCGAAGGCGCCAACTGGATCGGCCATGCCCCCTTTACCGACGAGCGGCATGTTTTCGTCCACATGGGCGACGGTACCTATTTTCATTCCGGCCTGCTGGCGATCCGGGCGGCGGTGGCTGCGAAGGTCAACGCCACCTACAAGATCCTGTTCAACGATGCGGTCGCCATGACCGGCGGCCAGCGCCACGATGGCGAGTTGAGCGTGCCGGCCGTGGTCGACCAGATCCGCGCCGAGGGCGTGCGTGAACTGGTTGTCATCGCCAAGACGCCCGAGGTCTGGAAAGGCCGGCTGCCGGCCGGCGTCCGGGTGTTGCCCCGCGATGCCCTACAGGCCGAACAGGACCGGCTGCGCCAGGTCGAGGGCGTGACCTGCATCGTCTATGACCAGATCTGCGCCGCCGAACAGCGCCGCCGCCGCAAGCGCGGCACCCTGCCGAAAGCCGCTGCGCGGGTGGTGATCAACCCCGAGGTCTGCGAAGGCTGCGGCGATTGCTCTGTCCAGTCGAACTGCATCGCGGTCGAGCCGCTGGAGACCGAACTCGGCCGCAAGCGGCGGATCAACCAGTCGGCCTGCAACTCCGATCTCAGTTGCCTCAAGGGCTTCTGCCCCAGTTTCGTCACGGTCGAGGGCGGGACGCGCCGGCCCGTGCTGACACCACTGCCCGAGGCCGCGCTGGCCGGCCTGCCGCCGCCTGCCGCCGTCGTTGGAGTGGAGGGCAGCCACGCGCTGCTGATGGCCGGTATCGGCGGAACCGGGGTGATCACCGTCTCGGCGATTCTGGCGCAGGCGGCGCATCTCGACGGGCTGGCGGTGCAGGTCCTGAACCAGACCGGGCTGGCGCAGAAGAACGGAGCGGTGATGTCGCATCTGCGGTTGGCCCGCGATCCGGCGCTGCTCGATGCGCCGCGGATCGGTGCCGGTGAGACCGATCTGCTCCTGGCCTTCGATACCGTGGTTGCCGCCCAGCCGCGCGCCCTGCGCAGCATCGACCGGGCGCGCAGCCGGATCGTGGCCGATCTTCACGTCACGCCGACCGCCGATTTCGTCCGCCATCCGACCGCCGAACAGAACTCCGCCCTGCCCATGGCGCAGTTGCGCCGGCAGGCGGGCGAGGGGAAGCTGGCCACGGTTGATGCAACCGGGCTGGCCTTGCGCCATTTCGGCGATGCGATTGCGGCCAATCTGCTTCTGGCCGGGCATGCCTATCAGCTTGGCCTGATCCCGATCGGGCTGGAGGCGATCACCACGGCCATCGCGCTGAACGGCGGCGCGGTCGAGCAGAACCTGCGTGCCTTCGCCACCGGCCGGCTGTCGGCGCTCGATCCGGAGGCCCTTGCGCGCCCCGCCGCCGACCCTTCGCCGACGGGTCCGGCGCTGAAGGCGATGCTCATGCGCCGGCTGACCGATTATCAGGACGCGGCCTATGCAGCGCGCTTTGCCGATCTGGTCGAGCGGGCGGAGGCGCGGGCGGGGGGATGGGCCGGCGCGCGCCCCTTCCTCGATGCGCTGATGCGCGGGGCCTATCACGTCATGGCGATCAAGGACGAATACGAGGTGGCGCGGATGCAATCCGATCCGGCCTTCCTGCGCGAGGTGGCGCGCGAATTCGACGGCGCGCCGGTCCTGCGGTTCCATCTGGCGCCGCCGCTGATCAGCCGCAGGGATCCCGCCACCGGCCGTCCGCGCAAGATTGCCTTCGGCCCCTGGGTGCAGCCGGTCTTCCGGCTTCTGGCGCGGATGAAGGCGCTGCGCGGCGGGCCGTTCGATCCGTTCCGCCATGGCCATGACCGGCGCGAGGATCGGGCGCTGCGCGAGGAATATCTGGCGCGGATGGCGGCGCTGGTCGACGGGCTTGCCCCCGACGGGCTTCAGGCGGCGACAGAGGCGGCAGGTGCGGTGATGCAGGTGCGGGGCTACGGGCCGGTCAGGGCCGCCGCCCTTGCCGCCTATCGCGCCGGTATCCGCTGAAGCGCGGTTGCCTGCACGCGACGATCAGTTCAGCCGGTGCCGGAACAGCCAGCCGGCAAGCGGCAGGGTGACGGCGGCCATCGCCAGAAGCGGGATGAAGTCATGGGCGATATCGGCCAGGACCGCGCCCTCCAGATAGACGCGGCGCACCAGATCAATGCCGAAGCGCAGCGGATTCACATAGGTCGCGATCTGGAGGATCTCGGGCATGTTGCGCACCGGGGTCAGCAGGCCCGACAGCAGCATCATCGGCATCATGATCAGAAAGGTGTAGAGCATCGCCTGCTGCATCGTCAGCGCCACGGCCGAGATCGACAGGCCGATGCCGACCGCCGCCGTCGTGAACGAGATCAGCCCCAGATACATCAGCCAGACCGAGCCGTTCATCGGAATCTGGAACCAGAAGCGGATGATCAGAAAGATGATGGTCGACTGCACCAGCCCGATCATGATCGAGGGCAGTGCCTTGCCGATCAGGATCTGCGAGGGGGTCAGCGGTGTCACCAGCAACTGGTCGAACGTGCCCTGTTCGCGTTCGCGGGCAACCGAAAGCGCCGCCAGCAGCAGGGTCTGCAACATGCTGAGCGTCGCGATCAGCGCCGGCATCAGGTTCCAGCGCGATTCGTAATTGGGGTTGAACCAGGCCCGGCTGACGATGGTCAGCGGTGCCGGGTTGCCGAGTTTCGCGTTGAACGCGGCCACCACCGCGGAAACCTGCGCCGCGGCGGCCCCTGCGGTCGAGGAATTGCGGCCATCGAGGATGACCTGCAACGGTGCCTGCCCGCCCGCCGCCAGCCGCGGCGCGAAATCGTCGGGAAAGACGATCACGAGAAGCGCGGCCTCGCTGTCGATCTGGCCGGCGATCTGGCCGGAATGGTCAAGGGTCGCGACCCGCTCGAACACGCCGGTGCCGTCAAGCCGCGCCAGCAGGTCGTCCGAGGCTTCGCTCCGGCTCTGGTCGAGAACGGCATAGGGCACATGGGTCAGGTCGTAGGTCGCGCCATAGCCGAACAGCAGCGACTGGATCAGCGCCGGCGCGAACAGCAGCGTGCGGCTGGCCGGATCCTTCAGGATCGCCAGCGTCTCCTTGCGGATAAGCGACAGGATCTGCGACAGATAGGCGATCGGCGATGGCATCGGATCAATCCAGCCTCTTGGCCAGCGTTCGCTGGGTGGCCCAGATCAGCACGGCGGCATAGGCGGCAAGGATGGCGCAGCTTTGCACGATGGCGGGCCAGTAGTTGCCGGCCATGAACAGCGTCTTGATCAGCGACATGAAATGCGTGGCCGGCAGAAGCTGGCTGACCCAGCGGATCACGGCCGGCACGTTGCGCAGGTCGAAGACGAAGCCCGACAGCATGATCGCCGGCAGGAAACTGACCAGAAGCGCCACCTGGCTGGCGGCGAACTGGCTGCGGGTGATGCCCGAGATCCACAGGCCCATCGCCAGCGAGACCAGAAGATAGAGGAGCGAGGCCACCACGATGACCGACAGGCTGCCGCGCATCGGCACATGAAACAGGAACTTCGCGGCCAGGAGGCACATGGCAAGGTCGATCGTGCCGATGACCATATAGGGCACCAGCTTGGCCAGCGTCAGTTCCATCGGGCGGACCGGGGTGACGAACAGCGCCTCCAGCGTCCCGCGCTCCCATTCGCGTGCGATCAGCAGCGAGGTCAGAAAGGCGCCGATCAGCGTCGTGACCAGCACGATCAGGCCGGGCACCAGAAACCAGGTGCTGGTTGCGGCCTCGTTGAACCAGATGCGCTGGACGATGCCCACGCTGGCGCCGCTCTGAAAGCGGATGTCCTGCCGGTCGGCCAGATGCTCAAGCGCATTGGCGATGGCGCCGGTGGCATAACCCTCGATGGTCTGGGCCGTGGTGGAATCGACACCGTTCAGGATCAGTTGCAGACGGCCGTTGCCGGCCGCCAGATCATGGGTGAATTCGTTCGGAACCCGCAGGATGGCATCCGCCTCGCCGGCGCGGATCATCGCCTCCGCCTGCGGCATCGAGTGCAGCCAGGTCGGATCCAGATATTGCGACCCGATCAGGCCCGCCACGGCGTTCAGGGTCGCGGGCGAACTGTCTTCCAGCACCACGGCGATGCGGGCGTGTTTCACGTCGAAGGACAGGCCGTAGCCGAACAGCAGGATCAGCACCAGCGGCAGGAGCAGGCCGACGACCAGGTTGCTGCGGTCGCGCAGCATCTGCCGCGTTTCCTTGCGGGTCAGCGCGACCAGCCGCCGGGTGAAGCCATCCCCGCTCATGCCGCAGACTTCGCGTCACGCCGGGCGCGGCCCTGTTCGACGATGGCGATGAAGGCGCTGTTCATGTCGCGCGATCCCGAGGGGCCGGCCAGGGCGCGCACCGCGCGCGGGGTGCCGATGGCCAGCATCCGGCCGGCATCCTGAATGGCGATCCGGTCGCAGTATTCGGCCTCTTCCATGAAATGCGTGGTCACGACGATGGTGACGCCGCCATGGGCCAGCGTGGTGATGGTGCGCCAGAAGGCGCGGCGGGCCAGCGGGTCGATGCCGCTCGTGGGCTCGTCCAGAAACAGGATCTCGGGCTGGTGCAGCAGGCCGGTCGCCATCGCGAGCCGCTGCCGGTAGCCGGCGGGCAACTGGCCGCTCGGCGCAGCGGGATCGAGGTCGAACCGTTCGAGCGCATCGCCGATCCGCGCCCGCAGCGCCTTGCCCCGCAGGCCATAGGCGCCGCCGAAGAATTCCAGGTTCTCGCGCACCGTCAGCGTGCCGTAGAGCGCGAATTTCTGCGCGACATAACCGATGCGACCGCGGGCCTGCGCCCTTGCGCGGTGCAAGTCGTGCCCGGCGACAAGAAGCGTGCCGGCCGTGGCTGGCAAGAGCCCGCACAGCATGCGGAAGGTGGTGGTCTTGCCCGCGCCGTTCGGCCCCAGAAGGCCGAAGATTTCGCCGCGCGCCACCTCGAAGGAGGTGCTGGCCACGGCGGTGAAATCGCCGAATTTCCGGACCAGATCGCGCACGACGATGGCCGGCTGGCCGGCCTGGCCATCGGCCGGCGCGGGGGTCTGGACAGGGGCGGGGGCCGGCGCTGGGACAGGCGCCGCGGCGGGGCCGGCCCCGGATGTGCCCTCGCGCTGGCGCAGCATCATCATGAAGGCGTCTTCCAGATCCTCGGCGCGCGGTTCGGCTGGCACGCCGGCCAGCAGGTCGCGCAGGGCGTCCGCGTCCGCGTCAGGCTGGCGGATGAAGCGGACATTGCCGGCCATGGGAACCGCATCGACGATCAGCCGCGGGTCGTCGATCAGCCGGGCTTGCAGGTCGCGGGCGGCGAGGTCCGGCGGCGGCATCGCGGTAAAGGTCAATCCTTTCGCCCGGGTCTTCAGAACATCGGGGGCGCCCTCGGCCAGCATCCGGCCGCGATCCATGACGAAGACCCGGGCGCAGCGCTCGGCCTCGTCCAGATAGGCGGTGCTGACGATCACGCTCAGCCCCTCGTCCTGCACCAGTTGCTGCACGATCGTCCAGAGGTCGCGCCGCGACAGCGGGTCCACGCCGACGGTGGGTTCGTCCAGCAACAGCAGATCCGGCGCGCGGACCAGCGTGCAGGCCAGCCCCAGTTTCTGCTTCATCCCGCCCGAGAGCTTGCCGGCCGGCCGGCCGGTGAACTGCGCCATGTCGGTCAGTTTCAGCATCCGGGCGAAGCGGCTGGTGCGTTCCGCCATTGGCACGCCATGCAGATCGGCATAGAGGTCGAGGTTTTCCTGCACGCTCAGATCTTCATAAAGACCAAAGCGTTGCGGCATGTAACCGATGCGGGCCTGAACCGCCTGCGGGTCGCGGGTGACATCGATGCCAAGGACGCCGACCTTGCCGGATTCGGGCCGGAGCAGGCCGGCGAAGATCCGCATCAAGGTGGTCTTGCCGGCGCCGTCGGGGCCGACCAGCGCCGTCAGTTCGCCGGCCTGTATCGCAAGCGTCAACCCGTCAAGCGCCGTCACCTTGCCGCCGCCCGGGGCGTCGAAGGTCTTGCGCAGATCCTCGACCGTGACCGTCGGCGCGGTCATGGAGATGGCCCGTCCTGCAACCGGACGGTGACGGGCTGGCCCAGGCGCAGCCGGTTGTCCCCATCGTCGACGAGGACATGGACCTCGTAGACGAGACTGGTGCGCAATTCCTCGGTCTGGACCGATTTCGGGGTGAACTCCGCGACCGAGGAGATATAGCCGACCTTGCCGGCAATCGGCTGGCCGGGAAAGCTGTCGGTCTCGACCCTGGCGGCCATGCCGGGTTGAATCCGGCCGAGATCCGGCTCGTTTACATAGATCCGCACCCATTTCGGCTGGGTCAGCGCCAGCGAAAAGACCGGCAAGGCCGATGTCACCATATCTCCCGGCTCGCGCAGGCGGGACCGGATCACCCCGTCTGCCGGCGCGCGCAACTGGCCCTGGTCGATCTGATGACGCAGAAGCTGAAGCTGGGCCTCGGCGGTCCGCAACTGCGCTTCGGCGAAGGCGATGTCTTCGCTGCGCGACCCCGCCTCGATCAGCGCCAGCGCCGCGCGGGTCTGGTTGACCGCGGCCTCGGCGGCCTTCGCCTCGGCCTGCGCCTGATCGACGCTTTGCTGGCTGGCTGCACCGCTGCGCGAAGCCTGCAGCCGGGTGACGCGGTCAAGCTCCTGCTCTGCGAAGTCGAAGGACGCTTCGGCCGAAGCCACCTGCGCACGCGCCTGCTCCACCTCTTCGGGGCGGGGGCCGTTGCGCAGTTTGAGCAAGGTCTGCCGCTGCGCGTCGACCGCGGCCTCCTGGGCCTCGGCCTGAAGTTCCAGCGAGCGGGTGTCGAGAAGGCCGATGACCGAACCCGCAGTCACGGCATCGCCTTCCTCGGCCCGCAGCCCGGCAATCCGGCCGCTGCCGTCGAAGGCCAGCGCAACCTGCCGGATGTCGATATTACCGTAAAAGACCAGATCGCCGGCATCGGCCGGCTGGCGCTGCGTCCAGAGATACCAGCCCCCGACCAGAACCGCGACCGCGGCCACGACGATGACAACGATCTTCTTCATGCGACAGAACTTTCGAATCGGAGGACGGCCACGAATCGCGTGTGGTTGACGGCAAGTTTAAATGTGATTTAAACTATGGCAAGAAAGATATCGTGGCCGCACGGAGGCCCATCGGATGCGCAAAGAGGACAGGAGGCGCCGGCCGAAACCTGCCGCACCGGGCGCAGGTGCGGCCGAAGATCCGGGGCCGGGCCGGCCGACCCGTGCGCAGCGCACGGATGGCGAGACCACCTACAACCGGATTCTGGATGTCGCCGGCGTGCGGATCGCGGCAAGGGGCTTCGCCACGACCACCAGCAAGGAGATCGCCGCCGAGGCCGGGGTGGATCTGGCTTCGATCAACTATCATTTCGGCAATCGCAGCGGCCTTTACCGGGCCGTCCTGGCCGAGGCGCATCGGCGGCTGCTCGACGTGAAGGACCTTGACCGGCTGATGGCGCGCGACATTCCGGCCGCAGAGAAGTTGCGCTGCCTGATCGAGCTTGTTGTGCAGGGCGCCCTGGGTGAACTGGACTGGCCGGTCGTGGTTCTGGGCCGCGAAATCCTTTCGCCATCGGCCTATCTGCAGGCCTTCCAGCAGGAAGAGCTATGGCCCAAGCTGCAACTCCTGTTGCCGATGCTGGCCGAGATCACCGCCCTTCCGCCCGACGATCCGGCGCTTTTGCGCTGCATTCCCTGCGTCCTGGCGCCCTGCGTCATGACCACGCTGCTCCTGCGCAATTCCGCCACCGCATCCGGCCTGCCGTTCAATCCCTCGCGCGAGCTGATGATCGACCACCTCTATCTCTATGCGATGGGCGGCCTGCAGACCATTGCCCGCGCCGCGCTGCCGGGGGAGCCACGGCCCGGCGGTTTGGCGCGATAGCGGCCCCTTGGTTTCGCGCCGCGGACAGGGCGGCGCAGCCGGTGGCATGCTCTTGCGCGATCTCGCCGCGCTCCGCCGGCCCTGGCGCTGCGGTTGACATGATCCGGGAAGCGCGATTAATCAGATAATCTAGAGGGATTTTGAAGCTCGGCGGTGTGGTCTTTGGCCGGAACGGAATGTGAAACATGATGGAGATGACACCCACCGTCCGCAAGGCCGAGCATGTAGCCCAGCGGCTGCTGGACAATATCATCAAGGGCGATCTGGCGGCGGGGGTTTCGATCGGGACCGAGGCGGAACTGCTCGAACAGTTCAACGTCAGCCGGCCGACCCTGCGTGAAAGCCTGAGGGTGCTTGAATCGCAGGGCATCCTGGAGCTGCGCCCCGGGCCGAAGGGCGGGATCATCCTGCGCAAGCCCTCGATCGACATGCTGACGCATGCGCTGTCCGTCTATCTTCGCATCCACAAGGTCCCCTTCATCGACGTTGTCCGCGCAAGGGAAGCGATCGAGCCGGGCCTTGCCGCGGAGGCGGCGGTGAACGGCACCGAGGAGGATTTCGCCGAGATGCAGGCGTCGATCGACCGGATGCGGGCCGCGACCAATCAGGAGGCGTTCCTTCAGGAAAACCGCGTCTTCCACGAGGTGATCGCGCGCGCCAGCAGCAGCCGGGTTCTTGCAGCATTCTGGGGCACCATCCGGACGCTGTCCGACGGGACCGAATACGGCGTTCGCTTCACCCCCGCGAACCAGCAGCATGTGATCGCCGCCCATGAGGCGATTCTCGACGCCTGTCGCACCCGCGATGCGGCGCTGGCGGCGCGGCATATGGAACAGCATGTCGAGGCGCTGGAGAAACTGGTGCGGAAACGCTACAAGGATCTGGCGGACAGGCCGACACGGGTGTTCAACAAGTCGACGGGCGGCTGACCCGCGGGACCACCGATGGCCGTGGTGGGCCAGCCCCGGTTTTGCCATCGTGATCCGTGCTGATGGAAGGCTGTGTTATTCACGGCATTCCCGCGACTTGCACGTCGGTCGCAGGCCGGGAAAGCGCCGCGGCCTGCCGGACGCGAAAGACCGGCAACCCACCCACAGGAACCCTGGCGATCCGCCGCAAACGCAGGAATCCAGCGGCATTGCCAGGGTTAGGCAGAGGTTTCAATAAAGTATTATTGATATAGATGATCTTATGTGTGATCCCCCGGCATGACGAGACGTCGCCCGGGCATCCGTCGCACGGATGCGGCCCGGCGCTGCTGCAAAGAGGGGAAGATCATGAGCGGTTCCATGTTTTCGGGTAAGGTTTGCATTGTCACCGGCGCCGCGGGGGGCATCGACCGCGCGACGGCGATTGCCATGGCGAAAGAGGGGGGCAAGGTCGCCATCCTCGACAAGAATGCCGAAGGCGCCGCAGAAACCCTGCGGCTGGTTCAGGACGCGGGCGGTGATGGCATGTCGCTGGCCTGTGATACCACGGATGCCGCAAGCGTGGCCGCCGCGCATGCGGCCGTCGCGGCCCGGCTTGGCGAGGCCGATGTTCTGGTGAACAATGCCGGCGTTGGCAAATTCGTTCCGCTTGCCGATGTCTCGCTTGAGGAGTGAAACCGTGTCATCGCGGTCAATGTGACCGGCTATTTCATCTGCGCGCAGACGTTCGGCCGGGCCATGCTGGCCCGGAAGAGCGGCGCGATCGTCAACATGTCCTCCATCGGTGCGCTTCACTCGAATTCCGATTTCGGCAGCTACAGCGTCTCGAAGGCGGGGGCTTCGATGCTGACGAAGCTGTTGGCAGCCGAATGGGGTCCTTATGGCGTCCGGTGCAATGCCGCGCTGCCCGGCATGGTGCATACGCCGCTGACGGTGGTGAACTATACGTCGGAAGAGGTGCTCAAGGCGCGCTCGGCGGTGGTTCCGATGCGCCGGATCGGTTCGCCGGAAGACATTGCCGAGGCGGTGCTCTACCTTGCCGGGCCGAATGCGGCCTATGTGACCGGCGCGGAACTGGTGGTGGATGGCGGGTTGACGCAGAATTACACGCGGCTGATCCCGCGAGCCGGCCAGTTGTCCTGAACGCGGGTCGGTGCGCCGGCCCGTGGGCAGCAGGATTGCTGTGCGGCAACGAGATACCGACGGGTTTGCCGTGACAGATCCTGCGCCGTGCCGCGTACAACGCAGAAGCGCGCCGATCCTGACACGCAAGGCCGGCGCGCCGTTGGCTGTAAGTAGCTGCAATATAAATGATTTATATGTAATGGAATGACCGGCAGAACGCCTGAGTCGGGGCAGCAGAGGAACCACGATGCCTGATCACGTACCAGACATTCCGCCGGAGGCCGCGCAGGGTCAACCGTTGGAAGGACTGACCGTTCTCGATCTGACGCAGATCTATAACGGTCCCTATGCCACGTTCCTGATGGCGATGGGCGGCGCAAATGTCATCAAGGTCGAACCGCTGACGGGCGAGAACCTGCGCAGCCGTGGCGATCTGGGCGGCGTCGCCTATCCCTTCGCCATGCTGAACTCGAACAAGAAGCCGGTGACGCTGAACCTCAAGACCGAGGCCGGCAAGGACCTGCTGCGCGAGATGGTGGGCAAGGCGGATATCCTGATCGAGAACTTCGCGCCGGGCGTGATGGCCCGGCTGGGTGTCGGTGCCGAGGCCTTGCTCAAGGTCAACCCTCGCCTGATCTACGGTTCCAGTTCGGGCCATGGCAGCGATGGTCTGTACCGCAACTATCCCGCGATGGATCTGGTGATGCAGGCGATGTGCGGCGTGATCAATTCCACCGGCTTTCAGGATGGGCCGCCGGTCAAGTCGGGCGCCGCCCTGTGCGATTTCTTTGCCGGGATCCATCTACTCTCGGCGATCATGATGGCGCTTTATCACCGCGAGCGGACCGGCACGGGCAAGATCGTCGAGGTCAGCATGCAGGACGCGACCTATTGCTCGCTCGCATCCAATTACGGGATGTATCACGTGCGGGGCGATGCCGCGCCGGAACGCACCGGCAATCGTCATGGCGGGCTGGGGGTAGCCCTCTGCAATGTCTATCCTGCCCTGGACGGCTATGTCGTGGTGAACGCGCCGGCCGACCATCACTGGCAGGCGATCCTGGAGGTCATCGGCCGGTCGGACCGGAAGGACGACGAGCGGCTGAAGACGCGGACGGCACGGGTGATCAACTATGAACTGGTGGATCAGCTGCTGGAGACCCGGGTCGCCACCCAGACCAAGGACGAAGCCGCGGATGCGATGCTGGCCAAGGCGGTTCCCTGCGCGCCGGTGCGCAACCTGCGCGAGGTGATGGAGGACCGCAACATGTTGGTGCGCGGTGCGTTGCAGCCCGTCGACCACCCCGAGCTCGGCCTGGTGAACCTTCCCCATACGCCGCTGAATGTCCGGGGCGTGCCGCGGCTGTCACTCGTTCCCAGCCTGCCGCTGGGGGCCTCCAACGACGAGGTCTATGGCACATGGCTTGGCCATTCGGTCGAGGATCTGGCGCGGCTGAAGCAGGATGGGGTGATCTGACATCCGGGGCCTGCCATGGCAGGCCCGACGTGCCGGCACCGGACACAATGAGAAAAGGCGAGACGTTTCGGCGTCACGCCTTTTTCCTGTCCCGCTGTCTGTCCTGCCGCCGGCATACCGGCGGCAGGCGAAATCGCCGCATCCGTCAATCAGAGTGTTGCGTAGACGTCGTCCAGCGTCTTGCGGGCGCCGGCCGCCAGAACGTCGAGTTCGCCCGGCGTGATGATCAGCGGCGGCGCGAACACCAGCCGGTCGGCGATCACCCGGATCAGGACGCCATGGCCGCGCGCAGCCGCCTCGATCTTCGGCGCCAGGCCGAAGGCCTTGGGGAAGGCGGACTTGTCGGCCTTGTCCATGACCATTTCCAGCCCGCCCAGAAGGCCCGCACCCGACACGTTTCCGATCATCGGATGATCGCGGAAGCTTTCGAGAATGCCCTGAAACTGCGGTTCGAGCGACCGTACATGGCCGACGATGTTTCGCTCCTCGTAGATCTTCAGCACTTCATTGGTGACGGTGGTCGTGACGGGATGGCCGGCATAGGTGAAGCCATGGATGAAGGATCCCGGCCTGTCGCTTTCCGTGGCAATGCCCGAGAAGACCTCTCATCCACGATGACAGCCGAGATCGGCTGCATCGCCGACGACAGATCCTTGGCCGGGGGGATGATGTCGGGTTCCAGCCCCTAGCGCTGCGGCCCCCACCATTCCCCGACCCGGCCGAACCCGCAGATCACCTCATCGGCAACGAAAAGGATATCATATTTGCGGAGGATCTTCTGGATCTTCTCGAAATATCTCCGGGGCGCGGCAGGGCGCCGGCATTGCCCTGGACGGGATCGGCGAAGAAGGCCGCGATGGTATCGGACCCCTCGGCCTGGATAAGGTCTTCCGGTCCGCGGGCAAGCCGGTTGGTAAACTCATCCTCGGATTCGCCCGGCAGGCCGTTGCGATAATGGTTCAGGCCGGGCACCTTGAGAAACCCGGGCAGCGGCAGGCCGAAGCCGCGATAATAATCGGTGTTCCCGGTCAGCGACAGCGAGGCGACCGTCGAGCCGTGATAGCTGCGCATGCGCGAGATCATCTTGCGGCGCTGCGGCTGATCGCGGCTGGCCCAGTAATACCAGGCCATCTTCACGGCGGTATCGTTGGCCTCCGACCCCGAACATTGCAGCATCACCTTCGACATCGGCACCGGGGCAAGGGCCATAAGCCGTTCGGAAAGCTCGACCACCGACTTGTGGGTCTGATGGCGGAAGATATGCGAATAGGGCAGGCCGATCAGCGCATCATGCGCCGCCCTGGCGATGCGCTCGTTGGCCTTGCCATAGCCCAGCGAACTGCACCATTGCCCCGCAGCGCCCTGCCGTCCGCACCATAGAGAAAGACCCACCGCCATGGGTGATGACGACGGGGCCGACGTCAAAATGCTTTTTCAGATTGGTATAGGGATGCATGACGCTTGCGATGTCACGCTGTGCAAGGCTGTTGGAACCCATCGTTCTCTCCGCTCTGTGCTGGTCGCGCTCCTGGTTACCGTGCTTGAGTCCACGGCAGGCCGGAGCAACGGTTCAGTGCTAGCGCGCCCGAGGCTCCGGCGCAAGAATTAGTTTATATCATCTAGTTTTTACTATCATCACGATGGGTGCGGCTTGATCATTGAAGGCATAATTATATAACTGATTTATCCGCGGGCGGCATGAAGGGGCGCCATGCCGCACGACCCCCTGCCCAACCTGTGCAGGCCGGCTTGCGGCATCCGCCGCAGTCAGAACCATCGGGAGGGACGATGACAGGGCAAGGTGGTTTCACACGCAGCGAAGTGTACGAAATGCTCGGCTTGACGCACCGGGCGGTGGGGCATTACGAAAACCTCGAACGGATCTCTCCCGCGGGCCGTGGCCGCGAGAAACGCTATTCCCGAAGGGAGATCACCCGGCTGAAGCTGATCCTGCGCGGCCGGCGTTTCGGCATGAGCCTGGAGGAGATCCGCCGATGGCTCAATCTCTACTCCGAAGCGGGAAAGCTGCGCCAGCTTATGGCCTGGATCGACATCGCCGATCAACGCCTGGATGCGTTGCGTGCCGAACGGGCGGAACTGGCACAAAAAACGGGGAACTTCAGGCCGTGCGCAGCGAGGTTGCGCAAACCATCGCCGGCAACGGGAATGTCGAGGCGGACGGCAACCCGCTGAACCCGCCCGCGCCGTAGCCAGACGCGACCCGGCCCGACGCCAGTTCCTCTGCCTGATACTGCCGGCAGCCAGGCCGGGCGCTTGGTATGCGATGTTCGACTGGCCGGCCTGACCGGGGTGTTCGCCTGCGGGAGCCGGCATCGAATATGCCCGGCCACCGCGCGTCAGGGGAGGCCGAAGCGATCCGCCCACCCGGGTTTCGCCAAAACAGGGTCAGCGGAAGGCGCCCGCCACCCCGTCCCGTGTCAATCGATATCGATGACGTAATTGCCGAAGCGGCTGAGCGTCACGGCCGAACCCGGGCCGACGACGATTGTCGTCGGAACCTCGCCCACCATCAGCGGGCCGGCAACCGGCTGGTCGATCGCCAGCGACAGCGGTCCATAGACCGGAACCTCTGCCAATCCGCGCAACTTCCGGAAGTAGGCGCGGCGCGTGCCAACGGGCGGTTGCGGCTGTTGTTCGCCGCTGATGTCGGGCAGTTCGATATCGCTCAGCTTGCCGATGGCCAGCAGGTTCCATTCGGTGATTTCCACGTCTTCCTGCTCCGAGGCGGCCTGATTCAGCTCGCGGTGCAAGGCATGGAACCGGGCGGCAAGGCTGCGCCCGGGATCTTTGGCGTCAGGATCGGCAGGCTCGACCGCACGATCAGGCAGCGCGAGGCCACTCACTGAGCGCGCCGCCCGACGGGCGCGGTGCAACCAGTCCCCCCGTCACCCCCCGATCAGGCGGGACAGGGCGGCGCGGCTGGCCGCAGGTATGGGCCGGGGGGCATGCGTCGCGGCATCGACATAGACATGCACGAAAAACCCCTCTGCTGCCACCTGCTCCGCATCGTCGGGGAAAAGTCCGATTCCGTAGCGCACCGATGCCGTTCCGAGCCGTTCGAGGCGCAGCCCGGCGCTGATAACCTGAGGATAATGCATCTCGTTGTGATAGCAGCAGCCGGTTTCAGCCACCAGCGCGATGGTTTCGTCGCGATGCGGGTCGAGCAGCCCCCCGTCGATCAGCCATTTGTTCACGGTGCTGTCGAACAACAGACAGTGGACCACATTGTTCAGATGACCGTAGACGTCGTTGTCGGCCCGGCGGGTCGTATGTTTCTCGAAGTGCAGATAGTCCCCGCGCCGGCCGGGAGGTGCGCGCATGTCACCACGCCGCCGTATAGATGGCCACGGCGTCGGCCTCGGTCACGGGCCTGGGGTTGTTCACCAACAGCCGCTGCTGCTTCATAGCTTCGGCCGCGACCTGCGGCAGCGCATCGCGCGGAATGTTGACGTCGCGAAGGCGCGACGGCATGCCCAGCCGACCGATCAGCGCCTCCAGCGCCGCGACGAAGGCGGGTGGACGGGCGGCATCGGACAGGCTTGCCAGCGCGGGAAAGGCATCCGCCGCGATCTCGGCATAGGCGACCGCAGCAGCCGGCAGGTTGAAGCGCAGAACCGCTGTCAGCAGCAGGGCATTGGAAAGGCCATGCGGGATGTGGAAAATGCCGCCAACCGGATAGGCAAGGGCGTGAACGGCCGCAACCGGCGAATTGGCGGAAGCCTGTCCTGCCAGCATCGCGCCCAGAAGCATCGCCTCGCGGGCCGGCACATCCGCCCCGTCGATTACCACGGTTTCGATGCTGGACCCGAGCAGGCGCATCGCCTCGCGGGCCAGCATCCGCGACAACGGGTTCGTGGGGCCATTCCACGATCAGTTGATCGGACATGTCGAAACTCCGTGGGTCATGTTTGCAATGCCGGCTGCCGCACCAGATCGCGCGTCAGGTCCTCGCGGACGTCCGGATGGGCGATACCGATGAGCGCATTGGCGCGGGCGGGGAGAACCAGCCCCCACAAATCCGCAACGCCATATTCCGTCACGACCAGACCCACATCGGACCGCGCCGTCGTGACCGGGCGGCCGCCAAGACCGGCCACGATCTTCGAATGCCTGCCATCGGGCGTCATCGAAGACAGCGCAATGATTGACCTTCCCCCCAAGACAGCCGCGCCCCGCGCACAAAGTCCACCTGACCGCCCACAGCCCCCACATAACGGCCACCGGCCATTTCAGTGTTGACCTGGCCGGACAGGTCGATCTCGACCTCGCTGTTGATGGAATAAAACCGCTCGATCGCTGCAAGCGTTTGGGCCGCATGGGTATAGGTCGCCCGTCGCATGACGAGATGCGGGTTCTCATGCGCGAAACGGCTCAGCCGTTCGGTACCGAACAGCCCGCACGTCACCGTCAGGCCGGCATCCACGCCCTTGCAGGCATTGCTGACCGCGTCGCATTCGATCAGGTCGACCGCGGCATCCGGAATGACGCGGCCGTGCAACTCCAGATCCCGATGATGCCGCAGCGCCGAGCAGACAGTGACAGGCAGCCCGCCCACGCCGAACTGGAGCGTGGGCGCGGTCCGGCACCAAGGCCGCCACATGGCGGGCAATGGTGGCATCGACGCTTGAAGGGACAGGATCGGGAAGAAAGGGCTGCGCGCTGTCAGCTGTGGTGCAATGCGCGATCCTTGCGCCGTCGATCAGGGCATCGTCCCGCGTCAGGGGCATGCGCTCGTCGATTTCTGCCACCACCACCCGCACGGTCTCGACAATCTCGTGAACGAAATCGACCATCACGCCCGGCGACCAGATGCCCGGCGTTGACGTGGGCCGCACCCGGACAAGCGCCACGTCGACCCGAATCCGGCCCTGACGGATCAATTCTGGAATGGCGGAAACATGGGCGGGAACCAGGCGCGATCCGCTCAATGCGACCGTCCGCTGCGTGCCGCCCGCTCCATTCAGGCAAAGAAACGAAGGATTTCCCGGCCTTGCCGCCGAAAGGGTACAGGTGGTGATCATCCCGACCACTGCGGTGAAAGCGGGCAGATCGGCGCTGGCCGCGAACAGGGCGGCCGTCAGGCCGACCGGCTCGCCGGGGCCCTGCGGCCACATGATATGGTCGCCTGCCCGCAGCAGCCGGCAAAGTCGAATCCTGATGACGGTTTTGGCACCGACCAACTTCCCCAGGCGAGGCAGAGCGAGATCCCTGCAAACCTTAATCATTTATATGATTATGATTGACAAGATCCAGTGTCGAGCGGCTTTCGCCACACCGCCCGCGCTTGAGCCGCCAATCCTCTGAAGCGCCGATCGACCAGGACGCGCCCCGTGCCCCGCCGCGGGACGGGATTCTGCGCTGCATTGAATAGGGGCTGGCCGGCACCTAATGTAGCGGATCACAGATGCATCCGCCGTTCCGGAACGGAAAGCCCCATGACCGAAGCGAAAACGCAGAAATACACCGCGCCGGCGCTGGAAAAGGGCCTCGATATCCTGGAGCGGCTGTGCGCGGTCGATGCCGGCCTGTCCCTCAGCGAGATTGCCCGCGATCTGGGCCGGTCGGTTTCAGAAATCTTCCGCATGCTGGTGGTGCTGCAACAGCGCGGCTACATCGCCCAGGATCCGGGGTCGGAAAAATACGTGCTGACCACGCTGATGTTCGAACTGGCACATCGCACGCCGCTGATCCGCCGCCTGACCGTCAGCGCCGCGCCGCTGATGCGCGACCTGGCGCACCGGATCAACCAGTCGGTGCATCTGGCGGTGATCTCGGACGATGCGGTGCTGATCGTGGGGCAGGTGGATTCCCCGGCGCGGCATGTGATGTCGGTCCGGCTGGGGACGCGGGTCGACCTCTGGCGGGCCTCCTCCGGCCGGGTGATGATGGCCTATCAGGACGAGGCCGGGCTGGCCGAGATGCTGCGTCGGGTTCCGCTGCCGGCGGGCGTGGGGGAAGAGCGGCTACGCACCGATCTGGCAGAGATCCGCCACCGTGGCCACGAGGTCGTGGACAGTTTCGTCATCAAGGGCGTGATCAACATCTCGGTGCCGATCATCGACCATACCGGCCATGCCGTCGCCGCCCTGACCGTGCCGCATATCGAACGCTTCGGCGAGACCATCACCCTGGCCGATTGCTGCCTGGAGGCGATCGAGATCGCCGGCAAGCTGACGCGCAGCCTGGGCGGCGGGGTCGCCGTGCGCGACTGATCCGCCGTCAGGCCAGATCCAGCGGCACGGCCGGCGTGTCCATTGCGACAAAGCAGGCTTCCACCAGGGCCATGGTCTGGAAGGCATCCTCGACGCCCGAGAACAGCCGGTCGTCCTCGCCGGCGGCAAAACGTTGCAGGTTGCGCATCGGACCCATGAAAGCCTCAACGAACCAGCTTCCGGTCAGCGGGACCTGGCGCCACTCGCCGCCGTCGGGGCAGAACCACAGCTCGTCCGCCTCGCCCCGCGGATAGTCGAAATCGACGCCGAGCTTCACCATCATCGCGCCCGCTGTGCCCTCGATGCGGAACCAGGCGGACTGGAATTTTCGTCCGCCCTGATGATTGTGGTTGATGCTCATCACTCCGCGCCGCAGATCGCCCCAGTCGAGCAGCGCCGTGGTGCGGGTCTGGGCGAAGCCCGGCGCGCGCGGATCGGCCATCGACCGGGCAAAGGCGGCCTTCGGCGTGCCGAAGATCGCGCGGATGGAATCGAGATAATGGATGGAATGGACGAGGATCTCGACCCGCTTCATCGGCAGCAGGAATGGAAACAGCGTCCAGGGCGTGAAGATGTTGAGATGGACCTCGATCTCCAGCGGATCGCCGATCAGCCCGGCCTCGACCGCCTGCCGCGCCACCATCATCATCGGCGAAAAGCGGAGCTGGAAGTTCACCGCCGCCTTCAGCCCCTTTTCGCGGCAGATCGCGCGAATCTCGCGGGCGCCAGCAAGGTCGCCGCCCATCGGCTTCTGGATCAGGACGGCCGCACCATCGGGCAGGTCGCGCAGGATCGGCGCAATGGCCGAAGGCGGCACCGCCACATCATAGACGACCCTGTTGCCATGGGCGGCCACTGCTTCGGCCACGGTCGCATGGGTTTGCGCGATGGAGAAATCCTGCGCAATGGCGGCGCGGCGCCCGGCATCGATCTCGGCCACCGCGGCCACGGTCAGCCCCGCCCGGGCATAGGCCGGAAGATGCGCGTCGCGCACGATGCCGCCGGCGCCGATCACCACGATGGGACGCGGCGCCGCGGGCGCCGGCCAGTCCTGCGGAAAACCCTCGATCATGCCGTAACCTCGCGCTTTTCGACCAGCAGGATATGTTCGCAATACATGACGGTCTTGCCGTGCTGGTTCTTCGTCTCGCAGATTTCCACGACCTGGCCGTGGCCGGCGCGCTTCGGGTCATCGGCCTTGCGCCCGATGGAGACGGTGGTGCGGATCGTGTCGCCGGCGAAGACCGGCGTCGGGAACCGCAGCCGCTCATAGCCATAGGTCATGGCGCGCGGGTTGATCACGGTGGCCGTCAGGCCGATGCCGATGGCAAAGGTCATCGTGCCATGCGCGATGCGCCGCCCGAACGGCTGGCCCTTGCAGAATTCGGCATCCATGTGATGCGGAAAGAAGTCGCCCGAATGGCCGGCGTGAAACACGATGTCGGCCTCGGTGATGGTGCGGCCCAGCGTCTGCCGCTGTGCGCCGACCACGTAGTCCTCGTAATATTGTTCCTGTTCCATCTGATCCTCCCCGGCGCATTTTCTTTCATAAAAAAGATTTTGACAAATGAAAAATCTGCGCTAGCGTTGGCGGCAGGGGACTCGTGGCGACAAGGGGGGAGAATGGCAGAGATCGGGATTCACGCTCGGGACTTGCCCGGCCTGCCGGCGGATCATGCCGCCATTCCCGTCTGGAACTCCGAGGACTGGTATTTCGAGGATTTCGTCGTGGGCGACCGAATCCGCTCGATCCGCCGGACGATCTCGGAAGGCGAATCGATGCAGTTCAACAGCCTGGTGATGGATCACCACCCCTATGTCAGCGACGAGCTTTTCGCCAGTGAAGAGGGCGTCTTCGGTCGTCGCCTGGTGGCCGGCGCCTTCGTCTTTTCGCTGGGCCTCGGGCTTGCGGCGACGAATTGCCTGAACTCGTTCAGCTATGGCTATGACCGGCTGCGCTTCATCAAGCCGGTCTTCATCGGCGACACGATCTACACGATCCGCGAGAACCTCTCGAAAGAGGTGCATAACGAAAAGATGGGCAAGCTGCGTGTCAGCTATTCCGTCTTCAAGGCACCGGGCGAGCAGGTGCTCTACGCCGAACATCTGCTGACCGCGCTTTACCGCGACCCCTCGGCCTTTGCCGGCGAAGCGGCGGCCCGCAAGGCTGCGAAGGAGAAGACTCATGGCTGACAGGACGCTGCGCGGCATGACCTGGGACCACCCCCGCGGCTATGATCCGATGGTTGCCACCTCGGAGGCCTATGCCCGGGCGCATCCCGGCGTCACCATCACCTGGGAGCGGCGCTCGCTCCAGGCCTTTGCCGACCGGCCCATTTCCGAGATGGCCACGACCTACGATCTGATGGTGATCGACCACCCCCACGTTGGCGAGGTGGCGCGGCAGGGAAACCTGCTGCCGCTCGACGGGCTGCGCGATACCGAAATGGCGGCGCTCGCGGCGGGGTCGGTGGGGCTGTCGCATCCCTCCTATGAATTTGCCGGCCGGCAATGGGCGCTGGCGATCGACACCGCCACGCCGGTGGCCGCCCTGCGGCCCGACCGGCTTGACGCGGCGCCGGCGGTCTGGAGCGAGGTCCTGAAGCTGGCGCGGCAAGGCCGGGTCGGCTTCGCCCTGATCCCGATCAACGCGCTGATGACCTTCTTCGGCCTGGCGCGAAACCTCGGCTATGCCGTGGCCGCAACACCCGACCGTCTGATGGAGCGGCAACAGGCCGCGCATGTGCTGGATCTGATGCGCGAAATCGTCGCGCTGATGGATCCGCGCTGCCTGACACTCGATCCGATCGGCATCTATGAATGGATGGGGCGGACGGCGGACGGGCCGCAGTATTCGCCCTTCGGCTATGGCTATACCAACTATTCGCGGGCGGGCTTCTGCGCCTATCCGCTGACCTTCCACGATGCGCCGGGCGTCCTGCACCCCGATCCCTCGGGCACGGTTCTGGGGGGAACGGGCATTGCCGTCTCGGCCTTCACCCAGCATCCCGAGGTGGCGGTGGACTATGCCTTCTGGATCGCGGGGGCCGAATGCCAGCGCGGGCTTTTCACCGCAAGCGGTGGCCAGCCGGGCCATGCCGCGGCCTGGGAGGACGATGCCTGCAACGCGATGACGCGCGATTTCTTCCGCAACACTCGCCGCACGCTGGACACCGCCTGGCTGCGGCCGCGCCATGACGGCTACATGGCCTTCCAGGATCAGGCCGGCGGCATCGTCCATCGCTGCCTGACCGGCGCGGCCAGCCCCAAAGCCACCCTCGATGCCCTTGAGGCCGCCTATCGGGAGAGCCGGACATGACGCTGCCGCTGGACGGCATCCTTGTTGTCGACTTCAGCCAGTTCCTCTCCGGCCCGCTCTGCGCGCTGCGGCTGGCCGATCTGGGTGCGCGGGTCATCAAGATCGAGCGGCCGGGAACGGGCGATCTGTGCCGCACGCTTTATCTGTCGGACACCGACATCGGCGATATCAACAGCCTGTTTCACGCCATCAACCGCAACA